>DATFZT010000001.1:0-6409 GCA_035314185.1 Terriglobales bacterium
GACGGGTTCGTGCCCGCGTGACCGCGACCGAGCGCGCGTGACGGAAGCCGAAGATTTGCATTATAAAGAGCGGCATTAAATGACCTGCATTAGGCGCACTGCATTAGAATAAAGGCCAATTCAACTTTGGACTCAAATATCGACGTGAGGCTGACGTGACGCTGTCGCAGGTCTGGTCGCACATCTCGGCGATCTCGGTCATTTCGATTTTGGACGTCGTGCTGGTCGCGATTCTGATCTACCAGTTTCTGGTTCTAGTGCGGGGCACGCGGGCTGCGCCGATGCTGGTCGGGGTGGCCACGCTGGGATTGGCTTTCTATTTCGCACAACTCGGGGAATTGCGGACGCTAAACTGGCTGCTCAGCACGCTGCTGCCATACGTTGTGTTCGCGCTGATTGTTGTTTTCCAGTCGGAGATCCGCCATGCGCTGGCAAATCTCGGGAGCCGCATTTCGCTGATGCGGTCTTCAAGTTCGGTGGCCGACGTTTACGACGACATTGTTTTGGCGGCCAATCTTTTTTCGCAAAACCAGACGGGCGCGCTGATCGTGATCGAGCGCGAGATTGGGCTGCGCACTTACATCGAAAGCGGCGTTGCGCTCGATGCCCGTCTATCGTACGACCTGCTGGCCACGGTATTTCGTCCGAGCGCTCCCTTGCATGACGGCGCCGTGATTGTGCAGCGGGACCGCATTGCGGCCGCCGCTTGTTTTCTGCCGCTGTCCATGAACCCTGTGCTCTCGACGCAACTGGGGACGCGTCATCGTGCAGCTATCGGGATCACGGAGGAAACCGACGCGGTCGCAGTCATTATTTCCGAAGAGACGGGGACGATCAGCCTTGCGGTGGCGGGTAGTATTGAGCGCGAGTTGACGGTGGAGCGTCTGCGTGAGCGGTTGAGCGCTCTGCTGAGCCGTTACGCTCCCGCGCCTACGCTGCCGAGTCCGGTGGAGGAAGCCTTCATCGAAGAGGAGCCGCCCAGTTCGCTCGCTCGCAGGCAGGATGCCGGGGTGCGCCCCGGAAGGGACAGCTGACGATGCCGGGCTTCGTGCAGCGCATGTTCGCGCAGAATATCGGACTCAAACTGGTTTCCCTGTTGCTCGCGATCGGCCTGTGGATGGTGGTGGCGCGCGATCCCGTCGCTGAAGTCGAAATGAGAGTTCCCATCGAGTTCCGAAACCTTCCCGGCAATCTGGAGATCGATTCCGCCAACTTTACCGAGGCGCAGATCAGGATACGGGGACCGGAGCGAGTGATTCATCGCCTGCAGGCGGGGGATGTGCGTGCGGAGATTGACCTGACCAACGTGCGGCCAGGAGAACAGACTTTCGATTTGACCGGGCGGGAGGTTCATGTGCCGCAGGATCTGGAAGTGGTGCAGATCATCCCCGGGCAGTTCCATCTCTCCTTTGACAATCGCGCGACCCGCGTTGTCGAAGTGCGACCACGTGTGACGGGAAATTTTGCGAGCGGCATGCGCGTGGCGCAGGTGACCGCCGATCCGCCGACGGTCGTGATCACTGGGCCTCAGCGCCGCGTCGATGCGGTGGAGGCCGCCACCACCGATCCGGTAGACGTTAGCGGAGCCATGGCGCGATATTCTTCGGTGACGCAGGCCTATGTCCCCGATCCTCTGATCCAAGTTGTGCACCCCACCCCGATTCGAGTGACGGTTATCATGGAGGGTTCGGGAGACAAGAAATAAGACAGTCGGTGGTCGTTGGTCGATAGTCGTTCGCGGGTTTTAAGCGGACAACGGAACCGCGAACGACCAAAGACGGACGACTAACGACTGATTCATGACGCAAACCAGACAACTTTTTGGTACGGACGGGATTCGTGGCGTGGCGGGCGAATTCCCGCTGACGCGCGACAGTGTTTATTGGATTGGGCGGGCGCTGGGGCACGATCTGGTGCGGGTCAATGCCAAGGCGCGGGTGGTAATTGGACAGGACACGCGCGTCTCGAGCCGCTGGATTGCGGATCGATTTTTGCAGGGGCTGGCGTCGGTGGGCGTGGAAACTTGCAGTGCGGGCGTGATTACCACGCCGGGCGTCGCGTTCCTGGCGCGCTCGCAAAGGTTCGATGCCGGAGTGGTGATTTCGGCTTCGCACAATCCGTGGACCGATAACGGGATCAAAGTTTTTTCCGGCGATGGCTACAAGCTGCCGGACGCCCGCGAACTGGCGATTGAAAAGGAGATTTTCGCGCTGTTGCAGGATGCAGATGCGGTTGCGGCGGCGGATTCTACTCCAGCGATTTCGAGCCTTCCCGGCGCGGAAGGCCTGCGCCAGACTTACGTTCACTGGCTCGCGGGCTCTGTTTCCACGGACTTGAGCGGACTTCGCGTGGCGGTCGATTGCGCCAATGGCGCGGCGGCGGCGGAAGCTCCGGGGCTGTTCGGGGCGCTCAAGATCAAGACGACTTTTCTACATTGCGCGCCGGATGGAGAGAACATCAACGAGAATTGCGGCGCGCTGCATCCGGAAGTGGTGGCCCGCTTTGTATACGAGAACTCAGCCGCCGACGTTGTCGCGAAAAGCCAAGGACGCTTCGATGCGGGCGTTACTTTTGACGGCGATGCCGACCGCGCTCTTTTTTGCGACGCCAATGGACGAGTGGTAAATGGGGATGCGGTTCTGCTGCTGGTGGCGCGTCAAATGCAGTCGCGCGGCGTGCTCGCCAATGCCACCGTGGTAGCGACGGCCATGTCCAATATGGGATTGGAGTTAGCGCTCAAGCGATCTGGCATTCGGATGCTGCGGGCCAATGTCGGCGACAAGTACGTGCTCGAAGAAATGCAGCGCGTTGGAGCTACGCTCGGCGGCGAACAATCGGGCCACATCCTGTTTCGCGATGGGGAGGCGACCACTGGCGACGGGCTGCTCACCGCGCTCCGGGTGCTGGAAATTATGGTGCGGACGGGCAAGCCTTTGGCCGATTTAGTGGGCGATCTGAAGGTGTTTCCGCAGATTATTCGCAACGTGCGGGTGCGAAACAAAACTCCTTTCGCGGAGATTCCGACAGTGCAGGCGGCAATTGCGGCGGCTGAACGGGAACTCGATGGCAACGGCCGCGTGGTTGTGCGCTACTCAGGCACGGAGGCGCTGGCGCGGGTGATGATTGAAGCCGAGTCGAAGGAACATATGGATCGGATTGGGGAATCGATCGTCGGAGCGATTCGGTCGGCGCTCGGCGCGTAACTCTGATGTAGAGTCTCCAACGGGTCCAGTGCAGAAGCGGGGCTGCGCCCCGCTTGGACGGGCGGGGCGCCCGTCCCCATACAAGGCTCACCACACGATTCCAATCTGTTTTGCAACTTTCTCTTTCAACACCTTGAAGTACGTCCATTTGTACGGGCTGGTTATCTTGTGCGCGGCAGCGGGTCAGTCGAGAATCGGTTCAGAGTTCATCGACTTAGAAAACGCTCATGAGAATTCTTATTGTGGAAGACGACGCGGCGCTGTCTAGCTTTATCCGCAAAGGGCTGGAAGCAGAACATCATGCCGTGGATGTTGCCCACGAGGGGAATCAGGGCCGCGCGATGGCGATGGAGTTCGACTACGACCTGGTGGTGCTTGACCTCAACCTGCCGGGGGTTGACGGGTTGTCGGTTCTGAGAAGTTTGCGGCAGCGCAAGGCTAACTTGCCGGTGATGATTCTGACCGCGCGCAGCCGGATCGAGGATCGGGTGCAGTGCCTGGATTTGGGCGCGGACGATTATCTGGTGAAACCTTTTTCGTATCTTGAACTGTCGGCGCGGGCGCGGGCGTTGCTGCGGCGCAGTCACCTGCCGTCAGAATCCGTGCTCACCGTCCGCGATCTGTGTTTGGACCGCGTGGAGCGCAAAGTGGAGCGCGCCGGGCGGCACATTGAATTGACGGTCAAGGAATTTGCATTGCTCGAATACCTGATGCGCAATGCCGGGCGCCGGCTGACGCGGGCGATGATCATTGAACACGTCTGGAACCTGACCTTTGATTCCACCACCAATGTGGTGGATGTTTACATCAACTACCTGCGGCGCAAGGTGGACGACGGCTTCACGCCATGTTTGATTCAAACGGTTCGAGGGGTGGGGTATCAGATGAGCGCCAACGGGGCATCGGTATGAGCGCGAGTTCACATTTTCTAAAGCTGCCGGGGGATCCCGATGTGCTCGGCGAATTGCTGCACTCGCTGAGCCAGCCGCTCACCAGCCTGCGGTGCTCTCTCGAACTTTCTCTCGACGACGTCAGGGAACAACAGCAGGAGAGCGTCTCAGTGGCTCTGCAACAGACCGAAAGAGTCATTGGCATGATCCAGTTGATGCGGGAGTATCTGGACGCCGATCAGTCCGGGCCGGGAGGGAGTCTGGCCGCGCCGGCGTCGACCTTGCGGAGCGTGGTCGACGAACTGTCGTCGATCGCGGCGGTGCGCGGGGTGCGGTTATGCCTGGTGGGTACATGCGCGGCGAAGATGCCGGTGCCGGAATTGCGGTTGCGGCTGGCTTTGCAGTACTTGATTGCGGCGATGATCGAAGCGCAACCGGCGAGCGGTAGAGTGATGCTTCTGCTGGGCGAGGGCCCGGCCGGAGCAGTGCTGCGGGCTGAAGGCGAACCCGGCTTTCGCGAGATGGATTTTCGCGAGCCGAATCTTCGCGAGATGGAACAGAGCGCGCCGAGGCCGCCAGCCAGGCGCGCCGAGGCCGCGTCAATTCCAGCAGCAGTAACAACCTTGCGCAGGGTGCGGCTTGCGATCGCGAGCCGTGTGATCGAAGGCGCGGGAGCGTCGCTGTTGTTCAGCGAAGGCGAGGTTGGTCCTGCCGGATTCGTTCTACGCATTCCGCGCCAGATTGGCGCTCCTGCCTGGTGACTTGACCCAGAAAGTTTGCCGGATCGCGGTTGCCTGAGGAGTACAATCCAGCCTTTCCGGAAATCATTCCAGAACGATCAGCCGAAAATTGAAGGCCTCACCGCAATCTCCGGTTTTGTCATGAAGGACGGCAAGATATTCAAGAACGATCTAGTATTGAAGGGCGAAGTCCTGAAGGATCGGGCGGGGCCAAGAAGGTGAGCGATGAACATTCTGGAAATGTGTGATTGGGAAACGGCAACAGTTCCGGTGGACGCGACCGCCGAGCAGGCGATCCGGACGATGCTGGATCGAAATGTGGGAGCGGTTGCCGTAATTGACGAAAACCATCGCGTCGCCGGCATTTTTACGGAACGAGATGTGCTGCACCGGTTGTCACTGGGTGAGCACGACCCGCGAACCACCTCGGTTCGCGAAGTCATGACGGCGCCGGTCGAGATGGCGACACGTGCTACCACTGCGGGCGAGGCCCTGGCCACGATGGTGGAGCGCCACTACCGGCACTTGCCGATCGTCGATGATGACGGTCAGTTGCTGGGGATGCTTTCCATACGCAACCTTCTACAGGTGCAGATTGACACGCTGAAGCGTCAACTGGATCAGGCGCGATCGAGTGTGCTTTGAATGGAGAGTTGCTGTGACCACAGGCAGGCTGCCGAGCTTCGCTTAGCCGGGGCGGCCGTTTCTACGCGACCTAGTGCGCGTGCGGACTCTGGGCGGGGTTACTTCTCGGCGGTGGCGGAGCCTTTGCGATCTTCACATCGAAGCTGACCGGCAACTGTTTTGGTGGATAACAGGCCGAGTTATCACAGGCCTGGTATTTTAAAGTTCCACGAACAATATACTTGCCGGGCTGCACCGAGTGCAGAGGCCTTACCAACACGTCGACTTTGAAATCTCCGGTGTAGACATTGAGCTTTTCGTCGGGAGCGAAAGCAAAACTCATATCCTGGCCACCGGGGTAAGTAGTCTTGCCGATGACAATGTCGGTGGTCGCTTCCACCTTGAGCACGGTGGGAATCAGGAACTCAGACTTCGGCTGGTTAGAATTGATGTGGTATCCGCGGGTGACCCGGAATGAGAGCGGGACGGTCGCCGGTTTTCCCTGTATGGCAGTCACAACCGGAGCGGGCGCCATCTTCACGGCAGGACCTTGCGGGCCGACCTCGTCCTGCGCCGAGGCCCACGCGGAGAGCAAGACAAGAGCGCTGGCGAGAAGGATTTTCATTGGATGCAGAGTACTCCAACTCCAGAGTAACCAAGCTCTAGAGTAACCCAGTTCAGGTGCGGCTCGTAGTTACTTCTGAGCCTGTACCGACTGGCCCTGGCTTAGCGCCCTTTTGATATGGTCGACGAAGACGCTGCGGCTCTGCAGGCCGAATTCACGGGCTATGATCTTGCCGTCGCGATCCACGAAAAACGTGGTGGGCAGCGCATTGACGCCGCCGTAGCTCTGTCCGACGGACTCTGTGCCGAGCAGAATGGGGTAGTTGACGCCCATTTCCTTGGCGAATTTGGCGATGTCTTCGGTGGTGGCGTCGTCCATGGCGACGCC
>DATFZT010000002.1:0-4490 GCA_035314185.1 Terriglobales bacterium
TCCTGGAAGCGCTGCATCATCTCTTCGAACATGTCGTAGGACTCGCGCGTGTACTCGACCAGCGGATCATGCTGCCCGTAGCCGCGCAGGTTGATGCCCTCTTTCAGGTGATCCATGGAGAGCAGATGATCTTTCCACTGCCCGTCAATCACGCTCAGCATGATCATGCGCTCGTGATAACGCATGGCCTCGGCGCCGATCACCGCTTCTTTCGCGTCATAGCGCTCTTTGAGTTTGTCAAAGATCGAGTCGCCCAATTCCTGGCGATTCATGTGCTCAGGCTTGAGGCCCTCGGCGTAGATGTCGACGCCAAAGTGCGTGAAGATCGCGTCTTTCAGAGCTTTGAGGTCCCAGTTGTCTACGTGCTCTTTCGGTGGACAGTGCCGTTCGAGGATATCGCCGAGAATTCCGGAGACGTAGTCTTCGACGATCAGATCTTTCTGATCGAGCCCTTCCAGCAGGCGGCGGCGCAGACCGTAGACCGCTGTGCGCTGCTTGTTCATGACGTCGTCATACTCAAGCAGGTGTTTGCGGGCTTCGAAGTTCTGGCCTTCGACGGCCTTCTGCGCGGCTTCGATTCGGCGCGTGATCATGCGCGATTCGATGGGAACACCTTCTTCCATGCCAAGGCGTTGCAGCAGATTGGAAATCCACTCCTTGGCGAAGATCCGCATCAGGTCGTCTTCAAGCGAAAGATAGAAACGCGAGGAGCCGGGATCGCCCTGGCGGCCGGCTCGCCCCCGGAGCTGATTGTCGATACGGCGCGCTTCGTGGCGTTCGGTGCCGAAGATGTGCAGCCCGCCCGCGGCAATCACGTCCTTATGCTCCTGGTCGGTGTCCGCTTTGTGGCGCGTGAAAATCTCGTTCCATTGATCGGTCGGAACCGCATACTCATTGCCGGCGTAGTACCAAACGGTGCGGTTGGGATCGCCGGCCTCAGCTTCAATCTTGCCTTGCGCGGCGCGGATCGGCTGCGCGATTCCCTTCTTCACGCATTCCTGCTTGGCCATGAATTCGGGATTGCCGCCCAGCAGAATGTCGGTGCCGCGGCCGGCCATGTTAGTGGCGATCGTTACCATGCCTTTGCGTCCGGCCTGCGCGACAATTTCCGCTTCGCGCTCGTGATACTTCGCATTCAAGACGACGTGCTTGATTCCCTTCTTCTTCAGCAACTCAGAAAGCCGCTCCGACTTTTCGATGGAAACCGTGCCCACTAGCACTGGCTGGCCGCTATCGTGCAGTCTTTGAATTTCGTCGGCGGCCGCGAAATATTTTTCTTTCTCCGTGCGGTAAACGATGTCCGGATTCTCTTGTCGCAGCAGCGTGCGATTGGTCGGAATGACAATGACTTCAAGCCGGTAGATCTTGTCGAATTCCGGCGCTTCGGTTTCCGCCGTCCCCGTCATGCCCGCCAGCTTTTTATACATGCGGAAATAATTCTGGAAGGTGATGGTGGCGAGCGTTTGGTTCTCGCGCTCGATCTTCACGTTCTCTTTAGCCTCAATCGCCTGGTGCAGCCCGTCGGACCAGCGGCGGCCTGGCATCAGGCGCCCGGTGAACTCGTCCACGATCAGCACTTCGCCGTCTTTGACCACGTACTCGACATCTCGCTTGTAAAGCGCGTGCGCTTTGACGGCGGTTTCGACGTGATGCTTCAACGCCCAGTTTTCCGGGTCGGCGATGTTGCCGATGCCCAGCAGCTTTTCAACTTTTACCCAGCCGTCGTCGCTGACCGTGACGTTGCGGTGTTTTTCGTCGACCACATAGTCTCCGGTCATGATTTTCGGTTCGCCGGGCTGCGTATCGATTTCTTCGCCCTTTTCCAGCTTGGGGATGATGCGATTGACTTTGTAATACTTGTCGGTGGATTCTTCGCTCGCACCCGAAATAATCAGCGGCGTGCGGGCTTCGTCGATCAGGATGGAATCGACTTCGTCGACAATCGCGAAGTTGTGCACGCGCTGCACGCAATCGCGCAGGTCGAACTTCATGTTGTCGCGCAGATAGTCGAAACCGAATTCGTTGTTGGTGCCGTAAGTCACGTCGGCGGCGTAGGCGGCGCGGCGCTCCGCGTCGTCAAGGTCGTGGACAATCACTCCCACCGTCAGGCCGAGAAAGCCGTAGAGCTTGCCCATCCATTCGGAGTCGCGCTTGGCCAGATAATCATTGACCGTGACCACGTGCACGCCGCGTCCGCTCAGCGCGTTCAGATATACCGGAAGCGTGGCCACCAGCGTTTTGCCCTCGCCCGTCTTCATCTCAGCGATCGTGCCTTGATGCAGAACCATGCCGCCGATCAACTGCACGTCGAAGTGCCGCATATTGAGCACGCGCCGTCCGGCTTCGCGGACCACGGCAAACGCTTCCTCCAGCAGTTCGTCGAGAACGCCCTTGAGCACTTCGTTGCGTTCCGCGTCGATTTCCTTTTGGCGGTCGCTATTCCGGAGATCACTGTTCTGGAGATCGGTATCCGTGGAATCATGATTCGCTTCCGGCTGGTCGGCGATCGAACTGAGACGCTCCTGAATGCGGGCGCGAAACTCCTCAGTCTTGGCGCGGAGTTGGTCGTCGGAGAGCTTCTCGATCTCCGGTTCGAGCGCGTTGATAGCCTCCACCCGAGGCAGCAGGCGCTTGACCTCGCGCTCGTTCTTTGTCCCGAAAATCTTGCCCAGCAATGTGTTGATCAAAACAGAAACCCTTCGGAGGACACGCGTCCCAAGCTATGACTTAAAGCCTAGCACATTAGATGCGGGAGGGATGGAATCGGTCTTGGCTGACTGGCTTCGCCTTCGCAGCGGCTGACAAATACCAATGTAAGATCGCCGCAGTTCCTAGTTTTCCCGAGCCGTCTTTAGTATATTCACTTCGGACATGCCCGCCTTCTATCAGCGTTTCCAGGAATCGGCCCGAAAGTTTCCCGACAACATTGCCCTTGAGATTCAGCGGCAGCAGACGGTTGAGCGAGTCACCTTTGCGGAACTCACCCGCATGTCGGAGAGCGTCGCGCACTGGCTTTCGACGCGGGTTCCGCGAGATGCGCGCGTGGCGATTCTGGCGGCGAATCATCCGCGGTGGGTGGCCGCGTATCTAGGGATCATCGCCGCCGGCCGAACGGCCGTTCCGCTCGACACCGCGTTCCACGCAGACCAGGTAAAGAAGTTGCTGATCGACAGCGGAGCTTCACTGTTGTTCTGCGACGTCAAGCATCTTCCGGTTGCGATGGATGCGGTCGGCGGGCTCAACGTAAGTCTGGTGATGACTTCGGCGGCGGCCGAGCGGGTTGAAACCAGCGCGACAGCACCGAATCCCACTTATCGCACAGAACGCGATGAGTGGGGCACCCACGGTTTGACGCCGCTAGGCACAGAGGCTCTCGCTGCCGACCTCGATTCCATCTTCGCCGCAGGCCCGGCTGGCTTTCAACCCATCGTTCCCGCTGAGAGCGATCTAGCGGCGCTGCTTTACACCTCGGGCACCACGGCGGATCCGAAGGGCGTCATGCTTACCCACGCCAACCTTGTCGGCGAGGCGAATTCGGTGCTCGCAGTGATGAAGATTGGCCCCACCGATGCCCTGCTCGGAATTCTCCCCATGTTTCACGTGCTCGCGCAGATGGCCAATCTTTTCCTGCCTCTATTCAACGGGGCGCGCGTCGTGTACCTAGAGACGCTGAACACCACCGAATTGTTGCGCGCTTTGCAGGAGCGCGACATCACCACGTTTTGCGTTGTGCCTCAGTTTTTCTACCTGATTCATGAGCGCATTTTCAAGGAACTGCACAAACGCGGCAAGTTCACGCTGCGGTTGGTGCGCGCGCTGATGGCGTTCAACCGTGGAATGCGCCGAGTCGGAATTAACGCGGGCAAACTTTTCTTCGGTAAGATTCACGCCACTCTGGGCGCGCGCATGCGTTATCTGGTGACTGGCGGTTCGCGATTCGATCCTGCCATCGCCCGCGATTTCTACTCTTTTGGCATCGACGTCTTGAATGCGTACGGCCTGACCGAAACCACGGGCGGTGCTTTCATCAATCCTCCGGGGCACGTCGTATTTGGTTCGGTTGGACGGCCTTTTCCCGGAGTCGAAGCTAGAATTGTAGACCCTCAACCGGTGGAAGACGGCGCGCCGCCGGTGGGTGAAATTGCGATCCGGGGCGCGATCGTGATGAAGGGGTATTGGAATCGTCCCGAGGCCACGGCCGAGGTGCTTCGTGACCTCTGGCTTTACACCGGCGATCTGGGCTACTTCGATTCCGCTGGCAATTTGTTCATCACCGGGCGGCGCAAGGAAATCATCGTTCTCGCCAACGGAAAAAATGTGTATCCCGAGGAGATCGAGGTGCACTACCTGCAGGCGCAGTACGTGAAAGAGATTTGTGTGATGGCACTGGAGGTGCGCCCGGGAGATCCGACGTCAGAGCGGCTGCATGCGGTGGTAGTGCCCAACTTTGAACTGCTGCGCGAGCGCAAGATCGTCAACTCGAAGGAGGC
>DATFZT010000003.1:0-6417 GCA_035314185.1 Terriglobales bacterium
CCGTCTCTACACGAAATTCATTGTTAGAAGTCGACGGTCTTGACGTCTATAAACTGGCCGACGAGGTTGTTGATCTGACCGGGGTTATTCGGATCGTTCGGGTTGTATTCGAAGGCATCGATGGTGGCGTCGTAGATGCCGAGGGATCCGCCCTGGACCACATACACCACGTCTCGCGTGGCGATAGGCTCGATGCCAGTCACGTCTCCGTTCGCGGGAGGGATTAAGACGCCGCCAGCCGGGGCGCTTCCCACCGCTGTACTCAGCGTGTTGTAAATCGATAGGCAGCCGCGGACTTCGGCTCCGGCCGGCGGCGGAATGGGCGCAACGATTTCGGTGCAGGTGTGCGAGCCGATGAAGAGCTGTCCGTTGGCGCCGAGCGCGATGCGGTTGTGGTATCCGTCGGTGATAATGATCGGCGCGGTATTGACGACTGACATCGTGGATAGGTTCACGATGGTGAGCAGCCCGCAGGATGGTGATGCTGTGGTCTGACCAGTGCAGGGCTGCTGCGGATTTCCCCCGACAAAGGGCGGAGTGCCCGCCACATACATAGTCGAGCCATTGACCAGGGCTACGCTGCCGACTGCCAGGCTCGAGCACGTTATTGGGTTTGAGCCGGGAACCGGAACACAGGCTGGAACGGAAGCGACCAGAGTGTTCGTGACCAGATTGAACTGCTGTACGCTGGCCTGGGTTCCGCCACACTCGGCGCCGCAGCTCAGCACATAGGCGGTGCTGTCGTCGCTGCTGAAGAAGGCTGCAACCGGACGGTCGAAAACGCCCACGCCGCCGATGTAGGTTACCGCGTTACCGATCCCGATTTGCGACGGCGTGATCACGGCCACGGAATCGGAATTATCGCTGAAACCGAGAATTCGGTTGCCACCGTTGTTGATCGAAATATAGTGAACCGCGGGAACATCTGCCTGTCCGGTGACCGTGCCGCTGCCCAGTGCGATGACTTCCACGATACCGGGAGATTGTCCGGTCACCTCGGCGGCGGGCACGGCAACGTAGGCGGTGGAGCTATCGGGCGAGACGACGAAGCTCTCGGTCAAGCCGGGCAAGGTTACGTGACCGGCGGCAGTTTCGCCGGCGTTGTTGATGACCGTGAACTGGTTGTCGGAGGCTTGCGTGCCGATCCCGCTGAAGACCAGAGTCAGGGCATGGTTAGGTGTGACCATCATCATCTGGGGATTGTTGCCGGCAGCGATCCCGGCTGTGGGCCCACGGACATCCGTTTGAGCGTTGAGAATGTATACGCCCGCAGCCAAAGTGCCGGCGGAAACGTTATTGGTAATGAAAGCACGGGATTTAAGACCGCTAGTCTGCGTGCCGCCGGAGGACGTGGAATTACCGCAGCTCAGACACACCAAGCTGGCGGGCAGCAGGGAAAACAAAAGAATCAGGGCTCTTTTCAAACCTGGGACTCCAACCTCATGCGGGATAATCACTTGGATGCAAGAACTAAGGATTATAGCAAAGGAAGAAAAGTGCGTTTTTTGGGGGGACACGGGAAACAAACATCCCCATGACCTAGGATAGATGGGAGGGATTTAGCATCCGTCTTGCGCCGTGGCGGATCGTGAGCACCCAGACTAATTGTCGCTCTTCATCGACTTCCTAAATGACGCGATAGACGTGAGGCTTCTTGCCGTAAAGCAGATGCCGCAGTTTTCGCTTCGCCCGTCGAGCTTCCGGAGCAAAGGGGCAGCGCTGGGGGTGCGACGCGAGAGCGTACACAGCCTGTTCTAACCCGTTGAACCAGCGAGCGGCAGCGAGCGACTCCGCAGCGTTCTTTTCCACGTAAAGCATTTCAAGATCGCGGACCGCGCCAACGGCAAACTCAACGACGTATGTCATATTTGCGGCGAATCTCGTCGAAGGCTTCTCTTGCCGGGCGAGTACGTCCGTGGGCTACATCCTCTAGAGCCTGACGGATAGCTTCGTCTTCATCGGCGCGGGCGGCAATGTCGAGCAGTCGCTGGTAGGCTTTGGCATCCTGCACGATGGCCGCCGCCTTCCCGTTCACCGTAAGCACCACGGGGCGCTTGCTCTTCTTTAGCTGCTTGATGAAGTCCCCGGAACGGCGGCGGAAGGTGGTCAGCGATTGGATGTCCTTGGTGATGTCAAGCATGGGTCACTCCTATTGAAAGCACCTTATTAGGTGCGATTAGAATACCGTATCTTGAGCAAAAAGGAAATGCCGATCGATAGGCGCGGCGACTTGCCAGATGCGCAGACCTTGCTGCTTCTTGTATTCTCAAAGAGATGGCACAGAACTTCATCGAACGTCTGAAGCAATCGCCGGTGCTCTGCGACGGAGCCATGGGCACGCTTCTGTATGCCCAGGGCATCTTCATCAACCGCTGCTATGACGAGCTGAACCTTTCGCAGCCGGAGCTGATCCGCGGCATCCACCACGACTATTTGCAGGCGGGAGCCGAGATCGTCGAAACCAATACTTTCGGTGCGAACAGCTTTCGCCTGGCGCGGCACAGCCTGGCTGACCGGGTGCGCGACATCAATGTGGCGGGCGCGCACGTGGCTCGCGAGGCGGCCAAGAGTTTCGACGTTTGGGTGGCTGGATCGATCGGCCCGCTCGGTGTTCGTATTGAACCCCTGGGCAAGACTTCCTTTGAGGAGGCCCGAACCGCGTTTCGCGAGCAGGTTGCAGCCTTGGTCGAGGGCGGCGTCGATTTGCTGATGCTTGAAACCTTCGGCTACGTCGAAGAATTACATCAGGCGGTGCTAGCCTGCCGGGACGTGAATGCGAAGATTCCCATCGTCGCCCAGGTCACCATTGACGAAGACGGGAACTGCCTGGATGGCTCCGACCCCGAGGCGTTCGCCGCGCGGCTGACGGAATGGAATGTCGATGTGCTCGGCATCAACTGCAGCGTGGGACCGGTCGCCATGCTGGACGCCATCGAGCGTGTTCGAGCCGTGACTTCCCTGCCGCTGGCGGCGCAGCCGAACGCCGGCATGCCGCGCTCGGTCGAAGGACGGAATATCTATCTCTGTTCGCCGGAATACATGGCGAGCTACACGCGAAAATTCGTAGCCGCGGGGGTACAGCTGATCGGGGGATGCTGCGGTACCACGCCGGAACATATCCGCGCCATGAAATCGGCTTTGCGGGTGCGCGAAGCGCGCGGCAAGACCGCGATATCGGAGGCGATTCATTCGGGAGTAGCGCCCTCGGCCCCCGCGAGTATTCCCATGGCGGAGCGCTCCGGCCTGGGCGCCAAGCTGGCGGCCGGGGAATTTGTGACCATGGTTGAGATCGTGCCGCCCAAGGGCATCGACATCCGCAAAGAAATCGAGGGCGCGAAATTCGTCAAATCGGTGGGCGTGGACGCGGTAAACATCCCGGACAGTCCGCGGGCCTCGGCGCGCATGAGCAACCAGGCGTTGTCGTTGCTGATGCAGCAGGCGGTGGGCATTGAAGCCATCCTGCACTACACATGTCGCGACAGAAACGTGCTGGGCATTCAGTCAGACCTGCTGGGGGCGGCGGCAACCGGAATCCACAACCTGATCTGTATCACCGGAGATCCGCCGAAAATGGGGAACTATCCCGATGCCACGGCAGTCTTTGACGTGGATGCCATTGGACTGGTGAATATCGTCCACAATCTGAACCGGGGACTGGATCTGGGCGGAAACCCGATCGGCACCGGGACCAGCTTCGTTATTGGAGTGGGTGCGAATCCGGGGTTGCCCAATTTGGACGAAGAGATCAAGCGCTTCGAATACAAAGTGCAAGCGGGTGCGGAATACGTGGTGACGCAGCCGGTGTTCGACCTCACTCTGCTGGAGAATTTTCTGAAGCGGATTGAACACTGCCGAATTCCCGTGGTGGCCGGAATCTGGCCGCTGGTAAGTGTCCGCAACGCTGAGTTCATGAAGAACGAGCTGCGGGTTTCCGTGCCTGATGAAATTCTCAACCGGATGACCAAAACCACCAGTCCGGAAGCGGCTCGCGAGGAAGGCGTGGCCATCGCTCGCGAAATGCTGGCAGCGCTGCGCGATCGGGTGCAGGGGGCGCAGATCAGCGCGCCTCAGGGCCGATATAGTTCCGCGGTGGATGTGCTGGAGGCTCTCGGCTCGAAGCGGCCGGCTTCTGTCTAGTTTTGAAATGTTCAGTTTTGAAACATCCGCTGTTTAAGAAATTCACAGGATTAAAAAATTTCACTGGACATTTTCCGTCGAAAACAGCATTACAATAGAGGGTAGGAGCAATTGGATTGGTGAAGTTTGAAGAATGCCTCGAGCGTCTCGAGAAGATAGTTCAGGAACTGGAAAAAGGGGAGGTTCCTCTGGAGAAGTCTCTGACGCTGTTTGAAGAAGGCATGCAACTTTCCGCAACCTGCCGAAAGCAACTGGAGGAAGCGGAAGGAAAAGTAGAGATTCTGTTAAAACAGAACGGAAAGCTGCAAACGGAACCGTTCGAGCCCCCGGCCGAGAAAGCGTTGCGCAAGTAAACGCTGTCGCGCTCGGAAATAATAACGCCTGTGCTGGCAATTTGCTGTCGCAGCCAAGGCCGCCGTGGAATGCGGTGCGTCAGGGGGTAGTATGGAAGCACTGTGCGTAGTCCTTTATCAGAATGACCCCAGAACTGCACAAACTCTGGCCGTCAGTTTATCCCAACACTTTGAATCGGTTTATTTGGCCCGGAGCCACGAAGAGGTTCGTCCGGCGGTTAGCCGGCACTGCGCCGGAGCGGTTGTGCTGGATCTGGAAACTTCGGGGCCGGATGAAGTAGAACGCTTGCATCATGAATTCCCCGGCCTTTGCATTGTCGGCACTCATCGGCTGGCGGATGACAAACTATGGACCGAGGCGCTGAGTCTGGGCGCGGCCGACATATGTGAGCCGCGCAATGATGACGTGGTGCGCTCGGTCTTGCACCATCTCCCGCGGCGTTTGGCCGCCTGATGGTTCGTTCTTTCGGAGCGGAGAAGGGGCGCCCCTCGGCGTCCCTTTTTATTTCCGCCAAGCTGTCTTGTTATACTGCCCTGCCATGCTGAAACAAGTTCTGGAGCAGGGACGCGAGGCTGCCGACGTCGCTCTTGAGCAACTCTTGCCGCCGACCACCCAACATCCGTCCTCCATCCACCAAGCCATGCGGCACAGCGTTTTTGCCGGCGGGAAGCGCCTTCGCCCGATCCTCTGCATGGAGGCGGGCCGCATGATCGCGGCGTCGGGCGCTGGCTCTCGAAACTCTGGTTCACGAAAGAGTTCGCAGGCTGGATCGCTACCCGCGGGCATCGAGCAGGTGGGCGCAGCGCTCGAAATGCTCCATACTTATTCCCTGATCCACGACGATCTGCCCGCGCTCGATAACGACGACCTGCGGCGCGGGCGTCCTACCTGCCACAAAGTGTTCGGCGAGGCCATCGCCATCCTTGCCGGAGACGCCCTGCAGACACGGGCCTACGAATCGCTCGCCCAGCTCATTTGCCCCGCCGAGGCGCGGGTCGCCATCATCCGCGAAATCGCCCACGCCACCGGCACCATCGAGGGCATGATCGGCGGCCAGGTGGTTGACCTCGAAGCTGAGCATAAGAAGCCTGACCTCGCCACCCTCGAATACATCCACCGTTCGAAGACGGCGGCGCTCATCACCGCCAGCGTGGTCAGCGGAGGCATCTACGCGGCAGGGACGGTGACGGACATCGACCGCCTGCGGACCTATGGGCAGTCGATCGGATTGGCTTTCCAGATCGTGGACGATGTGCTCGATCTGACCCAGACCTCCGAGCAACTGGGGAAAACCGCGGGCAAGGACGCGGCGGCAGAGAAGACGACGTATCCGGCATTGTTCGGAATCGACGAATCGATCCGCAAGGCCGACGCCCTGGTTGATCTGGCATGCGCGGAACTTAAGGAATACGGTGAGGCGGCGTCTACGCTGAAAGACCTTGCTCGCTTCCTCGTCGAGCGCAAGAAATAATGGCGCTGCGCCCGCGCACGGCGAAATGACCGGGCCTGCACTACCGGCCCTTGAATCTCCTGCCTTCCAGCGGTAGAGTGTCTATGCTCTCGCGTTCTCCCGCCCTCTTAGTCCCCACCGTTAAACCGTGCGTCATAGCTGTAGTGTATGTGCAACTAAAGGCGGTGCTTGGACGGGTACCACCATATGTGGTGTTTTATTACTTGACCCGCCCCGGTATTCGCCGTTAGAGTTGGTCAAAAGCGTGGGTGACGTTCTTGGTTCGTGGGGACGGCATCCCACCATGCGACCGGCGAGGAACCCGAGGAGTTAACAGCAACAATTAACCTCCGGATCCCCGCAATTTGCAGTGCACACCAGCCAGCGCAAACCGAGTCCGCGGACCACCGTGTCCGCCCGCGAAGGAGTAACCTTGCTCAAACTTAAGAAGCTGCAAATCCTGGGATTCAAATCGT
>DATFZT010000004.1:0-2915 GCA_035314185.1 Terriglobales bacterium
TGACAGCTTTCATGCGAGCTCTCTTTAGATCTGCCTAATGGGCGCCACACGCAGTCTCATGAAAGAAGCGCATTCCAATCCTGCGTCTTCGCCCAAGGCTCGAAGTCGTGGAAGGCGACGTCGGGGAACTCACGGCGGAGCGCGGCGCGATCCACCGTATAGCCGACACGGTCCAACCGATCGTACATCTTGGCGGCATCCTCGCCCATGCGCTGGCGGATGACATCGAGCGGGACCTGGTAATAGCTAAAGGGGAGCCCGGTGACACGCGAGAGAATGGCGAGGGCGTCATTCCCCGTGAGCTCGTCGCTCGCGAGGTCGAAGCGCTTGCCCGTGAAGCGACCCGCGTCCTCGAGGAGGCGGACGGCGACCGCCCCGATGTCCACGACGGCAACTTGCGCGAGCGCCCTCGTCGACGGGAGCGCCGCGGCGTAGATCCCTTTAGCGAGCTGCTCTTTCGCGAAGTAGAGGTTCTCCATGAAGGAAACGGGCGCGAGAATCGTTGCGCGGACGCCGACCTTGGCAATGTACTTTTCGACCTCGTACTTGCTGTCGAAGTGCGGAATGCCCGTCTGTCGGTTGGCGGAGCCGACGGAAGTGAAGACGAGATGCACACCTGCTGCCTTCGCCGCGGCGGCGGCGGCGACGCCTTGTCGTGTCTCGGCGTCCGTACCTCCGAACGGCGTCGTCATCGCGAAGAGAGAGGTCGCTCCTTCGAGCGCCTTCATAATCGCCGCAGTGTCTTCGAGCGACGCCGCAACGAGCGTCGCCCCGGCGTTCGCGAGCAACTTCGCCTGGCTTGAGTTTGGGTCGCGAGTGACGGCGCGGACCTTGTGGCCTCGCTCAAGGAGGCCACGCGCGACGGCGCCGCCTTGTTTACCCGTGGATCCCGTAACAACGACTGTGAGCTTTTGCGCCATGTTTTGCTTCCTTTCTCCTGCGGTCAGGCCCGCGGCTCCAGGCGCGACTGGAACAACCCGGAAAAAGCCGGTCGCACGTCGATGAAGATCGCGGCCCACAGCACGGCCACAAAGAGGGCCAGCGGAAGCCCGCTCGGGGCCATCAAGGCGTGGAAAGTAAGGATGTTGACAATCACCGGCGCCAGCACTGCCACCGCCAACGGTACGTAGCGGTTGAGCAGCAGAAGCACACCTGCGATGGCCTGAAACGCGAAGATCACCCACAGGTAATGCGAGACATAAAGGGCACCCATGAACTGACCAGCAACACCCGCTGGCGGGGGAAAGGGAATGAAGTTCAGGAAGCCGTTCAGCCCCATAACAAGAAAGATCACTCCCGCCAGATATCGGGCGATTACGGAAGTGGTTCTCATAACCTAGTTCTCCTTTTCGATCGGCACCATTGCATTGGCGCCATGTATATTGATATCAATATAAGTGATGACGTATACTTCTGGGAGATTCAGGTTTTTATGACCCGAGGCAATCAAGGGACGGACTACGTCTGGCTAGTAATGATGAAGGCGATGCGCGCCCTGACAAGGTACGCAGCCGGTGATATTGAAGAGACCGGACTCGGCCTCTCGGATTTCGGCGTGCTGGAACTCCTGCTGCACAAAGGGCCTTTGCCCGTCAATACAATAGGCCCAATCGTCGATTTGACCCCAGGCTCGATCAGTATCGCTGTCGATCGCCTCGTCGCGAAGGGCCTGGTCAGCCGGGTCGAGAGCGCCGAAGACCGACGCGTTCGGATCGTTGCCCTCACGCCACGCGGCAAGGATCTTATTGTTTCCGCCTTTCGAAAGCATTCCGGGCAGATGAGGAGAGTGTTCTCCGAACTAAGCCCGGAGGAGCTTCGTGGCCTTGAAGTGATGCTCAAGAAAATCGGCAAGCGCGCTGCCGCGCTGATGGAGGAGAGTTGAGCGGCTCCATGCCAGTCGGAATTGCGTTCTGCATGGTTGGGTGCGCGTGAGTTGAGGTGCCGAACCTTGGACGGCATTGTCTTACCATTGACGGTTCTTACCCCATCGAAACCGCGCCTCATCCTCGCCCGTATAGTCGGGATCAAGATAGATGTGCCGGCTCGATATTCGTCCATCTCGAAACTTGAAGACGTTGCAGAAACGGCCGCCAGGAGTTTTGCCCCCTGCCCACGACTTGCCAGACATTCTGCCCTGTGAGGTGCCTTCAACGACGAGATAGTCGGCTGAAGAAATGAAAATCAAACGGTCGTAATCGTGTTGAATGTATTCCAAGGTTCCTTCGAATCCTTTAACCAGTTCAAGAAACGAGTTCTGTCCAAATCCAAATCCGAATTTAGGGAAATAGACTTCGGCATCTTCATGGAACAGTCCAACGATGTCTGACGGAACACCGCGCCAGTCCTCGACCCGACCGGCCAGCGGTGACGGCACGGCACGCCAACTTGACGTGTAACGCCCAACCCGTGCTGTTGAAGAACTCCACCAGGTCGCGGCCACAAGGACGGAACGCCGACAACACGTCCAAGTGAGTTTCCCGAACCAGATTTCTGGCCCGGAATGCGTTTCTGTCAAAGATCAGCGCTCACTTTCGTCAACCTCGCGAAAGCATCTTGGCGCGAACTGGGCATTTATCCTCAAGAGAATAGGAGAGACCTGCCGCCTAAGGCTCTGTGACGCGCGAACGCCGAGTGCAGAGCTAGGAAACCACTGGTCAGAGAGTTGGCCAACAGAAGAAGTAGTGGCAAGAGTGAAGTTAAATTTCAACCGACCAAACCCAACGTTCTCCCTAAATTACTTTGGCGTGGCTATCCTGGCGGCTTCCAGTTTCGGGACCCCCTCGACTCGGCGACCAATTCCAGCTTCGTTCATCTAAGTTTTGTTGGTGACTGTTTGCCACCGCACAAAGGAGATGAAATATGAAGGCAGTTGTCGTTCACCAATATGGCGGTCCTGAAGTGCTCAAGTTCGAGGA
>DATFZT010000005.1:0-30625 GCA_035314185.1 Terriglobales bacterium
CCCCTGGACGCGAGCGCGCGAGCTCTATCTGCGCTGGCACCATAGCATCCTGATCGCCCTGGTACTGGCTGGCACGCTGCTCTCGTCAATGCACCAGTCGTTTCTGGGCGGACTTTACCTGATCACCAAAGGCAAGCTGGATCCACTCTGGTACACGCCTTACCTCACCACCATGTTCTATCTCTCCGCGATCCCAGCCGGATTAGCTGTAACCATGATGGCCATCTACCTCTGCGTACGCTCGCTCAATGCTCGCGTTGATATGAACATCCTGAGCGATGTGAGCCGGGTGATTGCTCCGCTGCTGGCCATCTACGGCGTATTCCGGGCAGTCGACCTGATCAACCGCGACGCCACGCAATATTTGTGGATGTGGCGCGAGGCAACGCTATTGTTCTGGCTCGAAATCGCGCTGCTGGTGGTTGTGCCGCTGGTGCTACTAAACATAGAGAAGGTGCGCAATACTCCCTTGTACTTGTACTGGACCAGCGCCGTGATCGTGGCGGGATTCATGACTAACCGGTTAAACGTCTCCATCACCGCGCTGCAGAGCAGTTCAGCTGCTTACTATGTGCCGAAATGGACAGAGTTCGCGGCCACGCTAGCGACAGTCGCGGCGGCGATCGTGGCCTTCCGTTACGCTGTGATCTATCTGGACATTTTGCCCAAGAACCCGCCCCGGGAGCAGTGGATGGTCCCAAGTGCGCCGGCTCAAGCGTAGACTCCAGAGCTCTAACTTAGGCCCCGAGCGGAGAGCCCGGGGCTTTTCATTTGTCCGTGGGAACAGAGCCGGCGGGAAAGAGCACCGATTCAGGGTTGGGCGTAGTAGCCGGTGCGCGTGCGAGCCGTCATCCCCGGCTTGTCGACCGTAACTTGAAGCGCGTGGTACTCGTTCACTTGGCCCGCGCGAGCCGCAACGAAGGCGAGGACGTAATATGCGCTGGCGTCCGCTAGGCAACTTTCAATCGCGTCTTTGAGGTCATTGGAAGAAGTAAAGACGCGGCCGCCGCTCTGCGTGGCGATAACCTGCAAGCCCATATTGCCAGGCTGCGCCCGCGACGCAGAGCTCAGGAAGTTCTCATAGTACGAATTTCGCATCGAAACCGCATCTCGCAGACCGACGGGGTCGATGCTATAAACAGTGACCATGGCTTGCGTGAGGTCCATGGATTCCGCGGTAATCGCATCGAAGAACTGCTGCTCGTCCTTCGAGGTATGGACGGCACCCCATCCAAAGATCGGCCATCCGTAGCTGAGCCAGATCATCAGCTTTCTACCGGGTCGTGTCTTCTCATACCTCACGATTTGCTCGAGAGCCTTGATCGAGACGTTAACGCGCTCGAACGCGCTCCAGAGGCCGCCATTCGTCAGATTCGCGGAGCGCAGGCCGGTCTCTTGCTGATCGAACAGCGCCGCTAAAGCATTTCCATCGCGAGAAGGACCATTCTGCATCTGCAGACCGGTTTCGGAAAAGAAAACGAGCGACGCCGGCCAGACGAGCTTGCCGCCATTCTGAAGCAGGAACTTCTTGACTTCGTTCCTTTCATACGCCACATCTCGAACCGAAGCGTTGACCGCATCGACAACCAGGACGATTTCAACGGGCGGATCCGAATTCCGATCCCCGGCGTCATCCACGGAGTGAAAGTAAACCAGTTTCTGCGGTTGCTTGTCGTCCAGAACAGTAAAGTCCTGCTGCTGCAGCCCGCGAACGGGCATGCCTGACTTGTCCGTTACTTGCACATCGATGGTTATTTGCCGATCCGTTGTTATCTGCCGATCCGTGCCACCAGGCGGAACGGTTTCCGTCGCAGCAGGTCCGGGCTGAACCTGGGGCGGGGACGTAGTTTGCGCGTTTACGACAGAGAGCGGCAGAAGAAGCAGGGCAAGGGGTAGCACCAGCAAGATTCCCGGGGTGCGAGGTCGATCCACGAAGGCGGTGATGGCCATAGCTTCCTACTGCGGCAGCGAGGAACCGGCGGCAGGATTATACTCCGCCTCCCCAGGCTGGGTTACCAAGACAAGCTCTACTCCGCAGCCTTCCCCTTCAGCCGTCGCTGTAACGAAGTAGGGTGAATGCCGAGAATGTGAGCCGCTTGCGTTTTATTGTTGCCGGTAGCAGCCAGCACTTGTTCGATGTAGTTATCTTCCAGCGCGCGCAGCGTAAGAAACTGGTCTCCCGTTGGAGAAATGTCGTCTTCGGAGAATGCTTCAATGACTTTCTTCTCCGCACGCTGGTCGCGAATCTCTTCCGGAAGATGGCTGGCGTGAATCTCACCTTGCGGGCTGAGAATCATGGTGCGCTCAATCACATTCCTCAATTCGCGGATGTTGCCCGGCCACGCATACTGCACCAGCAGGTCAGCGGCGGCCGGAGTGAAGCCGGTAAAATTCTTTTTCAATTCGCGGTTGAAGTGCTGCAGAATTTCGAGCGCCAGAGGCACGATATCCTCCTTGCGCTCGCGCAAGGGAGGAATGTACAGCTGTACCACATTGATGCGGTAGTAAAGGTCCTCCCGAAATCGTCCCTGGCTGACGGCATTCTTCAGCTGATCATTGGTGGCCGCGATCAACCGGATGTCGACCTTGATCGTGCTCGTTCCCCCGAGCCGCATGAACGTTCCTTCCTCCAGCACGCGCAGGATCTTGGCTTGCGTGCTGGCGGACATGTTGCCGATTTCGTCCAGAAAAACGGTGCCGCCGGTGGCGCGCTCCAGCAGTCCCTCTTTACGCCGGCGAGCGTCGGTGAAGGCCCCTTGTTCGTAGCCGAAGAGCTCGCTTTCCAGCAGCGCATCGGGAAGGGCAGCGCAATTGATTTCCAGCAAGGGCATTGAGGTGCGAGGACTGGCGTAGTGAATTGCCTTGGCGAGCACGCCCTTGCCGGTGCCGCTCTCACCCTGAATCAGAATCGTGGTGTGGTCGGCTTCGGCGGCCTTGCGAGCCATCTCCAACATCGTGATGGTGGCGGGATTGTGAGTAACGATGCGTCCAAAGTCGTACCGGCCCCTTTCCGATTCCACCGAATCACGCACCCGGACTCGTAAAGTAAGTACCTCCGCCGCACGCCGCAGGGTGGTCATCATGTCGTCGAGGTGAAATGGCTTGACCAGATAATCAAAGGCACCTAGCTTCATGGCTTCGACGGCGCGCTCCACCAGATGATAGGCACTCATCATGATCACGATCGCGGTAGGGTTCGCCTGTTTGATCTGGCGCAGCACTTCGACGCCGTCGATTCCTGGGAGGACAATATCCAGCAGAATGAGGTCCGGCTTCTCCTCGGTAAACAGTTTCAGGCCCTCTTCGCCGGAGAGAGCCGTGAATACCTCAAATCCGTCCTGGCGCAGGCCGCGCGAGATGGTACGGAGCGTAAGTTCTTCGTCATCGATGATAAGCGCGGAATATGGCATGCTAATTCACGAGCCAATGTTGTCGGGGCAGTATCCGGATCGGGCTCATCATCGGGCTCATCGGGAACTCAAACCACGATTTCTGATTGTTCTTCGGCTTGGTGTAGTGACTCCTCCTGACGGATGGGCAACGTGATGGTTACAGTGGTTCCCTGTTTCCACACGCTATCGATGCGAATCTCGCCTTGGTTTCTCCGTACGTAAGTGGCACAAATACTGAGGCCAAGGCCCGTACCTCTGTCGATCTTGGTGGTGAAAAAAGGTTCAAAGACGTGGGGCAGAACATCAGGCGGGATGCCGCAGCCGGTGTCGCTGACGCGGATTTCGATGCTCTTGGCAGAGGCGAGCTGGTTGGCGGAAATCGTGATGCGCCCCCCATCCGGCGTCGCTTCGGCCGCATTGATCAGCAGATTCATCAGCACTTGGGAAAGCTGATTGGAATCGACCAGAATGTGGGGTAAGTCTTCGGGAACCAGGTTCTCCGCCCGTTTGCGGCGGAGCGCCGGCTGGCCTTCGAGAAAGCTGAGCGTATCGCTAACCAGGCGATGCAGGTTGAGGTTGCTCAACACCAGAGGGCCCGGACGGGCGTAATTGACCAGTCCGCGTAAGGTGGCGGAAATACGCTTGGTGCCGGCAATGCACTGCTCGATCTCCCAACGTTGGTCGGGATCGTCGGCGCTTTTCAACTCGAGTTCCAGGTGCGACAGGATACCGAGCAATGGGTTGTTGATCCCATGCGCCGCCCCCAGGGCCAGTTGAGCGAGCGTGGAGTACTTTTCGTATTCCGCGAGCTGAGCCTGGAACTGGAATTTTTCCTTGTTCAACTCATGATCTTCCTGCAGGCGGCGAAAAACCTCCTCCTGGGCCTGATTGCGCTCGCGCTCCAGCTGGCGATTCAAATCTTCTGCTTGCAGCAGGGCATCGCAAGCTCGTTTCCATTCACGGCGCTGCAGGCGCCACACCAGGAACATCACTACCAGGACGACGAAAGTAACCGGAAAGAGGTAACGCGCCATCTGTAACTCGAGGCTGCTTCTTGATGTTGCCAGGGCCGGCAAAAGGATCCCTACCACGTCCAACACGTTCGCGCCTCTGTCCAGTACGTATGCATCCTTCTATAACATGGAGCGGGTCGTCCCAGGCTGCAGTGATGAGGGTCACCGCGATACGTGCGGGGATAGCTACACCGCAAATTGTGCCGCCTGCAGGGATTGGACTCGAGCAACGGCAACCCGTTGTATCAAGAGGACTTGATGGAGCCGCTCAGGCGCACAAAGTAGTTCTTCGAGCGGGATGATTCTAAGGGGCTGGTGGCATGTCGTCACCAGCCCTCTTCACGGTGTTTGTGGAACCGCGGGTCAATCGCGGTCAGCGTCCGCCGGTGGTCTCTTCGCCTGCTGAACACCCTGCTGGACTCCGGCCCCGGGGTAGGGTTTGTCATCTCCCATAATTCCCTTCCACAGGATCCGATTGAACAAATCGGCATTAACCATGTCGGGATGTTTGAAGTTAAACCCTTTGGTCGCTCGCGCCCACCACGCGCCGTCGTGCAGCGGTTTAACCGCAGCCGTTACCGGCCGGTCTCCCGGATTCTTGCATTCGGGTACCAGGGTCGGATCGACCGGAGCCTGGCACAGTATCCCCGGAATGGGCGCGGTGTAGGGCTGCAGGTTGGGTTGGATGGTGAACACGTCGGACATGGGCCGAGCGTTGGCGTCGTTGAGGCCCAGGTAATTGACGCCGAGGATATCCTCGATGGTCCGGACGACATTGACGGAGTCGTAATTGGTGTGGATGACGGCGCCGCTAATCGTGTAGGGAGACGCGATGAACACCGTCGAGCGATGCGCATCCACATGATCCGGCCCGTTCTGGGCATCATCTTCGACCACGAAGATCGCCGTGTCCTTCCAATACGGGGAGTTAGACACCGCTTCGACCAGACGGCCCACCGCGTAATCGTTGCTGGCGAACTGCGCGAGCGGGTTTTCCAGATTCGCCGCGTTCGACGAGAAGTTGCCGAAATGGTCTTCCATGAAATCGACCATCTCGAAGTTGGGTAGCTTGCCATTTTTCACGTACTCAGTGAACTCGCGATTCCACTCTTCAAAGCGGTACTGATCGGGAGTGTTCAGATCCCAGCCACGATAGTAGAGATCGGTCTTGCCAAGAAGCGAATGTTTTACGGGCACCGCCTGCACCACCTTCTGCGCGAAAGCGTTGCGGACAATGGGGATGTAGAACGGGGCGCCCGCGTACGGGTCGACATAGTAATTCTCGTCGGCGTAGAGGCCGTAATGGCGAACCGTCAGGCCGGCGCGCATCACGCTGTCCCAGATGTAGCCACCGAGCGCATCGGGATCGAGGTCATCCGCGCCTTCGGAAGCGGTTATGTCCTTGGTTCCCGGTTCAATCGATGAGCCGCCGGTCGGATCAAACAGAGTGGTCATTCGTACCGTGCTCGGACTTGGGGTTCCTTTGGTGGTGTCAGGCAGGGCAATGCCGATGTTGCGCGGATTGCCGTTCCAGTCGAAGGGGATGTTGTAGTTCGCGTTACCATAGCCGACGAGCACGTTCTTGGTGGTGGCATCGTTGGCGTGGCCCTGCGTGTCCCAGTTCCAGCCGTCGCCGCTTACATCGCCGGCATCGTAGAAATTGTCGAGCAGAGCGAACTGGGTCGCGAGCAGGTGATGGTTGGGAGAAATGGGTTGCGGGAACTGCACCCGGGTTGGATCGCCATTGCCCTGCGACAGATCGCCGAGCACCTGATCGTAGGTACGGTTCTCCTTCTGGATGAAGATCACATGTTTGATGTGGTCGTGCAGGAACGCCATCATGGGATCATGGCCACGGTTGAAGAAGCCGTTGTTGGCGTCAACCAGGAACGACAGATACCAAAGAGTATCTGTATCGGGCACAGGAATGGTCAGAAACCCCGCCTTCAGCAGGGCCAGGATGTATTCGTTGCGGGAGGTTGGATTCGATGGCGGGCAGAGAAGTCCCGAATATTCTGATGGTATGCCCTCGCCGGGGCAATCGACTCGGTACTCCAGGTTCTGGCCGGCATTGGATTTCATGTTCACCACATACAACGTTTTGCCGTCGGCGCTGACCGTCACTGAGCTCGGGTACCATCCGGTGGGGATACGGCCGAGCAGTTGCTGGGAAGCGACATCGATGACCGCTACCGCGTTCTCACCGCCCAGCGTGGCGTAGAGCCGGCGGCCATCTGGGCTGAGCGCCACCGAGTTGGGGCTGGAGCCTTTGTAGTTGTAGCCGGGACGAGCCACGGATATTCGACTCGCGACCATATCCTTTGTGGTATCGATGACCTCGATCTCGTCAAGATCTCCGTTGGCGACATAAAGTCGCTGCTGATCGGCAGACAGCACCATCCGATTCGGTTCGCCGCCGACCTTGATCACCTTGAACGACCCCGAAGGCTTCATCGACAGCACTTGGCCATCGCGCTGGCTACTCACGTACGTCTTAACCGGCGCGCCCTGGGAATTCGATAGCACCACCGGCCAGTACGGCATTTCGCCGATCGCGGTCTTCTGCCCGGGCGCGAAGAAGACCACCTCGTCGGACACGCTGCGAGTCGCCGTATTGATGACCGACACCGAATCGTTCTGGTAGTTGGCCACGTACAGCGTCGTGCCATCTGGACTGATGGCCAATCCGGCGGCAAGCGCGCTGAACGGCATAAACATGTACTGCGCGATGGGATTGTTGTTGATCGGCGTAGTGCTGAATAATCCGCCCGTCGGGTATTGCTGTACGGGCACATCGGCAGGTTGGTTGTGATTCAAAAGGACGAACGGAGCATCCGGCGCGTAGGTGCCGTCCGCACTGGCTCCGCTGGTGCTCGACTTGAAGACCTCGACGCGGTCGTCGACGCCACCGGCAACGTAGAATCGTGTGCCTGAGGGATCCCACACCAAGCCGTGATAGGTGTTGGGAATGTTGATGAGTTGCTTCTGCACTGGCGTGGCGCCGCGGACGTCGAAAACGAATACCCACTCCGCATTCGGTGTGGTAGTTGATGACGGGATTCCTGTCAGGGGATCGAGCGCGGCCCACGTGATCGCCGTGCCGTCCGGTCCTTGAGTGTAGAAGCCCGTGTTGTAGCCCGTGGTTACGATCAATAAGGCGGTGCCATCCGGACTGAGCGCGGTGTTCACTGCGCCATTCGCGTTGGCAGACCCGTCGGCGCGCAGCCCGGTGGGCAGGTCCTGGAAAATTGATCCTGGCGCGGCCGTAGGAGTGATGTAGAAACCGTCTGGCAGAAGGTTGCCACCAACCGGTGCGGAGTTGCGCCTCTGACCACTCGCCAACCCGGACACCATCAGACAGAGAAGCAATGCCAGCACAGCGCAAAAGCAAGAACCAATCCTTCGTCGCATGTTATCTCCCTTCGATGTTTATTTTTGCCTAGCGTCGACAAGCAGAACGGGATTCCCTTCTTCGCCTTGAAAACGGGAGCCATTTTACACCCGCCTTCGTCTGCCGGCCACTAGCGCATCGAGCGCCTTTTCGCCTCAATTCGAGCGCGATAGTGGTGGCGCGAACATCCGGTTGGGGGACGTGACCAGCGGTCCGACATGATTTGTCGCGCGGGGTACCCAACTCCAGTGAAGGCGTGGTGTCGCTGAACGTGAAGCAGCAGCGCCATCACGCCTCGCACAATGTGAGCAAATTTTCACAATTCCATAATCTGCCCTTAACATCCTTGGTTTATCTATTCGATGTGTCCTACCCCCAGTTTTTTCAGGCAGTTGGACCACCATGGTCTTGGGAGACGCTCAACCGCAATGATCCAGGAGGATCATGGTCTGAAGGGAGACAAGCCTTATCCCGCATTGAAGCCTAACAAGACCGTGTCCGAGGAGAAGGAAGCCAGCAGGAACGGCTCAGAATAAGCACCGAGCCGTAGTCCAGCCAGCATTCCCGGCTGTCCCTTTACCCGATCGGACAGCCGGGAATATCTTTGCAATTCATCGTGTCGTTGTAGATTCGACTGCAACCGGAACCAGCGCGAACTCCCGCGAGAGATAATAAGATGAGAGAAGAATCAATCATTCGACCAAGTGCGAGAACCATGTCTGTGATCAATCGTCTGGCTGTCTGCGGCGTCTTGGTTGTTGCAACCTGCACATTGCTGACTGCTCAGAATGTGGTATTGACGGGCTCACTCGGCGGTCGTGTCACCGACCCGAGCGGAGCGGTGGTGCCGGGAGCGTCGGTCGTCGTGCAGAACCTCGCCACCGGCGTGCAAGTATCCGCTGAGACAAACCATGCCGGACTCTACCGGTTTCCCGTGGTCATGCCGGGCAACTATTCGGTCACGGCAGGTTTGAAGGGCTTTCGCGATGTCCAGGTCTTGGTGCGCGTGCTGGTAGGAAACACCACGTCGCAGGACATCAAGCTGCAGGTGGGAGCGAGTGCGGACACGGTTAAGGTAATCGGGACCACACCGCTGCTGCGGCCGGAGGAATCCTCCGCCACCATGGCACTGGAGCGGTCGTTGATGGAGGAATTGCCGCTCAACGGACGCCGCTACACCGACTTCGCGGCACTGACACCGAACACCAGCTACGACGGCGACACCGGCCTCGTAAGTATTGCCGGACAACAGGGCGGAGAGGACTCGGGCTACGCCAATGGAAACGGCTCCAATGCTTTCACGGTGGACGGAAGCAACGCCACTAGCAACTACTTCGGCGATATTATCGGCCGCTACCGGATCCCTTACCTGTACGGCGAAGACGCAATCGAGGAGTTTCAAGTCTCGGTGAGCCCATACTCGTCGATCTATGGAGGCGGAGCGGGCTTCGTAAATGCCGTGACCCGGTCGGGAGGCAATGCGCTCCACGGCAGTGCGTTTTATTACAACCGCAACTCCGCGTTTGGAGCCAACGACGCCCTCGATAAGGCAAACGGCTTCCCGAAACCCGAGGATAACTTGCAGCAATTCGGCGCCGGCCTGGGCGGCCCGATCGTGCGCAACCGTTTATGGTTTTTTATGGATTATGAGCAGCAACTGCGGAACAATCCGATTCCCGTCATCAACTCGGCGTTGGCGACGACCCCAACGAACTTAGCTACTTTTTTGAGTAACAATTTTGACATCCCGGCCGGGACGTTGCTACCTGCGTCCAACGGCCCCTTGCCCGTGCCGAACCTCGACACTGACGCCGACGTCTCGGCTGGCCCAACCGATCCGTTGTACCCGCTGTACCTCCAGCAAGTATCGAACACCATAAACGCGCTGAACTCCAATCTCGGCACCAAAATGAGGAAGCGCAACGATCTGGTGTTCACGCCCCGGCTGGACTATCAGGCCAGCTCCCGCGATGGCCTGTTCCTTAGCTTCAACGTGAACCGGTTCAACTCGCCCGGAGGGGTCATCACGGATCCGACCATCGGAAACTATGGTATGCAGACACTGGCTAATGCCAACGTGCATACCTTCCAAGCCAGCCTGGGGTGGACGCACACATTCTCCCCGAGGCTGCTGAACGAATTTCATGCCAGCACTTCGCAAGACAACGAGATCTCGACACCGACGGGATTGGCTGCAAACATTCCCACGTTGATTCTGGATAGCCCAGCCGCATTCGTTTTAGGCAACGCTCCTTTCTCTGTGGGAAGGGTTTTCGAAAGACAGTATTCTCTGTCCGACCGCGTCGATTACGTGATTGGCAAGCATACGTTACAACTCGGTTTCGATTTCAACCGCGCCTGGGATGCGGACAACAATGATGGCGGAGCGGACCCCAACGAGGCCGTCCAGTTCGGGTCGCCCCTCGGCAGTTATGAATTTTCGAACCTCGAAGATTTTGCGCTCGGCGAATACAACATCTTCAGTCAGACTTCGGGCAACCCGACTTTTTCTTTTTCGGTGCCTTATTACGGCTTCTATATGCAGGACACTTTTCGGGCTTTGCCGAAGTTGACGTTGGAAATGGGTTTGCGCGAGGACTTCCAGGTTTACCCGCAACCAGCGGAAAATCCAGCCTTCCCGCTCACCGGCCAGTATCCAAACCAGTTTCAACGCTTGGCGCCGCGCTTCGGATTTGCCTGGCAGCCGGCGTCGAAGACCGTAGTACGAGGAGGATTCGGACAGTTCTACACCAACATGAATGGCCTGAACTACCGCAATGCCGTGGTCTCGAACGGGCTGGTATCACAGCAGTCTTCGGCAAGCGTCAGTTACACCTCCGGTCCGCCGAACCAACAGGTACCCACGTTCCCGAGTATCCTTCCCTCAAACTCGCCGCTGTTTTCAGCCTCTCCGGACATTTCTCTGATCTCCCCGCAGTTCCGCGCGCCTTATATTTTGCAGGCGAGCCTGCAGATTGAGCGTGAGATTTTTGAGAACACAACTTTAACTATCGGCACCATGTGGAACCATGGCGTGCATCTGCTTTCCGGCAGCGCCTATGACTTGAACCTGAATCCGTTGCGAGGCACGACCACGTATGTTGTGTGCCCTCCCAGCACCCCTGCAACTGCCCAGTCCTGCGGTGGACGGACGATCGTCCTTCCGAACATGGACAATGGCCTGTTGACCGAAGGCCGTATCAACCCCAACCTCGGACAGATCAACGAACTCATCAGCCCGGCGCAAAACCATTACAACTCTTTTTTCGTGCAGGTGCAGCACCGCATGGCGCAAGGCTTCTCGCTGCAATTTGCTTACACGTTCGCCAAGAGCATCATGCTCGATGGGATGGACTTCAACAATCAGTTTGATTTCAGCAATACCCATGCTCCCTCGCTACTCGACCAGCGGCGCCGCCTTACTTTTGCAAGCGTCTACCAGCCCAGGCTGGAAAGACTAACCGGTTCGGAAGCCGGGCGAGCTTTCCTCTCAAACTGGAGGTTGAGCAGCGTCATGGAGTTCTCTTCCGGCCGTCCCTACGCGTCCTTGATGAGCCCTGCGTGCTGCAACGCCGGCGATGACAACCTGAACGACACCGCCTTTAACCAGGACACGGCAAACACCGCTGGGGGCATCAATGGCGCTGGCCCCACGCCGGGCATCGGCCTGAATTCTTTTTATGGTCCGTGGCTGGAGAGGATCGACGTTGGCCTGGCACGCAGTTTTGAAATCAAGGAAGGCAAGGAACTGGAATTTCAAGCGCAAGCGTTCAATTTATTCAACCACGCCAACTACTACGTACAAAATGGCAACGGCATCAACCAATTGCAATACAACCCCATTGGAAGCACCTGCGGTGACGGCGTAACGCAAAACCAGACCTGCTATCTCGTGCCCAATTCGGGCCCTGGCAATTTCGGAGCCCTGCAGGAAATTAGTCCAAACGGCCTTCCCCGCGTATTGCAGTTTTCAGCCCGATTCACCTTCTAGTACGCGCCGTACGCCACCGACAAGGACATCGGTTCAACGCCCCCGACGCCAATATGACGGCCTGTCTCTGAGAGCCAGCGTTATTCCTGGAAAGGAGCCTGCTCAACCCGATCGCAGAAATTCCTGGGATGAAATTCGGGGGCATAGCGGTCGCGAATGTCTCGCATGAATGAATTGGACGCTCCCCGGGGATGCTTGCGCACCACGTCCGCGCAGGTCTTCACGAATTCTTCTTTGAACTTTAATCTGGGAAACGCTTTCACGATCTCCTCGACATCGCTCTTCTGGATTTGTGAGAAATCTGGTTCAATGACGTCAGCGGCCGCCCCTTGGCCGACTAACGCGATCTCGGGTTGCTTGTACTGTCCGATGGCGGAAGGGTGCATGGCGATTCCGTCCCACACGATTCCAATTTTCTCTTTTGCATATGCATGCTCTTCCAGAAAGTGCTTAGCGGTTTCCGCCCCTTGGATCTCAAAAGGCGTGTCGCCTTCGAAGCGCTCGGTCAAGCCCAAGTCATGAAGGATGCAGGCGAGGTAGAGAACCTCCTCGTCGAATTTCTGCCCCAGCGCCCGTCCGGTCAGCGAGGCAAAGAGAAACGTCCGGACTGCGTGGTTGAAGAGATACGGGGGAGACACATTGCGGCTAAGTTCAGCTGCGCACGTCGCGATCTCCGAATCGACCAGTCGCACACCGGCTACGATCGACGGCAGCGGCGGGGTTGTGGGCTGGACTGCTGCAGGGCCCGCCGATGCAGCGCGCTGTGTCACTACTCCAAGTGCTAACGCTCCCAAGCCCCGGATCGCTTCCCGTCTGTTCATCGCTGCCTCCAACGTCGAGTTCTGGAACAACGATCGGCGACTTTACATTAGATATCGCATGTCTGCCCAGAGAGAGTGTCCCTCCTTTCGCGCTGCCGGAACCGTTTCATTGTGTATCGGCACCTTAGTTCGTTTCATGGCTTGCTATTCGGGCCGCTAACGCCAAACCAGACCATCTCGTGGTAGAGGTCGTCCATCTGCGCGGGCGAGCCGGCCATCTCGTGATCGATCCACCACGACATAAGTGAAAGCAGGGCGCCCGCGAGCGCGTGCGCCGTCGCGGCGCGAGGCATCGAGTTTTTCGGCCGATCCGGTGAAAGCTCGGCGAGCCGCTGCTCAATCGCTCGGGCGAAGTGCCCCTGCCCGAGTTCCATGACGTCATTGATCTTGCCCGCCGCGATCAGCGTGGCATAAAGCTCACGCGCATCGGCGACGTGGGCGAACAGCTCGCGTACGGGAGCGACACGATTGGAGGTCTCACCCCGCCGTGAGAGTAGAGTGGCCACACCTTCGAAGAAGTCTTCGACATCGCTCAAGAACAGATCGTCTTTGTCTCGGTAATGGGTATAGAAGGTGGAGCGGCCAACGTTGGCGCGATCGATCACTTGCTGCACCGTGATGGCCTCGAATGGCTTCTCGTGCATTAGGCCGATGAGGGCTTCGCCCAGCACGTCGCGTGTGCGCCGCACACGCCGATCGAATCTGCGGGACGCCGCCTTGGGTGGCGACGCCGGTGTTTTCTTGGGCGCTTTTCTGGACATAAGGTGCCTCTTTGTTCAGCTTCTGTGCATATTCTTCGCACGCACGTTGACGGTTCCAAGGTTCCTGTCTACAGTGCGATGCATGACAGATGATCGCATAAGCGGCCTGGCGTTGATCGCAGGGTCGGCCGGTGTCATTTTAGCGCTCGGGCTGCACCCGTCGGGGCGAGATCTTTTCGCGGCGGATACGTTCGCGTCGGCGGCGCGCAAGTTAATCGCGGTTCACTCGCTGGCGCTGGCCTGTTTGCCGGTCTGGCTGTTTGGAGCGTGGGGATTGTCGCGGCGCTTTGACGTCCAATGGACGGCACGTGCGGCGCTCGTGACCTATGCTTTTGCACTGATGGCGATGATGAATGCCGTGGTGATCGACGGGTTGGTCACGCCGGGCCTGGCGCAAGGGATCGTGAATGCCACAGGCACCGCAGGCCAGGGATGGCGGATCGCGTTCAACCACAATAGCCTCATGGATCAGGCATTCATGCGCGTGTTTCTGGTGGCTTCCTCAGCGGCAATCGTGCTCTGGTCGGTATCGATCTTGCGGAGCGCTGCGCCAGGTCGCTCGACAGGAATCTACGGCTGTGTTTTGGGAGCGGGCACCGTCGTCGCACAACTCTCCGGCCAACTCGACATCCACCAACATTTATTTGGAGCGGCGATTGTTGGTCAGGTGGTTTGGTTTGTTATCGTCGGGATATCGCTCTGCCGGGTCGCCAACGCGTGATCGCGACCCAATTGCGGCTGCTGGCTCGGCTACTTACTTTTCAATTCCACCAGGAGTTTCTTGAATTCCGGGTCAGCATCGAGCGGTCGCAGATTTTGGTCTTCTTCGAGAATCTCTGGATTCCTGAGACCTCGTCTTATCGCTTCGTGTAGGTCTTTAAGCGCCTGCTTCTTTTTTCCCATCGCCGTTCTGGTTTCGGCGAGCAGCAAGGCGGGCCATGGGTCGTCATCGATTTCACCCATCAGTCGAAAGTACAACTCCGCGCGCTCAAAGTGCCGGGACTCGAATTCAGCCTGCCCGGTTTCGATTCCGTGAACCCAGGCTGCGCTATACGCCCGCAAGAAAACCAACCGCTGCGCTTCCGGCTTGGAGTGAGCACCATAATCTTTGAGGCGTCGCATCTGTTCGAAAACCGCCGCGCTCAGCGTGCTTCGTTGTTCATCGTTCCCGGTGTCCGCCAGCGCGTCTAACTTCGACGAAATCTCGCCAGTCAGCTCTGCCTGAGTAGTCATCTGACCTTGTTCCTTCTTGAGCGCCTCTTTCAGACGGGGAGAATTCTTCAAAGCGGTGAGCTTCTTTTCATACCCGGATACATCTTCCAGGCCGCTGAAATCAGAGACCAGTGAGCGATCCGCATTGAGCTCGGCGATCGCATCGCTTCGCTTCTCGGCGTCGCTTGCTTCCGCTTCCCGCCTGCGGTAGAGGGATTCGAGGAATTGACCGTCAACCGCCAAGCTTCCACTCTGCATGGCCTTCAGTTGCATCCATTCGATGGCATCCTCGAAAACCTCTGGAGACGCCCACCGGTGCGGACCTTGAAATATCCGGACCCGATAGGGCACTCCGAGGTCTTCCCGTTCCCGGCGGATGCCGATGATCTCAGGCCAATTAAAATCCCGATCTCCCACTGCCAGAAAATAGAGTATTTGGTCTCTTTCCGACGGGCTACGGTTGCTGGGATAACCCGCTCCATGAGCGATCACCCCCGCGATTTGGCATTGCCGGCAACGGGATGCGACCAGCCCAGCCATCCGCGCTCCACCCGAAAAGCCAGTCGTGTATGTACGCCGTTCGTCCAGCGATAACCGGATGTGAGTATCCGCCCACATGGCCGTTGCACCTTTGGATGACTCCGTCGCCGAGAAATTCCTCGAGTTGTTGGAGCCGGCAATGATGTAGCCATATTTCTCCGCAACCTCTTTATAGAGGTTAGCCGGAACTCTTCCCCTTGCCTCCGGATCGAAAGCGTAGACGATCGGCCACCGTCTCAGAGGAGTGTAGGTCGACGGAAGATAGATAGCGTAACTTTGCGTGGGATCGACAGTGCAAGGAATGTGGTCAGAGACCACGCCGGGAACGGGACTTGCTGGCGTCTCCACCGTTTGCGCAGCCACTTGAAGCGCGAGCGGAAACATTGATACTAAGGATAGAGCCACGCTCACTGCCCGCAGTCTCATCGGCGCACTCCGTCCCAACATGAAAACCTTATCACTTCGCTCATCCACGCAGGCAGCGCGATGGACCCGGGCGAAAAAAGGGCGCCCATCGTTCGGGACGCCCTTCGCAAGACTGGTTACTCAGAACTTCTAGAAGTAGAATTTTGCGCCCAGTTGCAATACTCGACCGTCTCCGCCGGTTGATATCGGATTCACCGAGAAGATACGGCCGAAATTACCGGAGGACACGTCTTCCGTAGTACTGAAGTTGGCCGGGTTCGCAAAATTCGCGTGGTTGAAAGTGTCAAAGGTTTCGAGGCGCAGCTGGAAGTATCGCGACTCGTCGATGTGAATATTCTTCTCCAGCGCCATATCGCCGTAATTGATTCCCGGGCCATAAAGCGGGTTGCGGCTGGCGTTGCCTATGCCAGTTCCCGGGGCGGGAAGCGTGAAGGCTGCCGGATTGAACCAAAGGTTCGGAACCCCGTTCAGCGTATAGTTCCTTGGGTTGCCGATAGCCAATGGCGCGCTGGTGCGGTTGGCACGATCTGGGCAAGCGTAGTAAGCGTATTGAAAGAAAGTGCCGCAGGTCAGGGAGGTGGCGCCAAAAAAGTCGGCGACTGGAATCGGGAGACCGTGCTGGAGCGTGTAAACGCCGGAGAGGTTCCAGTCGTCGGTCAGTCGCTTCCAGCGGTGAATCAACTTAAAGATCGGAAGGGTATAGGTGTAACTCACCACGAAGCGCTGGGGCGCGTCATTGGCGGAAGGAGCGTAAGTGGATCTTTGGTCAAAAGGATTAAGTCCGGGACCGTTGAAGCCGCTGTTTTCCAGGTTCGAGGTTTGGTCAAAGTAACGCGACCAGGTGTAGGCCGCCAGAACCTGCAGGCCATCGCTGAAATGTTTATTCAACACCAGCTGCATGGAGTTGTAGTTGGAGTTGTAACCGGTCGCCTGAACACCCGCCTGTCCATACTCGCCGATAGGCAGCGGCGTTCCGCCAGCGGTGCCAGCCGCCGGGCACACACTGGCACCCAGGAAGAATCCGGCCGTACAGTTCGCCGTCGGCTGACTCTGTCCCGGCAGTTGCGTCAGATACGCTGCGGCCGCCGGATTCACGCCCGGAGCCTGGCCCGCGAAATTAAGGTCGTATGCGCCCTCCTCGTGACGTCCGATATTTCCTACGTAAGCCAGGGAAAGAATGGTCGATTTTGAGAGTTGCCGCTCGACCGTCAAGTTGAAGTTGGTCGACCGGGGCGCAGTGAACTTTGGATCCTCGGTGTTGAATCCGAAACCGATGGGGTAGAAGACCGACGGTGACAGCCCGTTGGGAAGACTAGCGGCACCGGGCTTCGGCGGCGTATAGGGAAACGGATTGGGGACCGAGCAGGCGTTTATGCCATTTGCGACGCCCACAAACGGCGTGGCAAACGCGGGGGAACCGCAGCTGGTTGTGGCGCCGGTTGAAGTGAGGGCAAAGGGAGCATTCCCCAAAGTTTGCAGCGCCAATTCTTCTTCGGTGCGGTTGTAATACAGTCCGATGCCGCCGTGGATACTCCAGGTTCTGTTGTTCCCGGGGCTCCAGGCAAACCCGATGCGGGGAGCAAACTCAGCATAGTGGGGGTTCATACCTCCATACGAATTGATTCCCGTGTCGCCCGGATAAACAAATCCAGGAGGCATGAATGGGAAAATGGTGGATTGCTGCCCTTCCCGGAACGCCCCCATGATATGCCCCATGCCGTAAGCATTCTTCCAAGGCTTTTCGAGGTCGTACCCAACGCCGTAAGTGATCGTCAGGTTAGGTCGCACTTGCCATTGATCTTGCCCGTACGCATAGTATTCGAACCCTCTCGATGCGATGATCGATCCGCTACCTTGGGCATACGAGTCCGGCACTCCCAGCAAAAAGTCCGCCGCTGGAATTGACGACGAAAAATGTCCACTGCCCCCGTAGCTATAGGTACCCGAGAGGTTAGGGAGATACGGGTTGTCGATTTCTATCCGCTCAAAGCTGATACCGGCTTTGAAGGTGTGGTGACCCCAGACCTTGCTGAAGTTATCGGCCAAGTTATAGGTGTTTTGTACGCGCGGTTGCGGACCGTCAGAACTGAACCCAAGGGTGAAGAGCCCAGCAACTGCCATGATTGGAATGGACGCCTGTGCGGGATTCTGGGGAGTAATACCGGTGAACCCATAGGTCGTTGGATTGATGGGATTCACAGGCTCGACCGCCTTGAAATTAAGGCGGGTATAGCCAAAGCGAAATTCATTCAAAGCGGTGGGCGAAAAAGTGTGCGTCCAGGAGACTGCATATTGGTTGGTGTGCGCTTGCTGATCCTCCGCAAAGCCGGGAAGCGTCCCACCGACAAACGGTATGGTATCGGTGCGCGGTTGGGTTTCCCAAAAACCATAGAACCAGAGTGCATCATTTTCGCGGATCTTGTCGTCGATCCGATAGACATACTGGCTATGGGAGCCGACTGAGATGGGATTGAAATTGTAGCCATTGCCAGGGGCATTGGGCAAAGGAACAAACTGGTTCATCAACTTTAGCGCCAGCGGATTTCCATCGATTGGATTTCCGCTCCCATCCACTAAAGGGATTACGCCCGACGGAAACATTGCAGCATAGGTCTCGGAACCCGCGGCGCAGCGGGACCCGCCGCTTACGGGACAAGGTGCGCCGGCACTGGAGTCGCTGTACATCGCGATCGGAATGAGGTTGTTGCCAAAGGCGCTTCCAGAAGCGCTAAAGTCTCCCGTGCGCTCGGCCGGGCTGAAAACTGGAACCGAGGTAGCCGGCCCCAGGACATCCGGTGACTTGAAATGCAAGCCCTCATAGGAGAAAAAGAAAAACGCGTGGTTCTTGACGATCGGACCCCCGATCGTACCGCCATACTGGTTTTGGTGGAAAGGCGAGGGCCCGGGCGTAAACCAGGCGCCCGCGTCCATGAAGGTATCTCGATAGAATTCAAATGCGTCTCCATGGAAGGCATTCGTTCCGTTCTTGATGGCGGCGTTAATGATCGAGCCGGAATTCCGGCCGTACTCGGGATTGAGAGTGTTGGTGACCATGCGAAACTCGCCAATCGCGTCCGGATTGGGGACGATCAGAGCGACGTTCAATACCGCATCATTGGAGTCGTTGCCGTTGATCAAAAACGAGTTCTGTTGCGTTTCCGCACCGTTGCCGGAAAAGCCCCCTAAGTTCCCACCAAAACGATCGGAGCTTCCCACCACCCCCGGTTCAAGCTGCTGCAGTTGGGTAAAGTTGCGGCCGTTCAAGGGGATGTCAACAATCTGTTGCCCCGATATGGTGGTGCCAAGTTGCATATCCGTCTGCTCCACCTGGACGGGATTGGCTTCGACGACGATTTGCTCGGAAGTTGCACCGAGGGCCAGCTTCACCTCCAGATTGAACACCTGGTCGAGATCCAGGTGAATTCCCGATGCCTGGTACGTTTTGAATCCGGTTTGTTCGGCCCGGAGCGAGTAATCGCCGATCGGGAGTTGCAGGAAAGAGAACGTACCGCTGCTGCTTGAGGTGGTGGAAAACACGATTCCCGTGCCCGCACTGGTAACGGTCAACTTAGCGCCGGAAATCACCGCTCCCGTCGGATCCGTAACCGTACCGCGAATGCTGGCATAGAGGTTGTCGGCCCTGGCAGAGACCGAGAGTAGACCAACGACAACGCCGGACAGCAGAGCTAGCAAAGCCAGCAGTTGAATTCTGTTGATTCGAAATTCCGATTGCATGTGATTTTCTCCTGAACCTCTCGAATCCGCAATACAAGCGACGACAAGCGCGAGCAGAAAGTAAATCAGGACAAAACACGGCCAGACACCCTGCCACCTACTGGACAATCAGGAACGTTTGGTTTCGCTGATAGCCGGCCTTTCCGCGAGCGCTCGAACCGCAACTACGTGGCGTTTGCACTCCTCAATCCAGAGGTTGGCTCACTCTTGAGTGTTGGGATAAACAGCGCGCAACGCGGTACGAAAACATACTGCCTGTGGAAGGAATGCGGAGAGTTGTCGGGACGCGTCGACTCAGCTACAACGCACATTCACATGTTTGTGTACTGAATTTTGTAGGTTATGAGAAAGCCCGATGAGATTCCGTAGGCTTAGTAACACCGCGCTTGGAGCGGACCAGCCAAGAGAGGTACTCGGGTAACTTGGTCAGCGCGTGGGCTGATTACCGTGCGACTCATCCGCTAGACGAGCACATACATTTGACAAAGATGGCGCATGTTGCCCCATCAAACATTCTTGCCGATCAAGCGCTGCAACTGGGTACGGTAGCCTCGGCTGCAGGAAAGCTCTTTTCCGTTCTTCAGGACTGCAATGTATTCGCCGCTGTCGCACGGCTGTAATTCTTTGAGCCTGCGCACATTCACAATCAACGAGCGGTGGATGCGTACGAAACGCTCCGGGTCGAGCCTCTCTAATATGCTGCCGATGCCTTCACGCAGCGAGTACGATTCTTTGCCAACGTGCAGTTTCACGTAGTTGGCAGCTGCTTCGATCCAATCAATCTCCTCCATATCCAGGAATACGACTCTGCCGACCGTTCGGACGACCATGCGGTCGTCAAACTCCCGTACCTCCGTCTTTGGTTCCGCTTTCTTCGCGATCAGGTCAAGAATCCGGCTGGTTAAATCACGATCGTGTGACTTCAGCAGCTCTGTCCTGACTCGTTCAATCGCTTGATGGAGACGTTCTGCTTCAAACGGCTTCAGCAAATAATCAAGCGCATGCGCCTCGAATGCTCGAATCGCAAATTGATCATAAGCCGTGGTGAAGACAACCACGGGCATCTCGTCCGGGGCAATCTTTTCGAGCACCTGGAACCCATCCAGATGAGGCATTCGAATGTCGATCAACAAGAGGTCGGGTCGGTGAGCATGCACGGCGTCCACGGTCTGTTGGCCGTCCTGGCATTCAGCAACCACTTCCACGCCGCGCTCGGATTCAAGCAGCAATCGCAGCTTTTTGCGCGCCAGGTGCTCATCATCGGCAATGATGGTGCGGATGGCAGGCATGATCATTTGAGCTTCCCCCGACCTCATTTCAGTCTGCGTTTGTCCCTTCGATGTGAGTTGGACGTGCATCTTCTCAAAAGGTTGCTGCCGCCGAACTGCCCACCTCATCCATTGGGAATTGGGGTTCAATTCGAAATGGGATCTTGATGCAGACCTCGAATCCAGCGCTAGAAGCGCCATGGATGTCCAAGGTCTGGGCGCTGCCATAGAGCGTCTGGAGCCGTTCCCGCGTGGCTCCAAGCCCCAAGCCAGTTCCAGGCTGAACATCGGCGGCCACGAGCAGACCAGGCCCGTTGTCCTTCACACACAGATAGAGGTCGCCGTCATCATGACGAGCGGTAATCCAAATGTTACCCCCCGAGGAGAGCCTTGAAATACCGTGCCTTACGGCATTCTCCACCAGCGGTTGCAGCAGCAAGGACGGAACCTGCGCATCGAGGGTCTCGGTCGCGATGTCAAGAACAACATTCAGGCGGTCCCCAAAGCGCACCTTTTCGATTTCAAGATAGGCGGCTACAAACTCAAGTTCCCGGTTCAGAGAGGTGATCTGGACTCCGCTGGTTTTTAGGCTCATCCGCAGCAGGTCGCTGAGTCGCGCCATCATCCGATCGGCTGCTTTGACGTCCGTTAACATGAGCGCCGAAATTGAATGCAAGGTGTTGAACAGGAAGTGTGGCTGCAGATGGCTCTTCAGGGCTTGCAGATGCGACTTGGCCAGCTGCATCTGAAGCTTCGCGGAATGTACTTCGCGATCCCGGAAGCTCCGGTAATACGACATAGCATGCGCGATTAATACAATCGGAACATAAGTACCGGTGATGTCATCAACGACATTTGATAGAAACAGATTCTTGAAGGCTCGCCAATTGATCGCAAGCATATGCGCCTGGGAGTTCCAAATGGCTGATGTATAGCCTCTAACCTTGGGATCCCAGACCGCATACGGCGTCATTCCTCGCAAAATTATGTGGGCGATCGAGAAGGCAAGCGCGAATGACAAATGCAACAACGATCGGCGTGCCCAGTTTCCCCGTTGAATGGGGAAGCGTATCCCCAGCGCAAAAGCAAAAGGCGTCAGAGGAGCATAGGTAAGTATCTGGCTGAGCTGCGACGCGAAAACGGTAGCGAAACTCATGGGATAACCCTGCGCGCGATACAACTCGTAAATCGAGCCGGTCGCGGCCATGGCAACCAGCGTCCATACGCCGAAACTTACTACCCAGATTAGCCACGGGCGCTCGCCCCACGGTCCTGTGGGCTCACTATTCTCAGGGCTCGAGACAGCAGCGCTCCGGCGCGGCCGCAGCACGAGTTCGCCTGTGCAATGCGGACACCGGCCCTGCGATTCGGAGGCGCAGCAGGAACAAAATGTGCATTCGTACGAACATATGTAGGCTAGCCCGTCGGCAGCGAGCCGCGCTCCGCACTTGGCGCAACTGGTTTTCATTTGAAGCTGCATGGGCCTGCTATCTGCACCTCGTTCGACCGTCGCTCCAGCTTTGTTTTCGTTCTCTTGTCTACGCCAACACTTCAACAACATTCAATCACACTTACACCGTTCAGCGATCCGTATTTTGTCCCTGATAAGCAGCTGTTGGAACCTGAGATCAGCACGTTCGACCCAGCATGTTCGCATCCGGAGCAGATCTGCCAGGCGTAGGACCGTAACGAGCTGCGCCCGGACTGGAACGCGTGGGGTACCGTCAGAACATACGGCCCGAATGGAAAGATTTGTGGTACGACTTGCCGGACGGCCAGTACGGTCGACCTGCGGCCTTCTATCAGCAATTACAAGCCTTGAACCTTGGCCAAGCCTGGCAAAGAGTGACTGCACCTGTACTGGTAATTCGCGGCAACAACGACACCATCATGAGCCGCGCTGATAGCGAAGCCATCGTGCAAATCGTCAACCAGGCCCATCCCGGCCATGCCCAATACCTCGAGATTGCCGGCATGACCCATGGCGCGACCGTGAAAGGTGAGTTTGACGACGAGTTGCTTCGCACGATCCTGACCTGGATGAAACAACAACTGGCTGTCAAGAATTAGCGCTGCCAGCGGCGCTGACGCCCGGTTTTCAGCAAACTCGCTTGGCCCAGCTTCACTAAGGCTCCCATGGCCAGGGTGATCGCTCGAAATGGTCGTTTGTAACTCAAGAACATCAAAGACCCGCGCCTGACGATCCGGTCGTAGATGATTTCGACCGACGCAGGACCTTCCTTCTCCATCAGCGCGATACGGCACGCACGCTCCAACTCCACACGCTGTGGCCGCCGGAAGGGCCGCGTGATCACCGATCGCAGCCGTTTACGTTTCTGCGAATCACGGGCAGTGGGATAAGCCGAGGGGTGAAGAACGCTCGCGGTCGTATGGCTCCGTAACTCCTCCACAAGTTGTGTCGCGGTCGCCACAGATGCCATTCTGCAATAAGTGCTTACTGTTCGAATAGTACTCTGGTACCGGTAGTAAGACGTTTGGGACTAATACCGCGAGAGCAGTGACTAGTATCGTAAGCGTGACGTAGTTACTTGTGTTGACCAAGTAAATAGCTCGCTTCCCAATACAGATATGCCATGTTATGTAATGTCTAAGTGTTTCAGCCAGAACTCGGGATCGCGACAAAAAAGAAAAGGGCCTGCCCTCAATGAGGACAGGCCCGCGAAAACCCTTCGCCTAGAACATGAGCTTCAGGCCCAATTGAATGTTGCGTGCATTCAGCGTGCCCGCAGCCTGACCGATTTGCGGGTCGGTGATAGCGTTGTGGGCGCCCCCGCCGTTCACCGCCAGCAGGAAATTCGGGCGGTTGAACACGTTGAATCCCTGCGCCTCGAACTTCAGATGAAAACGCTCGGTGAATGTGAAGGTTTTGCTGAGGGTCATATCGGCATACCACTGGCCCGGGCCAACGAAATTGTTTCGGCCGAGGTCGCCGGTGCATGCCAGACAAGGACTAGACAAGACCGGCAAATTGGCTTGTCCGCCAGTGGCCCAGCCATTGGCCCAGCTGCTCCGGGAAAACGTCGCATGTTGGATGCTCGAATTTGGACGATCGTTGTTACCGCCGTCCAGATTGAAGTCTCCACCCGTGTTGATGCAGTTCGGAGTTGCGCTACCCCCTGGGAAATCGGCAAGCACGCAGGGATTCGCCGCCCCCGTAGATGAACTTATGGAGCACGTCGCTGCTCCCGGGCTTGTGGGTTCGCATAAATTGGCGGGGTCGCCAACAGGAGCGTACGGCATCCAGTGCGCCCCAGATTGGAAGGCCCAAATCCCGTTATACGACCAGCCGCCCGCGACGACCCCGAGAGCGCCCTTCAGTCTTTGCCCCGGCAACTGGACCACATAGTTGAGTACCAGGCGGTGCCGAATGTCGTAAATCGAGTTCCCTCGGTCCAGCCCAGCCAACGTCTGGTCGGTCGTGTACCCCTCGCCCGCAGCTCCACCGTTGGCGGTGGTTGCGCCGCTGTGCCAGGTTGAACCGTTGTCAATGGAGTGGCTCCAGGTGTAATTGGCATTGAAGAGGATTCCGCGGCTCATCTGCTTCTTCACCGACACTTGTAGTGCGTTGTAGTCGGAATTCACCGAATTTTCCCACGTGCGGAGAATGCCGTAATTGGGGTTCGGAGCTCCTCCCAGACCGGTGAGCGTCCTGCCCAGATTGTCGATCACCTGGGCTCCCGCGGGCAGCAGCGCTCCCGCAGCACGGTTGATGTCCTCCGCGCGGAACAGCTTGTGGCCAGCTGTACCCACGTAGTCCGTTTCCAAAATTAATTTGGAACGGAGTTCACGCTGCAAGCTGAAGAAGTAGTTATAGACGTATGGATCGGCGATGCCTTGCGGCAGCACGATGCCCGTCAGGTAAGCGGTATCCGGATTGAATGAAGCGTAGCCGGTTATGTTTCCGGTGTTCTGTGCGCCACCGGTGGGGAAACTGCTCTGGCCCGCGTTTCCGGGATGGCCCAAGTACGTAGGGATCGCTCCCGGGACCGGTGTACAGCCTCCGCCAGCGACTCCACCGTTAGAGGCAGCACAAGTTTCCGGCCCGTAGACAACCGTCGCCGTCCCGCCAGCAAGCGGGTCGAACTCCAGGTTGAAAGAGTAGTAGGGAGGGTTCCATCGCGAATTCGAGAGCGGGTTATACAGCGTGCCCTCGTACGAGACGCCAAAACCACTGCGCAGCGACGTCTTGCCGTCCCCGAACACATCCCAGGCAAAGCCCACCCGCGGTCCAAAATCCTTGTAGCGATTCGGCCCCAAACGGTCCGTCGCAGCAAAACCGCCCGGGCCGCAAACCCCCGCCAGAACCTGGGTGCTCTGAATGCTTACTGTACTTGGGTTACACGTCGTCGCGTACGGCAACGTACTGCTGAAGGGAATGTTGGCGTTTTCGAGTTGTGAGATGATGTTGTCGCCCGGTCCCAGCAGGAAAGTTGTTGCTAGGTTATCTTCTTCGGTGTGCCGAGTGTAGAGGTCCCAGCGTATCCCGAGGTTTACGGTTAGTCGTTTGCTAACCTTCCAGTCGTCCTGGAAGAATGCGCCGACCTCCCAGTTTCGCCAGTGGCGGACGTTCGTATCCAGCTCCCCTTGTCCGTTTCCCCCGCCCACGAATCCAGGATCCACGCCCGTGATCTGATACTCGGGCGAATCCGCCGCAAAATACGCCGGGTCGATGAAGTAATAGGACGCACGCGCGACGTTGAATTGGCTGTTTTCGAGATTGTGCCGTAGGTCCGCTCCCACCTTAAAGCTGTGGTTCCCGTGGCTGATCGAGACCATGTCGGAGTAGGTGTACTCGTGATCCTTGAAGACCTGCGGATAGCCGTTATACGAACCGATCGCCGCCGTATGATCGGAAAAAGCGATCGACGGCACGCCCGGAAATCCCACGCTTGTGCCGGTATTGTTTTGCGTGTACCCGAACCGCAACTCATTCAGCACTTTGGGAGAGAAGGTGTGGATGAAACTGAGCTGCCCGGTCGGAAAGTGATTGTTGGCCGGATTGGTAAATCCGCGGGTACAGTACGAGTAGCAGGGGCCGAAGGAGTCGGTTTCATGCAGCCAGTTAAACTGAATAAAAAACCGATTGTTAGAGTTCGGCGAGTAATCGATGCGCCCCGACCCCTCGATTCCATTAAACAGGTTACCCAGGGATTGTGTCTGCGTGCCGAAGATCGCGGTGGTCGTGTTCTCGAAGGGCAACACGCTGCCGGCTGAGCTAGCTGTGCTGCGATCTCCTACTGTCCCGGTATAGACTCCCCCGACAACATTGGCGGCACACCCAGGGGCGCTCGCCATGGTGCTGGCCTCGGCGGCAGTGACCCCGAAGATCGGTTGCAGCTTAGCGGATATGTTGTTATAGGTCTGGCACAGCGGCCCTGGCAGTCCGTTAGCGTACGGCAACGCCAGATTCACCAATCCACCGGCGGCTTGGCCCAGTGCATTGAGATAATAGTTGTTCACTGTCGCCGGCAAAATCGTGCCCACACTGCCGGGCTGAGCTGTGTTCGAGTAGGTGAAGCTGGCTATCGATCCGGGGATGGTCGGCTTGAAGTTATTGTAGAGCAGCGCGGCCACGGAATTCGGCGCCCCGTTTGGGTTGGTTACTGCGGCTTCCCATTCCGGCGACTCGACGGTTAAAGTCTCAGGCGTGCCGGACGACTTGAAGTGGTCCTTCTGGAAGGAACCAAAAAAGAACAGCTTGTCCTTGATGATCGGGCCGCCAACGGTAAACCCGAACTGATTGAATCGAACCGGTGGCTTCGACACGCCCTGCTGGTTGAGGAAGAATTGATTGGCGTCGAACATGTCGTTGCGCACGTAGTCCCATGCGCTGCCGTGAATGGCGTTGGATCCTGACTTGGTGATCAGGTTGTTGATGCTGCCCGCGCTGCTGCCATATTGAGCAGACACGTTTAACTGCAGTTGCTGGAATTCCTCGACTGTATCCTCGATCGGGACGTTGACCACGCCACCGCTGAGGTCCTTATTGGAAATGCCATTGATCAGAAATCCGTTGAAATCTTCCCGAACGCCATTCACTACCGCACCCCCTGCACCATGGTTAGTACCAGCTTCAAAATCCACACCCGCAATGTTCACGGCGCCGGGCGTCAATTGAATAAGGTCATACACATTGCGACCGTTCAGGGGCAGGTTGCTGATCTGTGTAGAAGTGACGGTGGAAGCCAGCTTCGAATCTTCGGTGTTAACCGCGGCCGCTTCGCCAGTGACCTCGATCACTTCCGAGGCCTTGCCGATCTGCAACCTGAAATCCACGTGCGCAATGGTGCCCGCGTTCACACCCACACCAGCATTGGACGCGGTCTTGAAACCCTGGGCTTCGACCGTCAGTTTGTAGGAACCCGCTGGCAACTCTCTAGCTTCGTAGTTGCCGGTAGCATTCGTTGTGACCGAAACGCTCAAGTTCGTGGCCAGGTTCGTGGCCGTGATTTTGGCATTGGCAATCGCTGCTCCGGTAGGGTCGGTTACGGTGCCGGAGAACTGCCCGTTCTGAACCTGAGCCGCGACCTGCAGGATGCTCACCATCCAAATCAAAATCCCAAACCAGACTAACTTGGTGTTTTCTCTTTGCTGTGTCATGCGCTTCACCTCGACCGTGGACACGGTCCGCTCTATCCGGGAGGAACGGCGTAGTGCATCCACCCCAGTCATCTCGTGGTTGCACTTTGCCACCCGGAAAGCGCACGTTTTACTAAATCCGGGACCAGTAACCGGCAAACAGGTTTAAGTAATGAGAGCCGGGTAACGAACGCTTGAGTTCCACCAAGATGTGCAGGCTCCACTGGCGTGTAACTCTATGGAATTGCGTAGCGTTGGAAAGGCGCTGACAAGATTCTGTAGCCGCTGTTCGCTGATACGGACTCGCAACAGGGTTTTGAAGACGAAAGCTCGGCCGATGCACTTCTGATTGTGAGCTCCGCCATCATCGATCTGCTGGGAATCTTTCTTCTCTCGAAATGGATCTTTGGAGCCTCCGCCCGGCCATTCCTCGGTTTGGTGATCGTGCTCGGGCTGCGCCAAATCATGCAGGCACTCGTGACTCTTCCCGCCCCTCCAAATGCGATTTGGCACATCCTGGATTTCCGTCCCTGCTGGTGACCTATAGCGTAGCCAATGATTATTTTTTTCCGGTCATACCGCGATTGCAGTCCTGGCAGCCACCAAAATGGCTCGCATGCACCGACGCTGGCTGACAGGGCTTAGCGTTCTGATTGTGGTTTTTGAGGTGCTGGCCGTGCTCGTGCTCCGGGCACATTACACCATGGACGTCTTCACCGGCTTTGTGACCGGGCTGTGCGCCACACACATGGGTAGCCGGATTCTCAGTTAAGACGCGGCAGCGAATTGCCCGACATTCCTTGCCTGTCTCTCTCCGAGTGGACGCCACCACAGCGACTTTGGGATGGGCAAATTTCCTAATGCCACTCTAAAGCCTGTCCGATGAATGCAAGTCCTTTCAGGATCGGCCCCTTTGTCTCCGGTTGGATCCAAGAGCTTCCGGCCGCGATCGTGGCCCAAGAGCAACTCACAGGAACGATTGAGAGCCTGGAGTTAGAAGGCTTGTAGAGAGTGAGGAAAATGCCGACGATGACTTTTGCGACGAGAGTTAGCAACCGATTTGAAAATATTTCATGATTCCCTCTTGACGGCAAATACAAAGTCATGGCATATTCTTACATCTTCTCCGAAAGGACGCTCATAAATGGCGGATAAAAGCACAACCCATAACGTGCTGCATATGCCACGGCGACTCGAACCGGGTCGCATTTGGCTAAGGGCGTCGTTCGACTTCGTCAGTTACTAAGTCTACGACGAACTCAAAGCAGCCCTAAAACCAAAACTCTCGCTGGGTGGCGCAGGCCGCGGTTCTTTCGACTGCGGATCGACTAAGTCCGCTGCCGCTTGCCTTCTGCTTCGGCTCATGCGGCGGGCAGTTTGGCTGTTTCCCCCAGCCTTAGCTTCACAGGGTCGGTGGCGAAGGCCACGGATACTTCGGGAGCAGGCGCCCTTACGGATGCCGGGGTTCGAAACCCCCTAGTGCAGCAACATTTCCGTGTCCACATGTACCCCGACCGGACTTATGCGTACCTTAGCACCAGACTCCGGCTTAGCGCCGGTTAGAAGAAGTTACTTATGCAGACGATAGTCATGAAGAAAGCAGCGCTAAGAGACGAAGAGTCACTTTGCCGTGCTTGCTACTGGGCACACATCCAGAAGGGGTTTCGCGAAAGCGAAGAAACGGTCTTTTGCTGCTTCAGCAAGTTGCGCCCCGTCCCCTTCAAAGTCGCGGACTGCACCGACTTTAGCAGCAAGAACGTGCCCACGCGCGAGCAGATGGAGAAACTTGCCCTGATCATCCCGACCCGGCCAGCCCGCAAGCGCACCGGCTTCGCTGGCGTCGGATTCGCTGGTGAACCGCAATCGGAAGAGATCGAAGACGAGGATGAGGAGTTGGTCTCAGTTCCGGAATAGCATCATCCGGCCTCCTTTAGGGCAGGTTTTCTAAGTGCGACCAAACACCCCGATGACTTTCGGAGAAGGCAGAAACTAACACTTAATCACTGCAAGGTTTCCGCCTTCAGGCACACAGCGGCGATTGCATGCTTCGCTAAAGCACAGAAAAAAGAGCGCCGGAGTCCAATTATTATTGTCGAAGCTCAAACCAAGGGAAAATGGAATACCTACTTCTAGCTTGTTTACAATACTGAAATTGATGTGAGCGTCGAGGTCGTTTAAAGAAACCTCTCCGCTTGTAGGTTCTGTCGGTTGTGCGCTATCGGTGGGATTTTGGGCGGACACGCTTTGGGTGAGTCCTAAGCTTGCACAAAGCAACACCAGGGGTAGGCTACAATGGACGAGAGATGCGAGGGATAGCACAAAACCACAGCGAGCCATTGGCCCACCTCCAAACGGTTTTTTCGCTTTACCTCTCAGGAAACAGCGAGCGTTAGCCTAAAGAGCCTCGTCATCGGTGTCAAGTTAAAAGAGCAAGAGAAGGGGCTGTAATCACACCAATGTGTGACGAGACTCACTTTGGGAAACGCACGTTACAGCGTCATCTGGGTGCGCCTATGACTGTAACTGCGAAACGCCCACCAGTTGCGCCAGCGCCTGCCAATGCCACGGATGCGGGCGGTGGCCTTCGCGAATCCGACCGTCGTACCACGAGAAGCTCCAATCCCGTGATCGAATGGTGGAGGTTGAAGCGCCGGCTTGTTGCGAGAACACTTCGCTGGTAAGCCAGTCTGGCTGCGTCGATGCGTCCCAGGCCGCGCATGCCTTGCTAGACTCTCCTCACGGATAATCTCACCTTGGTACCCAAAGACTTGGAACAGGAACGCGACCGTCTTTGTGTTCAACTCGAAGGCCCCAATCGCGCACTCTCACTGCTTAACGGGACGAGCAGCAATCGAACAAGAAAAACCATCTCTACCGCAGGTCGTGCTCGCATCGCCGCTGCTCAACGGGTTCGCTAGGCAAGGATTGACTTGGCGATTCATGGTGACCACCCCCGCTGATTTCTGTATCAGTGTAGGTATCACCTGCTCGCAAGTACTAGATAACTAAGGTAATGGCGGAGAGAGTGGGATTCGAAAACGCTCCCTAATGTAGTTACATACACTTAGACCGCGGCAGATGGCATCTAACGCGGCTAGTTCGGTGCAATTCCGCGTTAACGGCACGGAAATGGCACGGGGACGGACGCGCAAAACTGAGCGCAGCCAGAGCATGGACCCTAGAGCTAAGCCCCGCGCCGCGGGGCGCCTCAAGGGTAAACGTAGAGACAACCGTGACGAACGGGAGTTTATCCTCGGTCCCGAAAACGCAGGCAACTTCTGTATTGCCCGTCGCTCGAGAGGAATCTCAGCGATTGTCAGCAGGAGACTTCCCAGAAGCCGACTTGAACTAAGCCGCTTTGCGGCGGACGCATTCGCGTGTTGCGGGGCCGACGGTCGAGGTGATCTGAGCTAGTTTGTGTCGCAGAGGAGGAACTCTCTGTGACCCATCTACGCCAGATCATGCTTGAAGAACT
>DATFZT010000006.1:0-2553 GCA_035314185.1 Terriglobales bacterium
CACGCCTCAAGAGGCGGGCATTAGCATCGAACTGATCCGCTATTTTGCCGGGAAGGCGCCGCTGTTGGGGGTATGCCTTGGACATCAGGCGATCGGCGCGGCCTTCGGGGGACAGGTCGTCCGCGCGCCTTGTCTGATGCATGGCAAGACGAGCTCCATCGTGCATGACGCCCGCACCATCTTTGCCGGCGTGGACTCCCCTTTTACGGCAACGCGCTATCACTCGCTAATCGTTTCCGAACAGGGCCTGCCGGCGGAACTTGAGGTCTCGGCCTATACCACGGAACAAGATGGTACGCGCACCATTATGGGGTTGCGGCATCGGCAGTTCCCGGTAGAAGGAGTGCAATTCCACCCCGAAAGCGTACTCACCGTCGAAGGCAAAAAGCTGATCAAGCATTTTCTGGCGATTGGTTAGCCCGGAGTTCCCCGAATAAAAGGGCCTAATTTCTCGATAACCGATTTGTTTTGCTCGCCTTGACGAGGTTTTTGAACCGCATTGTGCACCCATGTAAGTAACATATTTGTCTTGACATAAGTTCGGTGATATGCATTATATAACCCATGTACGTCGAAACCGTCCCCAACCGCAACTCGCCCCCCGCCGTCCTCCTCCGCGAAGCCTGGCGGGAAGACAACAAAACCTGCAAGCGCACCCTGGCCAACCTCTCCCACTGGCCCCCGCAGAAAATCGAAACCCTCCGCCGCCTGCTGCGCGATGAACCCCTGGTTTCCCCCAACGACTTGTTCCGCATGCACCAGACTCTTCCTCATGGCCATGTTGAGGCCGTCCTCACCGCCATCCGGCGGCTGGGCCTGGACTCGATTATTGCCGCTAAGCGGTGCCGCGAACGCGATCTGGTCGTGGCCATGATCGCGGAACGATTGCTCCACCCCTGCTCGAAGTTGGCCACCGTCCGCGACTGGCATGCCACCAGCTTGGCCCAGCAGTTGTCCGTCGAGGATGCCGACGAGGATGAACTCTATCGGGCGATGGACTGGCTGCTAGAGCGCCAGTCCCGCATCGAGAAAAAACTGGCGGCCCGTCATCTGGCCGAGGGCAGCCTTGTGCTGTACGACGTCAGCAGCAGCTACTACGAGGGCCATACTTGCCCCCTGGCCCGGTTCGGTCATGACCGCGATGGCAAGAAGGGGCTGCCGATTATCGTTTACGGCGTGCTGACCGATCGCGAGGGCCGTCCCCTGGCCGTCGAAGTGTATCCCGGCAACACGGGAGATTCCACCACGGTCGTGGACCAAGTGGAAAAGTTGCGGGGGCAGTTTCAGTTGTCGCAGGTCGTCTTGGTGGGCGATCGCGGTATGCTCACACAACCTCAGATTGACAAGCTGAAAACCCAGGCGGGGTTGGGCTGGATTACCGCCCTGACCAGCGTGGCCATCCGCGCGTTGGCGACCAAGGGAGCGCTGCAACTGTCGTTGTTGGATGAGCAGAATCTGGCGGAGATCACCGCTCCGGACTATCCCGGCGAACGACTGATGGTCTGCCATAATCCTCTGCTGGAAGAAGAGCGCGGGCGCAAGCGCCGGGAGTTGCTGCAAGCCACTGAGCAACAACTCGCCAAGATCGGCAAGCAAGTGGCCCACCGCACCAAGAAGCCGTTGCGAGCGACTGAAATTGGGATCAAGGTCGGCAAGGTCTTGGGGCGCTACAAGGTGGCCAAGCATTTTCAATACACCATCGGCGAAGGCACCTTTAGCTGGACCCGCCGCGAAGAATCCATTCAGCAGGAAGCGAAGTTGGATGGGATTTACGTCATCCGTACCAGCGAACCGGCCGAGCGCTTGTCGGCCGCAGAGACGGTGCGCAGCTACAAGAGCCTGTCCCAGGTGGAGCGCGCTTTCCGCACTTTGAAGGGCATCGATCTGCTGGTTCGACCGATTCGTCATCGCGACGAGAATCGCGTGGCCGCGCACATCTTTTTGTGTCTGCTGGCCTACTACGTGGAATGGCACATGCGCCGCGCCTGGGCGCCGCTGCTGTTTGCGGATGAAGAATTACCCGAACAGCGAAAGCGTCGCGATCCGATACTGCCGGCTGGCCCCTCGGAAACCGCCAAGCAAAAGAAGGCTACCCATCAGACCGCGGATGGCTTTACGGTACACAGTTTCTCCAGCCTGATGGCCGAGCTGGCCAGCCGGGCTCGCGTCACCTATAGCTTGAAATCAGACTCCTCCAGCCCGACATTCCAGCAGGTACCCGAGCCGACACCGCTACAGGCCAAGGCTTACCAGTTACTCGCTTCGTTGCCAGTAGCTGGAAATTGATTTTGCTCCTATCCCTCGCTGAATCAGCGGAATACTGTCTGAATGGCTTCGGAACTTCGGCCTAAAGATCGTACAAGTCCCCCATCGAGATCAGGAGTTCTGAGCCTGTAGATGATTTTGTAGATGGAGAATCCTCCAGAATCAACAAATTTCGGAGGGTTTCAACAAGTGGGCTGCAAACGATTCAAAACAAAGCAACAGAAATCAGCAAAAGACGGGGGTAATGCCTCGATAGACACTGGGCGCGGATGGTGGGGTGGTTGGTGG
>DATFZT010000007.1:0-4459 GCA_035314185.1 Terriglobales bacterium
GTTGCCATTTTTGACGCCGATTTTGTTCCCCCACCCGACTTTCTGCTGAAGTGCATCCATCACTTCACCGATCCCAAGGTCGGCATGGTGCAGACACGCTGGACGCACATTAACCGCAACTACTCTTTGCTGACTCAGGTCGAAGCGATTCTGCTCGACGGCCATTTCGTTCTGGAGCACTCCGGGCGATCCCGCAGCGGCGTTTTCTTCAACTTCAACGGCACGGCCGGCATGTGGCGGCGCTCGGCCATCGACGAAGCCGGCGGCTGGGAGCACGACACGCTCACCGAAGACACCGACCTCTCCTATCGCGCCCAGCTCAAGGGATGGAAGTTCGTTTATCTGCAGGATGTCGAATGTCCGGCCGAGTTGCCGGTGGAGATGACCGCATTCAAGACGCAGCAAGCGCGTTGGGCCAAAGGGTTGATCCAGGTCTCGAAGAAAATACTTCCGAAGGTGTTGAAGAGCGACGTATCGCGACATCAGAAAGTTGAAGCCGTGTATCACCTGACGGCCAACATCAGCTATCCGCTGATGATTGTGCTCTCGGTTTTGCTAATGCCCGCCATGATAATTCGCTTCTATCAGGGATGGTTCCAGATGCTCTACATCGACCTGCCCCTGTTCATGGCTTCGACTTTCTCCATTTCCAGCTTCTATCTGGTTTCGCAGAAGGAACTGTTTCCGAAAAGCTGGCTGCGATCGCTGCTCTACCTGCCGCTTTTGATGTCTCTGGGAATCGGGCTGACCATCACCAACACCATTGCCGTGCTCGAAGCGCTGGTCGGCAAGCAGACTGCCTTCGCCCGCACTCCCAAGTATCGCGTCGAATCGAAGAAGGACAGAGTCGGTGCGAAAAAATACCGCAAGCGCCTGGGATGGGTCCCGTGGATTGAACTCCTCATCGGAACGTATTTCGCGCTGGCGGTGTATTACGCCATCGACAATGAGAATTACTTCACCGTTCCCTTCCTGCTGTTATTTGTGATCGGATACTGGGTCACCGGGCTGATGTCGCTGCTGCAAGGCCGCTTCGCCGGACTCTCGGTAGGTTCCGAAACCCACACCAAACCCTTCCCGGTCGGCGTGTAAGTTTAGGACATTGAATCATTTAATTATTGAATCATTGGAGGCCGGAACTTCCCACGACCCAATGATTCAATGTCTCAATGACTTAATGTCTCAATGACTCTATGTCTTAATGATTCAATGTCTCAATGACTCAATGACTTGCTTCGGGAAGTTTGAACTCAACACTGGTCCCGATCTCGTTCTTCACCGGCTTTCCGTCGAGTTCAAAAGGCTCGTACCGCCGCTGCTTCACGGCGTCCACAGCGGCTGCGGTCAACTCGGGCAAGCCTTCGACCACCTTGACGTCGCGCACCGTTCCATCTTCCATCACGGTCGCGGCCAGAATGACCGTGCCCTCCAGTCGCAGCAGAAGAGCCTCCGCGGGATAAACAGGCTCAACGCGGTGCAGGAGTTGCCCGCCTGAAATCCCTCGCGACACCGGCACAGCCGGCCCCTTCAACGACGTTTTCGCGGAGAGAACTCCATGGTCGATGAGATCGGATTGCGATCCAGTCTGCGAGCTTGGACCCTCATGTCGGACGACAACATCGGCAGCAACGTCGGCGAGCAAGAGTGATCGATCCGACCGACGCTTCTTTCCCGGGACCACGTCCACCTTTGAGGCAAACCTCACCGGGGATCCAGCTGAAGGCTTTAAACCGGACTGAAACAGCGACTCGCCACCAGGATTCGCCTTCCAGACCGGATCATTGTCGGGAGGATGCGCCGTTGCCGCATTCACGGTTGCCGCACTGGCAGAGACAGATGCTGGCGACGCCGCGCGCGCCTTGCCATCGGCCTCACTCGGACCACGCCACCCCAGCCAGATCACCAAAGCAAGCAGCGCCATCGACACCAGGCCGCCGGCACCCAACACAAACGGTCGCGATCTGGTGCCCAGGGAAGCGAGCACCACGTCCCCGACACGATCCGACGCCGGCAGCAGGCCGGAGGGTTGCGGCTTCCCCATCGCAGACGAAGGTTTCGGCGCGGCCGACGATGCTCCATGCGGCAGCGACGCGCGTGCCCGTTCCGCCAGTGCCGCCAGTTGCTGAAGAAGCGCAATATGCTGCTCGCTGAAGGCTGCGGGGCTGGTGGAAAAAACTTCGAGAATTCCGTTGACCCCGCGCCAGCCCTGAATCGGCAAAACGGCAATCGAACGCAAACCGAGGTAGCGGCAGACCTCCGCATCAACCAGTGGATCGTTCTCGGTATCGGTGCAATGCTGAATCTTCCCGCTGCGCAAACACTCCCCGCAGATTCCCGTCTCCGCACTCAGCCGCGCGCCGAGAGCTGGAGCCGTGTCGCCACTGCGCGCGCGACACACCATAGCGCCGTCCTTCCACATCGCCAGCGCGGCTCCGGAGGCGCCCGTCAGTTGTTGGGCGGCATCTGTGATAGTGGCGAGCGTCGCGTCCAGGCGGTGGTCCCCGGCGGCAATCATCTCCTTCAGCGACGACAGGGCCGTGCTCTCATCCAATTTGCCAGACATGCTGCTGGACCCGCTGGAGGAAGTTTCCGGCAAAGCATCGCGATCCAGAGCGCTGAGTATTTTCCCGGAGCGAAACGACTTGGACTGAGGCACAACCACAGCTCTCTCTCGATCCGTAAATTGCCGATAAAACCGGCCAGAACACAAGCGGCGCGGGCGATTTGGCCGAAGTATGAGCCAACGCCGCGCGCCTGTCAAGGAAAGTGATACGGTGTGTGCCCTTTCGTGTACTTCCCGAAATTCTGATCCGGTATTGGACCATCGGGTCGTCTTTCCCCGCGAACTTCCGATCATCCGGTGACCCGATCGATGACCCGATCGCCCGATCACCCGATGCCTTACTTGCACCAAACTAACCAACAAACCGGTCGCGGGGCGATGCTAACCTGATGGGGCTCTGGTTTCTCGCATTCACCTCCGCAAGAGGCATTGCAGGGAACCAATCTCAAGAAGCTTTTAAGAACAGTCGAAGCGCTGGCGGATTTGGGTCCCGAACTTACGGCAGACCGCGACTTCCGCCAAACCGCTCGCACCATGCTGACCGCCGTCATGGAGGCCTCCGGTGCCCGCGAGGCTGTCCTTTTTTCGTTCGGCGAACGGCCTTCCTTGCTCACCTCGGTCGACGCGCAGGGATTCGCCCTGCTGCCCGAACCGTCGCTGATCCCCCTGCTTCCCCGCCACGTCCACACCCTGACCGCAACCTCCGGCCCGGTGCTGCTCAACGGTTCCACCTCCGATGTCTTTCTCAGTTCGAACGGCAATGTCGCTCCCGAACTGTTCAAGTGCATTTGCCCGTTGAAAGTCCGGGGAAAGCTGGTGGGAGCGATCGCCCTGGGACGCCGGCCTGGCGAAGCCGTATACGAAGAAGACGCACTCGACGCTTTTGAAATGCTGAGCCACTACGTGGCGTTGGCCATCCAAAATCACACTCTCGGCCAGACGCTGGCCCAACGGGTCTCGGAGAACCTGCGGCTGCTGGCCTCGCTGCACGGCTTCTACGACAACGCGCTCGAAGCTTTCGCCACCGCCATCGACGTCAAACACATCAACATTCATGGACACTCGCTGCGCGTGGGGCGGTACTCGCAGGCGATCGGCGAGGCGCTGGGGATGGACCCGACCGCGGTCGCGTCACTGCGGTCGGCGGCCTATTTGCATGACATTGGCATGGTTGCCGTCGATAAGCGGCTGTTGGGAAAAGCCGCGCAGCTCGACCCGGAAGAATCCCGCGAAATGCGGGACCACACCGTCGTTGGCCATCAGATCGTCAGCCAGGTCCAGTTTCCCTGGCCGCAGATTCCCGAAATCGTGCGCTGGCACCATGAGCGCGTAGACGGGTCAGGATATCCCGACGGCTTGCAGGGAAACGAGATCCCGCAACCAGTGCGGATCGTGGCCCTGGCCGAAACCTTTGACGCCATGACCAGCGAGCGTCCCTACCGCGAACGCTTGTCGCTAGGATCAGCGCTTCAGGAACTGATCCGCCTGACCCCGCAAAAGTACGACGCCCAGGCGCTGCAGGCTTTGCTGATCCAAGTTCGGCGCGACGCGGTCGGAAGCAACCGCATCCCCATGCTCGACCCCGACGTAATGCACATTTCGGCCGTAGACGTGGACCAACTGGCATCCACCCTCCAACACAGGATCAGCCAGAATAAAACTTTCCATACCTGAAATTGTCATTTCGCCTGGCACTAGTCAGCGCCATCTGCGGTAGTGGCTCAGTTTGGATTTGTTTTGAAAGGCCACGACTTCACAGCTTGCGGAAAAAGTCGATGGAGAATCGCATTTCGAACGAGAGATGCACAGGGAAAGCTGATAAGAAGTAGGGATGCGAGGAAACGACGAGCAGCAGGGAGCGGTGTTCAGCTACGTGAGTGCGGAGCAGCGGATCGC
>DATFZT010000008.1:0-2191 GCA_035314185.1 Terriglobales bacterium
CCGGCTCCGCTTCATGCGAACGCCGTGTTGCCGATTTCTTCAGCGAGTCCTGCAGCTTCTCGAGCGCCGGCTGCGCAAACACCACGTGGGTGTAGCGCATCAGGTGATAGGGATGCACCTCGTTCGCCCGCACCAGTTCCAGACCATCGATGTTGCGCGAACTTAACTTCAGGTTCTTGTTCTCCACCGTCGAAATATCCACCAGCAGCGTCGTGCCCTCGATTTTCAGCTTGTCGAGCGCCTCGCGAAACAGCTTCGTCTTCGGCTCTTTCACGTCGAATGCCTTCACCACCATCAGCTTGCCATCGGCAAACTTCGAAGCCAGCGCCGAACGCAACGCGCCCAGCAGTTTCTTCTTCGGAAAGGCGTAGTCATAAGATCGCGGCTGCGGCCCATGCACCGTGCCGCCGTGGCGCCACAGTGGAGAACGGATGGAGCCGATACGCGCCCGCCCCGTGCCCTTCTGCTTCCACAGCTTCTTGCCCGAACCGGAAACGCTCCCGCGGTTCTTGGTGGCATGCGTGCCCGCACGCGCCGAGGCGCGATAGTGCGTGATCGCTTCCCAGAGCAAGTCTTCGTTGACCGCGCCGAAAACTTCATCGGCCAGTTCCATCGACCCAGCCTTAGCTCCGCTCAAAGTGTAAATATCAATAGTTGCCATATGCTTTCTCGTGTCGTGTGGCGCGGGCGCCCTCGCCCGCGGCCTTTGATCTTGCTTTTGCTCTTGCCCTTGACCTTAGCTCGAGCCCGATCTCAGTTAAGCCTTCTTCGAAGCCCTCTTCGCTGCCTTCAACGGATCGACCGTCGCCGAGCCCGCAAATCCGCGGCGCTCTCGTGGCGGCTTCTTCGCCTTGTTGATCATGATGTATCCGCCGTTCGCGCCCGGAACGCTGCCTTCAACCACTAAAAGATTTTCGTCTTTATCCACGCCCAGGATGCGCAGGTTGCGCGTCGTGATCCGGACATCGCCCATGTGGCCCGACATCCGCATTCCCTTGAACACGCGCGACGGAAACGCCGACGAACCAATCGAACCCGTAATCTGAAACATCGAACCGTGCGACTTCGGACCACCCGCAAAGTGGTGCCGCTTCACCACACCCTGAAAGCCGCGCCCCTTGCTCACTCCAATGACATCCACAAAGCGCTCGCCTTCGAAAATGTCGACCAGGATGCGATCACCCGGCTTGATTACGCCCTCGGTGGTTTCGCCAGGTGCATCGACTTCAATCCCGACTTCGCGTACAAATCTCACCGGCGGAAGGTTGTGCTTGGCAAAGTGTCCGCGCATCGCCTTGGTCAGCTTCTTTTCTTTCACAAACTCGACCAGTCCAATCTGCGCCGACTCGTATCCGTCTTTGGTCTGGGTCTTGTGCTGTGTAATCACGCACGGGCCCGCCTGCAACACCGTCGCCGGCCGCACATCGCCCTTCGAATCGAAGAGCTGCGTCATGCCGACCTTCTTGCCCAGAATTCCTGTGACTCTAGCCATTTCCTTCTCCGTTCCCAGCGTGGCTCGTCGATTACTAAACTCGGCTATTGGCTGGGTGTCATAAGTCTTGTCGTGATCGCGAACGACCAACGACGAACGACCGACGACTATTTATGTTCTTTCCCGAACGCCTTGATCTCCACATCCACGCCCGCCGGCAGATCCAGTTTCATCAGTGCATCGACCGTCTGCTGCGTCGGCTCCAGAATATCGAGCAGCCGTTTATGTGTGCGGATTTCAAACGCTTCCCGCGACTTCTTGTCCACGTGCGGCGACCGCAGCACGCAGTACTTGTTCTTCATCGTGGGCAGCGGAATCGGACCCGCAATCTGTGCGCCGGTGCGTTTTGCCGTCTCCACGATCTCGCCCGTCGACTGATCCAGAATGCGATAGTCGTAAGCCTTCAATCGAATGCGAATTCTTTCTTTTCCAGTCACTGTGTCACTCTCTTAACCCCTCCCGGCATCTCCGGGAAGAAAGAACTGGCGGCAGCCAGCAAGCCGCTTTCTTGTTTTTCACTTCTGCAATCTGACCTCTTACCTCTGACCTCTTACGTAACAATCTCCGCGATCGTGCCTGCTCCCACCGTGTGGCCGCCTTCGCGAATCGCGAACCGCAATCCCTTTTCCATCGCCACCGGCGTGATCAACTCGATCACCAGGCTCACGTTGTCTCCCGGCATCACCATCTCCGTCCCCG
>DATFZT010000009.1:0-4253 GCA_035314185.1 Terriglobales bacterium
GCTTGATTGCTGCGACCAACCGCGACCTGGTCAGGATGGTTGCGAAGGGCGAATTTCGCAGCGATCTGTACTACCGCCTAAATGTTTTTCCGATTCGAGTCCCACCTCTTCGGGAGCGCAAAGAAGATATTCCACTGCTGGCCGGTTATTTTGTGCAGAAATTCGCGAAGCAGCTTCAGAAGGACATCAAAAGAATACCGCTGTCTGTAATGAAGGCATTCACAACCTGGGAATGGCCAGGAAACATCCGCGAGTTGGAGAACTTGGTGGAACGCTCTGTCATCCTGACCCGTGGCAAGTCGCTTGACGCGCCGCTTATGGAAATGCGGAAGTTGAGCGGGGAAGAACATGAGCGCGAAGCGAAGGATTCACGTCAGGACGAAATAGCGGAAATTGTAAGAAGTACCATTCAGGCACTAAACGGAAAACAGGGGCTGGCCAGCGATCAAGGCAAAAAGATGGCCGATGGGCGCGCGAAGAAAAGTGCGGAACGCGCGAAGAAACAGCGGGAAGAGATTATGCGAGCGCTCGCGTTAAGCAAGGGACGCGTGGGCGGGAGTAATGGAGCCGCTGCACGCCTGGGCATCAATCGCACGACACTCCTGGCGCGGATACGAAAGCTTGGTATTGATCCCAGAGACTACGCCGCGTGATCGGGCCGCCCGGCCCGGCCGAGCCGTGTCAAAACTCATAGATTGACACCTTCGACTTCATTCCTGCCGATTTCAATGTCGTCCTGAAATTTAAAGTAGTTACACCTGCAAACTTTGGCGGGCGTGTTGCACTCTCGGACGTTCACGGAAGAGTGTGGCATGTTGAAGATTTCTGTCATTGACGGCCCACGCCAACGCCGGCTGGTGGTCGAGGGTATTCTCGTTCAGCCTTGGGTAACCGAACTCCTTAGCGAATACACAAAGGCCAAAGAGCATCTTGATGGCCGTGAACTTGTCATTGATATCACAAACCTCAGTGCCATCAGCGCAGCCGGGGAAGATGCTCTCCTGGAACTGATCGACGATCATGCCAAATTCCACTGTGGCGTCTTTACGAAGGAAGTCTTAAAGCAACTCGTGTCGAAGCGACGGTCGAAATGAACCTTGGGAAAATCGCGGTGTCGACCATTACGACGACGTTGCGCTCATTAAGTGGGGTCCGCAGTGTCAAGGTTTTAATTTTGACAGTTTTGACACTTGAGCCGCGCTTCGCGCTTTGCCTGCACCGGTGCAGTTAAGGATCAGTCAGTTAGCGAAAAACAATATTTGGCATCGAGATTGCCACTGCCAAGGCTATAGGAACCAGGGATGCAGGGATGGCCATGCTCTTGAGGATTGGACTGATGCGGAAAGAGAACCGGCCAACCTGAGAGTATAGAACTCTCCAAGACGGCATCAGCCGGTCGCAGACACTCCTAAATTCCCTTGAGAAGTCGGCTAGAAACGGAGCGACTAAGACAATGAGCAAATTCTTAAGGTTCGATTTCGTTGTAGTGGGTGGAGGCTCAGCCGGCACGGTGCTCGCCGCCAGGTTGAGTGAGGACGCGAGCAAGTCAGTTCTATTGCTGGAGGCGGGCCCGACGTTTCGGCCCAGCGAAGCCCCTCAGTCGGTGCGCGACGCTTCCAACCACGCCCCCGACCCTGAACTGCTGTGGGACGATAACGCGGCGCGCCCTCCGAACGCTCCGTTCGAGCTGCGCGCTCGGGTGCTGGGTGGCGGCTCCTCGATAAATGCCGCGAACTTTTCGCGGGCGTTTCCCTCTGATTTTGCGCGCTGGACGGCACGCGGCCTCGTGGGTTGGTCTTACGAAGACGCCCTGCCGTACTACAAGAAGATGGAGACCGACGATTACGGGGACCCGTCGCTGCATGGGCATTCGGGGCCGGTGCGCGTTCGCCGGTTTGACTACAGCGAGGTGACTCCCGTGCTTTCCGCTTTTATCGAGACGTCAAAAGCGTTGGGGTTCCCCGAGATCGACGATCTCAATGGCCCGGAGAAGTTTGGCGTGGGTCGACTTCCGATGAATATCGAGAACGGCACGCGGCTCAGCACAGCTCTCACCTACCTAACCGACGAAGTCTGGCGTCGTGACAACCTCACCATTCGGGGTGAGAGCCTTGTAGACACCGTGCGTTTTGACCGGCGGCGCGCGACGGGTGTGCGGCTCGCGGGAGGGGAAGAGATCGAGGCCGACACGGTCATCCTTGCCGCGGGAACAATTGGGTCGGGAGCGCTTCTCCTGCGGTCAGGAGTCGGACCTGCGGCTGATCTTGACGGGCTTGCCATTCCCGTCGTCGCGGATCTACCCGTGGGTCGGCACTATATGGATCAGCCTGCAAGTCTCGTTTTGCACGCGACCACGCCGGGGAAGCTCGGCGCGACCGAGCCAGCGGTATCGGTGATACTCGCGGCGCGGAGCGGCGGTCGACGGGACGGGCCGCCTGACCTCCACGTCCTCCCCACCCTCATAACGGGCGTCGTCGGGCCCTCCGAGAAGGGCAAAGCCATTTCGATAAACGTGGCGGTGCCTCGCCCCGAGGACGACTCGCGTGGCCGGTTGACCCTGGCCTCGCGCGACCCCCGCATACCTCCTAAGATCGAATTCGGGCTCCTGCGCAACCCGAAGGATCTCGAGAAGCTCGCCGACTGCGTCGAACTGGCGCGCCGGATCGCGGCAACCAAGCCCTTCTCTGACTATTTCAACGAGGAGATCTCGCCGGGACCCAAGGTCAGGAGCCGAGAGGAGATCAGGTCATTCCTGCGCGAGCACGTTCAGACCTACATCGGTCACATGACCTCATCCGCGCCCATGGGTCCGGCTGACGATTTGCGTGCGGTGGTCGATGAGAACGGCAAGGTGCGGCGTGTCGACGGTCTCTACGCCGGCGACGCCTCGATTATGCCCGATGTCCCGTCGGTGGCGACCAATCCAACGGTCATCTTGATGGCGGAGATCGTCGCGGATCGAATCAAGGCCGCCTTCCGAAACTCTGAGGCAGTTGCGGATGTTAACCAGATGATTGGCCAACACTAAACTTGCGAGTCTAATTCAAATCCCACGGGACGAGACAGAGAGGAAATACTATGAACGCACTTGAGGCTAACTACTTCGACGATTATCACAGTCTAAAGCTGACCCGAGATGACAAAGGTGTGTTGGTTGCTGAGTTTCACAGCAACGGCGGGCCGTTCATCATGTCCGCGCAAGCTCACACGGAACTCATCGATGCCTTCTACCGGATTGCGCAAGATCGGGCGAACAAGATCGTAATCCTCACTGGTGCAGGTGGTGAGTTCATTACTGATGTCGATTGGTCCTCTTTCGGCGATGTCGCCGATCCCGGGGTTTGGAGCCAGGTTCACGACGAAGGCGTTCAGGCTTTGGAAAACATAGCCAACATACGCGTGCCGGTCATAGCCGCCGTCGAGGGACGTGCCCATGTGCACTCAGACTACGCGCTACTGGCCAGTGTGATTGTGGCGGCGGATGGTGCGACCTTCCAGGATGTTGCCCACTTCTCCGCGGGCGTCGCACCCGGTGACGGAATCTTTACCACATGGAGTTATCGCGCGGGAGCGGGGCGAGCCGAGGCGTTCCTGCTGAACCCACAACCGCTGCCGGCGCATACTGCACACGAATGGGGAGTGGTAGCCGAAGTTGTGCCGAACGGCAAGGCGCTCGCCCGGGCGCGGGAATTGGCCGAACTGTACCTGAAGGCCCCGGAAGTGACACGCCGCAACACCCGCATCCACTTCATTCAACCGTTGAAGGAGCGCATCGTGCGAGAAGTTGGCTACGGATTGTCGCTTGAAGGAGCGTCGTCAGCCGCACTCGTGAAGGCAATGAAAGCCAACACAGAGCGTGCACCTTCCAAAGAACAAGCCGCATGAATGAACGCACATACCGCGCGGGATGGCGAGTACAGCCCGAGCAAAGTAACGGATCGAATAGAAATCAATAAATAAGGAAAAACATCATGAGCGCAAAAATCGCATTCAACGGGCTTGATCCCGCCCGAACAGCTTTGCTAGTGGTGCATATGGTCAAGGGGGTGGCCGGGGAGGTCGTCACCCCTTTCAGCCGGCTTTTCCGGCACCGTGCCCAGCAGACAGGGATCATCAAGGCCCAGCTACGGCTGCTGGACGCGTTCCGGGGAGCGAAGGCTAAGGTGCTCTACACCGCGGTCACGTACCAGCCAGGGCTCCCCGGGGTCAGCCCGAATTCCCCGCTGTGGCGCACTCTCTTCGATTGTGTCTGC
>DATFZT010000010.1:0-24003 GCA_035314185.1 Terriglobales bacterium
AAACTGTCGGCATCTTCCAGCAAAAATTCCCGCTCCCGCCAATTCGGGAGCCTCGTCACTGCCCTCGAACAGCCACTGCATTCCCAGGCAGATGCCAAGGAACGGCTTGCCCGCGCTCGCGCCTTGCAGCACGGCGTCCCGCAAGCCCGTATTGTCGAGGGCGCCCAATGCGGAGAAATGGCCGACGCCAGGCAGAACGATCTTGTCAGCCGCGGCGATGGTTTCAGGCTGCGAGGTTACGACGACTTCCGCGCCAAGATGATCAAACGCCTTCTTCACCGAATTCAAGTTGCCAGCGCCGTAGTCGACAATGGCGATCATAGAAGTCCCTTGGTGCTCGGCAGCATGCGTCCCAATCGCCGATCGCGGGAGCAGGCGACACGAAGCGCGCGCGCAAACGCTTTGAACAGCGCTTCGATCTTGTGATGGCTGGACCGACCGTAAAGTACACGCGCATGAACATTCGCCCGTGCGCCCCGGGCGAATCCTTCAAAGAAGTCGCACACCAGTTCCGATTGCAGATCGCCGACCCGCGTCGCTCGGACCTTAGTCTGAACCACGGCAACCGCGCGGCCGCCAAAGTCCACCGCCGCCAATCCTAGAGTTTCATCCATGGTCATCAGAAAATAGCCGGCTCGCAGGATGCCGCGCCGGTCCGCCAGAGCGCGGTCGAACGCCTCACCCAGGGCAATCCCAACATCTTCTACCGTGTGGTGTTGATCCACATCCAAGTCACCCAGGGCGGCGAGTTTCAAGTCGAAGCCGCCGTGACGCGCGAACAACTCCAGCATGTGGTCAAGAAAACGGATTCCGGTGGAGACTTCGTACTTTCCCCGGCCCTCGATGGTGAGCGCAATTCGAATTTCCGTTTCGGCAGTTTTGCGATGCAGGTTGGCCTTCCTCATGCCCGCACCTCAGTTGGTAGCACGGTTGGCACTTCTTTTCGCAATCCAAGCTGCTCAACCACTTCGCGCAGCGCGCCGATGAGGGTCGCCGTGTGTTCGTCCGATCCAACGGTTATTCGGACACAGCCTTCGCAGCCGGGATCGAAGTGCCGGTCACGCACCAGAATTCCGCGCTGGCGCAGGACTCGAACGAACTCCGCGTGGGCCGAGCCAATGCGGACCAGCACGAAATTGGCGTGGCTCGGCCAGTAATGCAGCCCGAGATGGCCAAGTTCCTGCTGCAATCTAGCGCGGTTTGTTAGCACTTGCGCAACATAGTGGCCCACATACTCCTGATCTTGCAGAGCGTCGGGCAGAACTGCGAGGGCGGCCGCGTTGACGCTGTAAGGTGAGGCCACGCGACGGACCATCGCCATCTGCCTGGTTTCTCCTGCAAGAATGCCAATGCGCAAACCGGCGAGGCCGTAGGCCTTGGAAAAAGTCCGAGCCACGAAAAGATTCTCGATCTGCCCGGTGGAGTGGACAAACGCTCGATCGATAAGCGTCTCCCCATGAAACTCGAAATACGCCTCATCGACGAGCAAAGCAGCCTGCGGCGCTGCTTGGGCAATTTGAATCAGTACATCGCCTGCAACCGCTGCTCCAGTCGGATTGTTAGGATTCGCCACCGCGATGAGTCGTGTGCGGGGGCTGAGTTTCGCGATCAGATCTTGTGCGGGAAATGCGAACTCGTCGCCGGCAGGTACTTCGACAACGCGCGCGCCCTCTGCCTGCGCGAAGATCGCGTACATGGCGAAGGTGGGCACGACGATGAGAGCTTCGTCCCCCGGATTTAGATACGTGGAACACAGCAGATGAATCGCTTCGTCGACACCGTTCGTCAGCAGAACCTGTGCCCGATCGAGCCCAAGAAAACTCGCGACCTCTTTTTCCACCGGCTCGCGCTCGGGATAGCGCGCCAGCAACTCGGCATCGAGCGAGCGCAACCGCGCCAGCACGCGGGGCGAACACCCCACTGTGCTCTCGTTGAAATCCAGACGCAGCCCCGTTCGTCCCGCCAGCGGAGGCCGATAAGCGTGCAGATTCTTTACCGCGTCGCGGGCTTCAAGCATGAGAGCACCTCACCGAGTACCTCACTTGGAATGCCTCGGCGTGTCCCTTCAATCCCTCGGCAGTCGCCAGCGCAATGCCCGGCGGCGCGATCCAGTCGATTCCGGCGCGGGACACCTGTTGGCAAGCAATGACACGGACGAAATCGAGCACGCTGAGCCCGCCCCGCACACGGGCCATCGCCCCCGTGGGCAGCACATGGTTCGGTCCGGAGACGTAGTCGCCCGCGGCCTGAGGTGTGAACTCGTCGAGAAAGACCGAACCCGCGTGCTGCACCGCCGGTGCCAGCGCTGCAGGAAGTGTCAGATGTTCGGGCGCGATGCGATTCGCCATCTCAATCGCCTGTTCAAGAGAAGTGACCAGAAGAATGGCGCCGCGCCGGGAGAGTGATTGGGCGGCGATCGGGTTGGTGCGCGTGCGCTTCCGCACCTCCTTCTGAACTTTGCTTGCTAACACACTTGAAGTTGTTATGAAGATGCACAGCGCGTCGGGATCATGTTCCGCCTGCGCCACCAGGTCGGAAGCGATGTAAGCCGGATCACCGTCTTCGCTGATGATAACGGCTTCGGTAGGGCCAGCCAGGAATTCGATAGCGCAATCGAAAGCCAACATCTTCTTGGCCGCGGTCACGTATCGGTTGCCCGGACCGACGATCTTATCCACGCGCGGAATTTCTTCCGTTCCATAAGCCAAGGCAGCGATGGCCTGCGCCCCGCCGACGCGGTAGAACTCCTGCACGCCCAGAAATGCAGCCGCCGCCAAGGTTGCCTTCGCCGGGCGCGGAGACGCAACGCGAATCTTGCTTACTCCGGCGACCTGCGCTGGAATCACCGTCATAAGCAATGTGGAAGGCAAGGGATACCGCCCGCCCGGCACATAGCATCCCACCGATTCCAGAGGGCGCACCATCTGGCCCACCACAACGCCCGGCTGAATTTCGCGCCGCCATTCTTCCGGTGCTTGCCACTCCGCATAGCGCGCGATATTGCCCGCCGCCTGCTCGATTGCTTCCTTCAGTGCAGGATCGGTTTTCTCCCAAGCCTCGTGCAGTTCGGCCTCGGGAACACGGAGCGACTCGTCCTTACCCAACCCGTCCCAACGTGTGGCGTAGCGGCGGACTGCGCGATCACCGTTACGCCGGACGTCGCTCACAATGCGGCGAACTGCGGGCTCCACCTCCGCCAGATCGGTCGCACCGCGCCGCTCCAGCGCACTCACCAGACGAACCTGCTCATCGCCTTCAACAATACGCATCTCGTCGTTCTTATTACGCGTTACCGCTTTACGTCTCACCTTATCGCCCTTCACATGACCACCTTATTCAGCGGATATTCGACGATGCCCTGAGCATTGGCTTGCTTCAACTTCGGAATCAGCGACCAGGCGGTGCTCTCCTCGATGACCGTATTCACCGCGACCCACTCGCCATCGGCCAATGGCGCGACGGTCGGATTCTTCAGCGCCGGCAGGAGTCCGAGAACCGCAGGCAAGTCCGGTTTACGCACGTTGAGCATCAGACCCACCCGCCCCAGCGCAGCGATAGCCCCACTCAGCATGACAGCCAGATTCTCAATCTTTTGCCGCCGCGCAGAATCGGCCCAAGCCGCTTTGTTCGCGACTAGCTGTGTGTTCGACTCAAGAACTGTTTCGAGGACTCTGAGATGATTGGCGCGCAGCGAACTGCCCGTCTCCGTCACCTCGACAATGGCGTCGGCCAGCAGTGGTGGTTTCACTTCAGTTGCGCCCCAGGAAAATTCGACCCGCACGTCAACGTTGCGGCTCGCGAAATAATTACGGGTAAAACTCACCAGCTCGGTGGCAATAATTCGACCGTTAAGGTCTTCGAGTTTCCGAAAGGCAGAATCCTCCGGCACCGCCAGCACCCACTTGACCCGCCCCATACTTTGTTTGGCATAGATCAGGTCGCAGACCTTGACCACATCGAGGCCGCTTTCGAGCACCCAGTCGAGGCCAGTCAAGCCCGCGTCCAGCGCCCCGTGTTCGACATACCGCGCCATTTCCTGGGCACGAATAAGCAGGCATTCGATCTCCGGATCATCCGTCGCCGCAAAATAAGACCGGGCGTTCGTATACACGCGCAGCCCGGCGCGCGTGAACAGGCTCAACGTCGCTTCCTGCAAACTTCCCTTGGGAATGCCGAGTCGCAGTTTCATTGCTCCGTCCTTTCTTACCCAATCTTCTCTGGTTGAGGCCGCGCATCCCCGAGCGCGCTTCCCAGCGGAAGTTCCTCGGTAAAGCAGGAGCGCGTCCCGTTGTGGCAGACCTTGCCTTCGCCCAGCACACGGACGCGCAGCAGCACTGTGTCCCGGTCGCAGTCGGTGAAGGCAGCGACCACCTGCAGACGATTGCCCGAGCTTTCTCCCTTGGTCCACAGTTTTTGGCGAGTGCGACTGTAGAACGTCGCGAATCCACTGCTCAGGGTTTTATCCAGCGCTTCCCGATTCATAAAGCCCACCATCAGCAATTCTCCTGTGCCTGCATCCTGGATGACAGCCGGCGCCAGTCCCTGCATCTTGTCGAAGTCGATCTCCATAGAACCCTCTCAATTTCGGTGTCCGAATTTTCAACCCTCGCACCAAAGCAAAAAACCCGCTGGGCGAGTTCTGCGCCAGCGGGCTTGGATTTCCTATAAGTGCTTCTGGTTATCCGTGCTCCCCCGCCGACACGCTCATCGCATGGTGATGATGGTGATGGCGATGGGTCAACGGAGTAATCATCAATTCAATGCTATGGCAGTGGAGATATGGCTGTCAATCGGTTTCAAGGGGTGGTAGTGGTGCAGTTTGAATCGGTTTTGAAAGGGCACGGCTTCAGAGCTTGCGGAAAAACTCTGACTTCTCATCGAACGGGAAGGGCACGAGTTTACTCGTGCCGTTAAGTCGTTGAAAATGTGTCCGCGCTTTAGCGCCTGAGGTGTGCTTTTTGCACCCTCGACTACTTTTTCCGCAAGCTGTTCAGCCGTGCCGTAAGCATCGTATTTTCATCGACGGCTTAGCCGCTGAGGCACGGCAATTTCAAGCTACCTCTACCCTAGGGATGAGCGTCATATGCCGCACTCCACTCGCCCGCGTGTCCGATGGTATCTTTAGGAGGCAGCGACGCAATTCATGGAAGTCCTCAAAAGACTTTTCGAACAGCATTTCCACTCGCCGGTTGAGCGAGTGAAGCCGCTGCAGGGCGAACTCGGAGGCTCGGGGCGCAAGATCATCCGGCTGGATAGCGGCAGCGGCAAAATCAGCGCGATCGGAATTCTGTATAACGTGCGTGAGGAGAATGTCGCCTTCCTCGAATTTTCCCGCCACTTTCGCCGGCACGGTCTGCCGGTACCGGAAATTTATGGCGAAGATCTGAACCAGGGCGCCTATCTGGAAGAAGATCTTGGCAGCACCACGCTTTATGAGTTTCTCTCGGAGCATCGCAGCGGCGCGACCATCACTCCCGAGGCCGTCGCGGCCTATCGAAATGTTGTTGCCCTGTTACCGCGCTTTCAGGTCGAAGCCGGCCGCGACCTCAACTACAAGGTGTGTTATCCGCGCGCCAGCTTCGATCGCCAGTCCATCGCGTGGGATTTGAATTATTTCAAATATTACTTTCTCCGCCTCGCCGGCATTCCTTTCAACGAGCAGGCGCTGGAACACGACTTCAGCCGCTTGACGAAATTCCTGTTGAGCGCCAGCCGCGATTATTTTCTCTATCGCGATTTCCAGTCCCGCAACGTCATGTTGCGTAAGATTCTGAACGAAGGTCTCAGCGAGGAGCGGCCATTCTTTCTCGACTATCAAGGCGGCCGCAAAGGCGCGCTGCAATACGATATCGCTTCTCTTTTGTACGACGCCAAGGCCGACCTGCCGCCGGATCTGCGCCAGCAACTGCTCAATCATTATCTCGACAGTCTGGCCGGTTTCCTCGATCTCGATCGCGCTGTGTTCATGCAGTTTTACCACGCCTACGTTTACGTTCGCATCATGCAGGCGCTGGGCGCGTATGGCTTTCGCGGCTTCTACGAGCGCAAAGAACATTTCCTGCAAAGCGTGCCGTACGCTCTGAGAAACCTGCGCTGGCTGCTGCACAATGTGGAGTTGCCCATCGCGTTGCCGACGCTGATGGAAGCCTTCAAAAGCATGGTGGCCTCGGATACGCTGCAAGGCCTGACAGCGACGTCCCAGCCGGAAAAGTTGACGGTCCGGATTTTCAGTTTTTCGTTTCATCGAGGCCTGCCGCAAGACGATACTGGCAACGGCGGCGGTTTCGTCTTCGATGGCCGCAGCCTCCCGAATCCAGGGCGTGAAGAGCGTTTCAAAACCCTCAGCGGCAAAGACGCGCCGGTTATCGACTATCTCAATCAGCAGGAAAGCGTGCATCAATTTCTCGCCAGCGCAATTTCACTGGTGGACGCCAGCGTAACCGCCTATCAGCGTCGCGGTTTCAAACACTTGATGGTGTCGTTCGGATGCACTGGCGGCCAGCATCGCTCGGTCTACCTGGCCGAGCAATTGGCGAAACACCTGCGTGGCAATGCTAACGACGGAGTGCAAGTGGTTGTCCGTCATCGTGAGCAGGAGAACTGGCCCGGTGAAAGCGCGATCGCCGAAAGCGCCAGATCGGTGAAAGCGTAACCAATGAGAATGAAAGCGATGATTCTGGCTGCCGGCATGGGTACGCGCCTGCGGCCGCTCACCGACAATCGCCCCAAAGCCCTGGTCGAAATCAACGGCCGCACGCTGCTCGAGATCACGCTCTCTCGCTTGCGCGGCTTTGGAGTTGGCGAGGTGATCATCAACGTTCATCACTTCGCTGACATGATTACGGAATATCTGAAAGCGAACGACAACTTCGGCTTGCGCATCGAAGTGTCGCGCGAGGAGGTGTTACTCGACACCGGCGGTGGACTGAAAAAGGCTGCTTATTTCTTTGCCGCTAGTTCTGCCGGAGATTCCGACCGCGCTGAAGGACCTTTTATCGTGCACAATGTCGATGTCCTCAGCACGATTGATCTTCGGCGCATGGTGCAATTTCACACTGAAAACCATGCTCTGGCCACCCTTGCGCTGCAGGACCGCAAGACCTCTCGCTACCTGCTGTTCGACGATCAACTGCAGCTTCGCGGCCGACGATCTGGGAGCGATCAGGAACCTGAACTTGTTCGATCGTCGCCGGTTCGCTCATCACCGAAGCTACAGGCACTGGCCTTCTCCGGCATTCACGTTATTTCTCCGCGTTTGCTCGCCATGCTGAGCGAAGACGGCGCGTTCTCAATTATCACTTCCTATTTGCGTCTCGCTGCCCAGGGAGAAAAAATCCAGGCTTTCCGCGCCGATGAATATTATTGGCGTGATCTCGGCAGTCCGGAGAGTGTGGCGCAAGCCGCCGAGGATCTAAAACAGAACCTGATCACGCAGTAGGTCGAGGTGTTGCACTTGATTTCAGGTGGCGCAGCGGTTCACCGGAGGTTGCACTTGCCTTCGGGTGGCGCAGTCGGTTCACCGCTGCGATAACCGGTCCCTAGGAGTCGGCTTTAGCCGCTGAGGTAGCTCCTTCGACGAGGGACGGCCGAGCCCTGCCCTATCAACTGATATTCTCAAGATACCCACATTTTCAGGAGACCGCAAATCATTGCCGCCCATCGTCAACGCACAAGAAATTACAAAAGCCTTCGGGGCAAACCCGCTCTTCCAGAATGTTTCTTTCACCATTTCTCAAGGAGATCGCATCGGCCTGATTGGCCCGAACGGATCCGGCAAGTCCACTCTTCTGCGAATTCTGGCCGGCGACATCGCTCCCGACAGCGGGGAAGTGTCGTTCCGCAAACGAACCCGTCTCGCCTGTGTCGAGCAAGACTCGCGATTCAAGCACGGAGCCACGGTACGCTCGGTGATCGACGGCGCGCTCGATCTTAGCGGCGTCTCCGGATCCGAGCGTGGCGCGCGCTTTGCCGAGATGCTCGGCCGTGCCGGATTCGAAGATCTCGATGCCCACGCCACCGAATTATCCGGCGGATGGCAGAAGCGTCTCGCCATTGTCGAAGCTCTGGTGCAGCATCCCGACATCCTTCTGCTCGACGAACCTACCAACCATCTCGATCTTCCCGGAATCACGTGGCTCGAAGATTTGCTTGAGCAAGCGGCCTTCGCCAGCGTAATCGTGAGCCACGACCGCTACTTTCTTGAGAATGTCACCACCGACATGGTCGAGCTTAATCGCATCTATCCCGATGGTTCGCTCCGTGTCCGCGGCAGCTACATCGCCTTTCTGGAGAAGAAAGAAGAATTCCTGCACGCGCAGTCCAAGCGTCAGGAGGCCCTCGAAAATCTGGTTCACGGCGAAATCGAGTGGCTCCGCCGCGGCGCGAAAGCCCGCACGCGCAAATCCAAAGCCCGCATCAGCAAAGCTGGAGAGCTAATGGGAGAGCTAGCCGACCTGAATCAGAGAACGCGCAGCGCCACAGCGCAAATCGATTTTTCCGCGACCGACCGCAAGACTAAGAGATTAATCGAACTGCACGACGTCACCTGCACCATGGGAACCCAGGCATTATTCGAAGGCCTCAACTTCATCCTGACCACCGGAATGCGAGTCGGCCTGGTAGGCCCGAATGGCAGCGGCAAGACGACCCTGCTCCGTTTGTTGCAAGGAGACCTGGCCCCGACCGGTGGCGAAATCCGCCGCGCCGATTGGCTGCGCATCGTCTACTTCGACCAGACCCGCACCCTCGATCCCGACGTAACTCTGCGCCGCGCGCTCGCGCCGGACGGTGATTCCGTCGTCTATCGCGATCGCGTAATTCATGTAGCCGGATGGGCCGCAAGATTCCTCTTCACCGGAGAGCAACTAAGTCAGCCCGTCGGGCGCCTTTCGGGAGGCGAGCGCGCCCGCGTCCTGATCGCGCAGTTAATGCTTCAGCCCGCCGACATTCTTCTGCTCGACGAACCCACCAACGACCTCGACATTCCAACCCTTGAAATTCTGGAGGAAAGCCTGATCGATTTTCCCGGCTCCCTCGTGCTCGTGACGCATGACCGCTACATGCTCGACCGAGTATCCAGCATCGTCCTAGGACTAAACGGCAAAGGCGGAGCAAACACCTTCGCCGACTACGCGCAATGGGAGCAATGGCAAGCCCAGCGCACAGAATCAGTAGCACCGAAGCCGGCTCGTGTGGTGGCGGGGCTCCGCCCCGCTCCGGCGACTCCAAGGACGTCGTTCAACCCTGCACTCGCAGCGACCACAACAACAAAAAAGAAGCTTTCCTATCTAGAAGCGCGCGAATACGCGACCATCGAGCAGCGAGTGGAAGAAGCCGAGCAGTTGGTGCAAGCCAGACGCGCGGAGCTAGAAGATCCAGCCAACGCGATGGACGCTCCGCGGCTGGTAAGCGCGCAAGCCGCGCTGGACGCGGCCCAACACGCACTGGATGAACTCTACACGCGCTGGGCCGAGCTGGAGAAGAAGAACGGCTGAGATTCGCCAGCACGCCATGAGCGTTACTGTTGGGAAGTAACAAAAGCGACGTGTGCAATATTGACCATTCCTGAGACCGGCCCCGAGGCTAAACTGTCCTTCAATCTCAACCAGCGAACCGAAGGAGCCCATGTCAAACCAACATTCCGTCACCAAGCGCCATCGACGCCCGAAGTCGGAGAAGCGTGCGGATTACAGCGCACGAACCATGGCGGCCGTGAAGCTACTCGAACAAGCAGCAAAGCTAAAAGCTAAAAGCTAAGTGAACCTCAACGGCCGGGTACCCCACACATTCGCGTTCTTTGCGAATGTGTGGGTGCGCGTGCCACGAAACTCTTAACGCGGCCAGTCCAAGCCCCGCTCGGGGGATTTGCCAGTCGTTACAGATTGCTCAAAGAACAGGCGCCATTTTTTCTGGGTTTGGTGTGTCAAGGGGTCAAGTCGATTAAGCCTCGAAATTCGAGGCGAACAAAACGAGTAAGAGAGCCGCCAGGTCCCAGCGAAAAGCCCAGAACTTGCCATCTAAGTACTTATTCCGGGATATTTTACCTCTAAGTCATGTAAACTCAATGATTTGGCGTGAGATTTCCGCTAAACCTATGATTCTAAATATCGGACAATTTATTTTTTTCAGAGACTACAGCTTCTTAGTAACCCACGAGTGAATAGCGAACAATAGGCGAAACAAGACCGGGACCTTGTCCTATGCTCTAGCAAAATCAATAAACCCGCGCTGCGGATCAGTCCGCGTGAGTTTTGCCCGAATCTTGTCGCCGACGTGCAATCCTTGCGACCCCTGTGCCAACAATCCTTCGATGTGCGGCTGCAGAACGCGAACAAACGTTCCCTTCGGAGTAACCCCGGTAACGATGGCGTCGAAGGTCTCACCGACACGATGGCTCATCGCGACGGCAGCCAGCCGCTTCGACATTTCCCGCTCCACTTTTCGCGCTGCGTCGCCTTTCTGCGTGCAGTTCGCGGCGATGCTGGTGAGTTGGTCATCGGAGTAAGGCCCGGGCTTTCCATCGAGCAAAGACTTGATCAGTCTTTGCGTGACCACATCGGCAAAGCGACGGTTGGGCGCGGTTGAGTGCGTGTAATCCTGCACCGCCAGTCCGAAGTGTCCCTGCTCGGGATCGCCCGGACGCTCCAGCACATATTCGCCCGGCCCAATCAGCTTGATGACCGCAAGCGAGAGGTCGGCGAAGTGATCCGGGTCCGCCGCTTTGCGCTTCAAAAGAAAATCGTTGAGCGCCTTGGAATCGGCCTGTGCGGGCAGCTTTTCTCCATCCGCTGCCGCCAACCGTACGATGCCGTCCCAATGCTCCGGAGTTTTCACGATGCGCCGCAAGGAAGAAACTTTTTCCAGCAGCCGCGCCACCACGCCATTGGCCGCGATCATGAAATCTTCAATCAACTCCGTGGCGCGATTCTTCTCCACCGTCGCGACGCCGGTAACCTGCTGGTTGAGCAGCAGCGGAACCACTTCGGCGGTGTCGATGTTCAGCGCACCATGGGCGTAACGCAGTTTCCGAAGCGTCTGCGCCACCTGATCCTGCAGCTTGAGCTGCGCCTGCAGTTCCGAAGACGCAGCCACTTTAGGCGGAGCCGCCGCACTGCCTTCCAGCCAGGTTCCGACCGAGTTGTAGGTAAGTTGCGCCTTGTTGCGCACCAGAGCTCGATACACGTTGCTGGAACTTAGAGTGCCGCTGGCACCAACCACCAATTCGGTAACCACTGCGGGTCTGTCCACGTCGGGAAGCAGAGACGACGCACCCGTCGAGAGTTCGTTCGGCAACATCGGAAAAATGGCTACGCCGGTATAGACCGAGGTGGTCTCGCGGGCGGCGTGTTGATCGATGGGAGAATCTTTTCCTACAAAGGAGTCCACATCGGCGATGCCGATCATTACTTTGATGTCGCCATTGGGCAAGCGTTCGGCGACCTCGATCTGGTCAAGATCCTTCGATGTGTCGTTGTCGATCGACGACCAAAGAAGACCGCGCAGATCCCGAACTTTGTCGGAAGGCACAAGTTGCGGCGGATCCGCGCTGATGTCGGCCAGTTGTTTTGGGACTTCGGGCGGAAAATCCGGCTCGAAACCCTCTGCCTGCATTACCTGCCGTGCGATCGCCAGAAGGTTGATGGAAGAAGGCCGAGGATCGTTCATTAGACTCCGCTTTCGGTGAAGATTAGCTGGAAAAGGCTAACACGAATCCGCAATTGGCGGCGGCAAGCGGCGGTGGTTCCCTGTGGCCTTTCCCTGTGACCTCGGTGACCTCTGTGGTTAAGCCTTTGGTTCTTGTGCCGGCGAGCTCGTGATATCCTAATAACAGCAGCTGCGTCTTCCTCCGATAGGATTAGGACCGATTCCCGCAGTTCCCTGAACATCATGATTTCAGTTGGCAATGTGTCCATGCGCTACGGCGCCAAAGTTCTGTTCGACGAAGTTTCCACCGGCTTTGTTCCGGGGAAACGCTACGGCCTTACCGGCCCCAACGGGGCGGGCAAGTCCACCTTTATGAAGCTTCTGACCGGCGAACTCGAGCCGCAGAAGGGAACCGTCGTCCGGCCCCGCAAGCTTGGCGTTTTGAGCCAGGATCAATTCGCCTTCGATAAATATCGCGTGATTGACGCGGTCATCATGGGCAATCGGCGCTTGTGGTCCGCTCTCGAAGAACGCGAAATCATCTATGCGAAGCACGAGATGACCGACGCCGACGGCATGAAACTCGGCGAACTCGAAGGCATCGTCGGCGAAGAAGACGGCTACACCGCTGAAACCGACGCTGCGATTCTGCTGCAAGGCCTCGACATTCCCGACGAGATGCACGAGCGGAAAATGTCGGAGATACCGGGCGGGCAAAAAATGCGCGTGCTGCTGGCGCAGGCTCTCTTCGGACATCCGCAGGCGTTGTTGCTCGACGAGCCTACGAACCATCTCGATCTGGATTCGATCCACTGGCTGAAGAACTTTCTGAATCAATATGAGGGCGTGCTGATCGTAATCTCGCACGACCGCCATTTTCTCAACGGCATTTGCACTCATATTGCCGATATCGATTACGAAACCATCATCACTTACACCGGCACCTATGACGACATGGTGATCGCGAAGACGCAGGTTCGTTCGCAGATCGAAGGGCAAAACGCGCAGCGTGAGAAGAAGATCGCGCAGTTAAACGAATTCATCGCCCGCTTCGCCGCTGGAACGCGTTCCAGCCAGGTGCAGTCGCGGCGCAAAGAAGTCGAGCGCCTGCAGGTCACGGAACTGGCGCGATCTAACATCCAGCGCCCGTACTTGAAGTTCGATCAGAAGCGGCCCTCTGGCAAACACATTCTGGAGATCGAAGGGGTTACGAAGTCGTACGGAGACGCCAAAGTAATTTCCGGCTTCACGGCCAGCGTGCTGCGCGGAGAAAAAATCGCGCTGATGGGCCGGAACGGCTCCGGCAAGACCACCTTAGTAAACGCGCTGCTGGCGAACTCGCCGACGGTTTCGGAGTCGGAGCTCAGAAAGACCAGCGGCTACGATGGGCCCTTTGTCGATGGCGGAAAAGTTATCTGGGGTCACGAAGCCGCCGTGGGATATTTCGCCCAGGATCACAAAACGCTAATCGAGCCCGGCATCAAGGTTCTGGAGTGGCTGCATCAATGGGATCCTTCTGCATCGACCGAAGAGATTCGCGGCATACTGGGCCAGATGCTGTTTCCGCGCGATGATGCCGAGAAGCGTACCGACGTACTCTCCGGCGGAGAAGCAGCGCGCCTTCTGTTTTGCAAACTGATGCTGCAGAAGCCGAACATGCTCGTGCTCGACGAACCGACCAACCATCTCGATCTGGAGTCGATCAACGCCCTCAACATCTCGCTGCAGCGCTATCCGGGAACGGTGCTGCTGGTCACGCATGACGAGGACCTCATCGATGAAGTTGCGACCAGGATATGGCACTTCGACGGCAGCCACGAAATCACCGATTTCAAGGGTGCGTATGGCGAGTACGAGGCCGTTCTCGCTTAGGAATCTCGGATCAAGTCTCAATACTTTATCTTGTCATCCCGAACGAAGTGAGGGATCTGCAGTTCGCCGCAAAATACAGATCCCTCACTTCGTTGGGGATGACAATTCAGGAGAGGAGTTGCTCGTGCACCTGGCCGGTCCGGGACGAGCAAGCTACTTGCTCTTCGCGCCCTCGTGGACAATCGACAGAACTGGAACTCTCTTTGCCTTCTGCCTAGGGCTCGATTTTTTGCGGGACTTAGAAGCCCCGCCGACAATGTCAGCGACCGAGGTGCTCTCCAGTATTTTGGCCGCGGCATCTCGCACTTCCAAAAACACGCCGTAAAGCGCGCGATGATCGGGATCGGTGACGATGAGGCTGCGGAGTTGATCCGCATCTCCGAAGGGTGCGAGTGGACCGTCAACCAGACGAATGATCTCGCTGAGTTTTATCTCCGCTGGAGCACGGCGCAGCCGGTAACCGCCCTTCGCGCCCCGAACGCTTTCCACGATGCGCGCATTCTTGAGCTCCAGCAGAATCAATTCAAGAAATTTTTCGGGCAGGTCGCTATCAAGGGCTATGTCGCGTATCTTTACGGTTTCCGTTCCGTAGCGGCGGCCCAGCGTCATGATCGCTTGCAGCGCGTAAAGACCTTTTTGCGAGATCTTCAATCTTGTATCCTTTAGCCTTTCCAGCTGCCTTATAGCGCTCCACCAGTCACGCAGCGGCGAACCTTACATATTGGACGTACTCTAGTGCTCTCACGCCTGCTTTGCAACTGATCTTATTGCCGTGTGCGAGGTGCGATCCTTTGGCCATCTATCAGGCGACTTACTTCCACTGAATCACGCCAGCTTCAGCGCAAGCCTCGAGGTAGTCGGCGACAAAATTCACCGGCAAAGGCCCGTATTCAGCCGACACCGCGTCGCGGATCTCACCCACGGGGCGCTTTCCATTGACGAAGTTGACGATCTCGTACGCATACAGCTCAGATTGGTCACGCACATTCAGCATTGGCGTCGCTTCGCTGTTGACGAGCTTGATTTTCGCGTAGCGCTCTTTACCCAGGCGTGCGAGCAGAACGTTATCGTTCTGATAAGTCAGTGGACCGAATTCTCCCACGCGAATGGGCACGCGTTTCGCCTCAGAGTCGCCGGCCCAGGGCGCGCTGGGCGCTGTTCCTTTTGCTCCACGCACCTTTGCTTGCTTGTCGAGCCAGCTGTGGAAATTCGTCGCTTGCTCCGCGAGGGCTTTGGTGCCGTCTGTATCCGCCCCGGCAGGCCCGCCCGTGAATTCGATTATGGAGTGCAGCGTGGCATCCTCGCGCTGCAAGGTTTGATTCACTAGGTTGCGCGCTTCGTACCACGCGACGCCCGGTTCTAGTTGAGGGTCATCCACTAACTGCTGCGCCGCTCCGAAGACCCGGGTGAGGCGGGTTTCTGCCTGCGCAGTGAGGAACGGAAGCAACGTTGGGAGTTGTCGTGCAGCGACGCTTGCGTAGACGTATCCCGAGGCCGCCCCCAGCAGCGCCACGCGGCGCAACTTCGTTGCATCGATCTGATCGAGAGTATCGTGGTCGGTGTGGATATAGATATCCGGCCAGTCGCAAAGATAAAGCGATGGGACCGCGATCGTGGAAGAGTCGTAATCGTCATGATCGCTGCCGGCCGAATAGGGTTTTACATCTGCGATCAATTCGTTGCGAGTGCCTTGTCCGCCAGCGCGGGTTTCCACAATGCCAGCGGCGGCTGGCATTTCGCCCCCAGCGTATCCGCTGGCGGCAGTGCGAATCGCATCGAGAAACACGGCGCCTACATCGGTAACAAAACTTGGCAGCGACCACGGGGTGCCCGTGACATGGAACACCGACTTGTTCTTGAAAGGGTCGCCGCCAACCATATCCATGTGGATGTTGGCGCGCAACCGCTGCCTGATCTCCGGATGGCTGGCAAGAAACGCCATCGTGCCCTCGACCTCCGGCCCCCAGACAAACCGCAGAGTGCGTTTCGGCCGCGGCAATTGGCCCGAATCGATCAAACGCGCCAGCACACGCGCGGATTCAAGGATGGTCACGCAACCGCTTCCGTTATCGTTTGCTCCCGGACGTTCGTGATCGAGATGGCAGCTATAGACAATTTCTCCTGCGGCAGAGTCCGTGCCGGGAATTGTGGCGGTAACGACTGTCCAGTGGCCCGGGCCGACGGTTGCCTTGACGTGGGGATTCAGAATGACGGGTTCGCCGCTGCGCAAGCGCGATCGCAGCGCCTCGGCGGTCTGACGAGAGACCATGAAGGCAAAGCCGGACGGTTGACGCGCATCCAGATGGCCCCATCGAACCACAGTTGTGTCCAGGCCAGACCAGGCCGTGGTCTGGTTGGGCATGTCGCTGACGATGCCTGCCGCGCCATGGCGTGCGATCGCCAATTCCTGCACTCGCGCCAGAACGCCGTCGGCCAGAACGATCTTGCCGCGCACATCCTTGCCGGAGTAATCTGCTTCGCTCGCGCCGTTGCCCACGTCGATCAATTCCGTTTCCACGTCAGCGGTGTGACTATAGTCCGCGAGGCGGATTGGATCCGTCTTCCAATCCCCGAGAAGAAGGTGCTCGGGACGGATTTCCCAAAGCCGAGCCTCTTCCACCGTCCATGCCAGGTACGAGCGCATCAAACCATAATTCTTGGTGCCATCAATCGGGAACTGCTCGCTATGAGCATTAGTCAGGCCGTATTCGCGGGCACGCTGTAAAACGAATTGTGCTGCCTGGTCAAATTCTGGAGTTGCCGGCACTCGATGCAACCCGGTCAGGTAGCGAAGGTTCTCGTAGGGAGCAGCACCGCTCGACTCATCTCGCAACGCGGCCCATTGATGAGTATCGAGGAAGGGTTGCTGGCCGAAAGCACAGAGTGTGAGCGCAACAAAGAGGCAGATCAGGCAGAAGGTGCTCATAAGGTAACGAGGATAGCACTGACGTTGTTTCGCACAAGTGTGCAGCGCAAAATAATTTGCCGCACAAAATGAATTGTCATCCTGAGCGAAGCGAAGGACCTGCTGTTTATCGCGTCGACACCATCTTCGTGACTGTCTCGCCCACTTCGTCGTGGGATTCACCTTCGAGACACACCCGATGCCACACCTCAAGATTGAGCAACCGCCAGATGCGATCGTAGTTGTCGCGATGCTTCGCGCGATGTTCGTCAAACAGCTTTTCGATCGCTTCGCGCCGGAAGTATCCGCGGTTCAGGCTGCGCGGTTCAAGCAGCATCTCGCGAATCGTTTCCAGGCGCGGCCCGGCCAGCCATCCGCTCCAGGGTGTGGGAAATCCCAGCTTCGGCCGGTACAGAATCGAGTGCGGCAGCAGATCTTCTACCGCCTTTTTCAGAATCCGTTTGCCTGCCAGTCCGTGAATTTGCACTTCGCGTGGAATGCGGGTCGCGAATTCAACCAGCACATGATCGAGAAACGGCACCCGGCTTTCGATGGATGCGGCCATGCTCATGTTGTCCTGCTTCATGAGCAGTTCCACCAGGTAAGTCTTGATGTCGGTGTAGAGCAGCCGTTGTAGCATCTCGCCCCCTGGTGAAGCTGACGACGAGTGCTCCCAGTAATCGATCACATTCTTATATGCCGTGCTGGGGGCGGCTTCCTGCGCAAACTCGCCGGTCAGCAACCCGTTCTGCTCGGCTTCGCCGAAGGCAGAAAAGAAGTTATCGAAGTAGAAAGAAGCCCAGGAACTTCCGTCCTTAGCCAGGAACGTATGGTCCAGTTTCCGGCGCAGGGTTGCTCCCAGCAGCGAAGAGGTCGCAACCGCGTTGCGCAATCCGCGTCGCAGAGAGCTCGGCACGACGCTGCGATACGCTCGATCCATGGCCGCATTCTTCAAAGTGAATGCATAACGTGTGTAGCCCGCCAGCGTTTCATCCGCGCCCTCTCCGGTGAGCACCACCGTAACTCTCTCGCGGGCGAGGCGGGCGACAAAATAAAGCGACACGCTCGAGGGCCACACGATCGGCTCATCTTCATGCCAGATCAAATGCGGGAGCGCCCCGAAGAAATCCTGCTCGCCGACCAGCACTTCATGATGCCGAGACTTGATGTGATCCGAAACCGTGCGCGCGAAAGGCAGCTCGCTGTATGTCTGCTCGGTGTAGCCGACAGAAAAGGTCTCAATCGGCACCCGCCGTATTTTTGTCATCAACGCGGCCACCGCGCTTGAATCCACGCCGCCGCTTAGGAACACGCCCAGCGGCACGTCGCTCATCAGGTGGCTGTTGACTGCGCCCTCGAGCAACTCGCGGTAGCTCTGGACGTAGTAACGTTCATCTCGCGATTCGTGCGGCTTCGATGCATCCAAGTCCCAGTACTGCCGGATGTCGGCTTTGCCATCCGGGCCGACGGTCATAGTGTGTCCGGGCAGCAGCTTGAGGATTCCGGAGTAGAAACTTTCCTCGCCCGATAAATATCCAAACGCCAAATACTCCGGCAGCGCCGCATGATTGAACTCCGGACGGATCCCGCCATGTGCGAGCACTGCTTTGATTTCCGATCCAAACAGCAGCCGTTCCGGCGTCAATTTGTAGTACAGCGGCTTGATGCCCAGCCGGTCGCGCGCGATAAAGAGCGTTTTCGTATTGCGATTCCAGATGGCTAAAGCGAACATGCCGCGCAGGTGCTGCACACAATCCGCGCCGTATTCTTCATAGAGGTGAACGATGGTTTCGGTGTCGCTGTGCGTGCTGTAGCGGTGGCCGCGCGCGATGAGTTGCTCGCGCAAAGCGAGATGGTTGTAGATTTCTCCGTTGAACACGATCCACAGCGTGCCGTCTTCGTTCGAAATCGGCTGATGTCCGCCCGCCACGTCGACGATGGCGAGACGCCGCATGCCAATGCCCGCCGCGCCGTCGGTGTAAAAGCCTTCGTCGTCGGGCCCGCGATGACTGATGACGCGGCACATTTCCCGCAAGGCCGTGGCGCTTGCCCTCGCGTCCCGTCCGAATTCAAGAATCCCAGCGATCCCGCACATTTAGTGTTTCTCCGCGTACGGTGACGGACTGCGATTCGACGAACCAGGCTTTGACGAACCAGGTTTTGACGAGCCATGATTCAAGCCCGCCGATACGGAAGGCGAATCGCCGGTCAGCTTCTCGAACAATGACGTAACGGAAACGCTTCCTGGAGCCGCATTCATCACCGCGTCTTGCCTGCGCCACTCGAAAAATGCGAATGGCCCCGCAGCCGTCAGCAGGGGCTGTCCCTGAAACGCGACGTGTTTCCCGCCGATCACGACCAGATGTGCAAGCCTCTCATTCTCAATGCGGCAATACAACACCCGTGCGTCGGAAGACCACGGGCCGAAACTCCATGCCTCGTCGCCGAGCGCGAAAAAGAATCCCTGGCTTTCGTCATGAGAATCGAGTTCGTATACCTGCACCGCGGACTGCGCCATGCTGGCCAGGCGCGGTTCATCCTCAGGGGAGATTGGGCCCGAGCGCGGGACTAGCGCAGTAGCCGTCTCCGCCGGCAGCAACACGCGCGCATGGCATCGCACCAACGGCGCGGGCTCGAACGCTCCGTAAGCGGGCGAGAGCAGAGTTCTGCTGACTTCGGTCCCCGTATGCCAGACTGTTTCTTCCGGCACGATTAGCCTCAGACCTGATGCACCGGACGCAGCGCCCGCCGTCGATACTCTTACTTCTACTCGTCCAGGTCCGACCACTCGAACTTCGAGATCGGGCGCGAAGTGCCAGCGTATCTCCAGTTCGTGTTCCGATCGACCGAGCGCGACATCGCGTACCAGCCACAGACCACCTGCGATTTTCAGCACATGCCGCCGATGCAGGACCGGATCCGCCAGCCGCGCATATCCGTCATGACTGCCCACAAAGTAAGTGAAGCTTTTCCCCGCGACCCAGTTTTCCGCGTGGGTTGTCGGAAGGTGAGTCCACGAGAACGGTTCATTCGCAATCGCCTGGTCGAGTTCATCCACGCGCACCGTGTTGTGCGCGCCGGTTCCGCGAAAGGTGTCGCGGTCCGCCGCATCTTTCGAAATGTAGACACCGCTCCCCGCGTCCACGAGCCAGCGTCGCCCATCCATGGTGAGCCGAAGGCTGAGTGCGTCGGCATGTCCGTGCCCCGAGCGGCCCACGCCCTGCGGGCCGGCATCCACCACCATCGCCTGCGCGTGCGGTTGGGAGTCAGCCAGCACGTAAATGCCGCCGTCGGGAAAGGCCAGTGATCGCGCGGCCGGGCTTGCTTGTGGGGTCGTGTTTACGGGAGAGAGCTTCTCGACGGCCTTATTTCCAAACAACCAGATCGCTTCTTCCGTCAGCCGCGCGGCGGCAAAGTCCTTCGCGTACATCACCGCGCCCAGCGCCAGCGGATCCGTCATCTGCTCTGTGCGGTTGCGTCGCGGATTCCAAAGCCGCCCACCATCGTCATCGCCAAAGCCTTCCACCGGTCCAGCCTGCGCGAGAGCTGCCACTACATCCAGCATTCGCCCCAGCACCGCGTCATACGCCGGCGGAATTGCCATTCCGTTCCGGGCCGCGAGCAAACGCGCATATAGAAAGAAGTCGAGCGCATAAACGTGGTAGTACAGCGATTGCTCGAAGTAAACGCCATCCGGACGCACCTGCCGCGCTGCCTCATGCAACACAATTTTCCATCCGGATTCCTTCCAGCGTGCGGCCCCCGGCATTTGCGGATATAGAGTGCCCAGAAAGAAAAGCGCCACCACTTCACCAAGCAGATGCGTGTTCGGAGAAAAATAAGTAGATAGATAGCGCTCGATGTACCGGCCGTGAAAGGCGAGCGCCGGTACCAACTCGGCGCGAAACTGCGCGTACTCCGGCATTCCCGCCAGCATCTGGTCCACCCATATCCACGACAAGCTGCGGAAGGCAACCTCGAGCGTGCTTCCCCAGTTGATCCCGAGCGGATACGGATTCGCCTTGATCCAGCCATGCCACTGCGCAATCAGTTCGCGAACATATTTCTGGTCCCCGCTCAGCAGTCGGGCCTTGGCCAGCGTTACCAGATGCTGGTGGCGATTCAATTCCCAGGTGATTTTATGGTCGCCCACCAGCGCGAAATCGAGAAATGGAATCTTGAACCACGGATCGAGCGGCGCGCGCTTGCGGTGCACGGGATCGAGATGCCAGTCGATGTCTTTCAAATTGTTGCGGCCGACACTGCCGTCGGCGAGATCGAAAGCAAGATTTTCGTAGCCCAGCAGGCGGAAACGATGGCTGCAAATCTCATCGGCCTCGCGCAGAATTTCGGTCGCTTCGTCAGGCAGCTGCTTGCGAACCAGCTCAGCGCGCTCTGAACCTTCACTGGCAGGGAAAAAGAATTGCCCCTGCCGCGCCGCCCGATCGGAATTCAACCGAAGCGCCCCAGCCCGCACGCCCATGCCGTGCAGGAGCAGATCGCTCTGCTTGTGGAATTCCTGCCGCGCGCGCACGCGTATCTCTGCCCAGTCCATCCGGGATATGCGCGTCAACTTGCTTTGCCATCCAGAAGCCACAGATTCCCCTATCTTACATGCTGAAAACCGGCTCTCGACCTGCCCGTTACCGTTGGTACCTTTGCCAATCCGCGCCCTCGGCTGCCGCGCTCCGATTGAGGTTGAGGCAATTTGACCCGGCAGAGTTCCTACCCGGTGGAAAAAGTTGTCCACATTTTGCCCATGCTGCGGGATGGAATCCCCGACCGTCAAGAAGGTTCTGTAACATATTGAAAACAGGTATGTTGAAATCTGGACCCGAGGCCGTTTGGCTTGCCGGTGGAGAACGGCTTGCTATCACTTAACGCGGGGTTGGTATAGTTCATAGTGCCACCAGGTAGCCCCCAGATCCTCAGATTGCAGGAGAATTCGCTTGGGCTTGTCGGTTAGCATTTTTGGCTTGGGATACGTCGGCTCGGTGTCGGCCGCTTGCTTCGCCTCCATGGGTCACAAAGTCATCGGAGTCGACGTGAGTCGCGCAAAAGTTGAGACGATGGACTCGGGCCGGACCCCGATCATCGAAGCGCGCATGGCTGAAATGGTCTCCGAAGCGCATCGCGCTGGACTTCTGCACGCGACCACCGACGCTGCTGCAGCCGTGCTGAATTCCGAAGTCTCGTTCGTCTGCGTGGGAACGCCCAGCCTGAAAAATGGCAAGCTCGACCTCAGCCACATCGAGCATGTCGCGCGCGAGATCGGTGCGGCCATCCGCCAGAAAAAATCGCCGCACGTTTTTGTTCTGCGCAGCACGGTGCTGGCCGGGACTACCGAAACTGTGGTGCTCCCTATTCTTGAAAAAGAAAGCGGCAAGAAGTGCGGCCAGGATTTCACCGTTTGTTATAACCCCGAGTTCATGCGCGAAGGCAGCGCGGTTGCCGACTTCCTGAATCCTCCCTACACCATTCTCGGAGCCAGTGACACTCAGCACCTGGCGCCGTTGCGCGAGCTTTACAAGACCACTCCTGGCACGCTCTACGAGACGACCATTCCGGTCGCCGAAATGGTCAAGTATTTTTCCAACTGCTATCACGCGGTAAAAGTCGGCTTTGCCAACGAAATGGGGACGATGTGCAAGCATCTTGGCGTCGACGCGCATGCGGTCACTAAAATCTTCACCTCCGACACCAAGCTGAACATTTCTCCCGCATATCTTTCCCCGGGATTTGCCTTCGGCGGTTCCTGTCTTCCAAAAGATCTGCGCGCGATCACTTACAAGGCTAAAGAACTCGATCTCAAGCTTCCGTTGCTCGAATCGCTCATGCCGAGCAACGCCGAGCACGTCGATCGCGCCGTGGAAATGGTGATGAGCACAGGCAAAAAGAAAATTGCGCAACTCGGACTGAGCTTCAAAGCCGGCACCGACGATCTGCGCGAGAGTCCGCAAGTGCAGTTGATCAAGCGCCTCATGGGCGAGGGCCTCGAAGTCAAAGTGTGGGACGAGGATGTTTCCCTCGGGCGGCTTGCCGGTTCGAATCGCCAGTACATCGAAGAAGTCATCCCGCATATCGGATCCGTGCTCTCAGCCGACCTCGAAAGCGTGCTGCGCACTGCAGAAGTCGTGATCCTGGGCAACAAATCGGCAAGCAAAGACCAGCTTGCCAAGTACCTTCGGCCGGAACAGATTGTGATTGACCTTATCCACTTGGACAAGACCCGGCGTCCAGAAGGCACCCGGAAGTATGAAGGGATTTGCTGGTAGATTGCCGTTAACTATGCGACCGATCAACGAATGAAGTTTCATCCTATCGACGTCAAATCCGCTGACTGGAAGCGTCTCGACGGTTTCGCAGACCGCACCGTCTTCCAAACGCGCGAGTGGCTGCGGTTCGTCGCCGAGTCGCAGAATGCGCAACCCGTGCTGGCGGAACTGCGCGAAGCGAGCGACGTCCTCGGATACTTTACCGGTCTGACGTTTTCGAAGTTCGGCATGAAGGTTCTGGGCAGTTCTTTTCCCGGCTGGACAACTCCTTACATAGGCTTCAATCTCAATCCCGGCGTCCCGCGCCGCGGCGCGCTCGAGGCGCTCGAAAAGTTTGCCTGGGACGATCTGAAGTGCCTGCATCTCGAAGTCTCGGATCCGAATTTCACTTTCGAAGACGGCGAGACCGCGGGATTCAAGGCCGAATACTATGCCTCCTACCGCACCGACCTGACCCGCTCGGAAGAAGAATTGTTCAACGGCATGGAAAGCGCCTGCCGCCGCTGCATTCGCAAAGCAGAAAAGAGCGGCCTCAGGATCGAAGAGGCACATGACCTCGCCTTCGCCGACGATTATTACGAGCAACTCCAGGACGTCTTTGCCAAACAGTCGCTGGTTCCTACATATTCCGTAGAGCGCGTCCGCTCATTGGTCCGCAACGTCGAACCGGGCGGCCATGTCCTACTGCTGCGCGCGCGCGATCCGGAAGGGAAGTGCATTGCCACCGGAATCTACCCCGGCTTCAACCAAATCGCGGAGTTCTGGGGCAACGCGAGTTTCCGCGCCTATCAGAGCTTGCGCCCGAACGAAGCCTGCCACTGGTACGCCATGCGCTACTGGAAAAAGCGCGGCGTCGCCATCTTCGACTGGGGCGGCGAAGGCGCTTACAAGGAAAAGTACGGCTGCAAGCCGCATCGCGTGCCCTGGTTCACCAAGTCTCGTTATCAGATCCTAGGCACGTTGCGCAACGAGGCTCGTAACATGTTTGCGCGCAAGCAAAAATTTCTCGGATGGCTGCAAGGCAACCGCTCCTCCACCGAGCGCAGTCCGGTCGAAGAATAGTAAGACTGAGGGGAAGCACCGATGGCGTTACTCGTTCGCAGGGCATTCCGGCATTTGTCGCGGGTTCATGATGTGCTCTTTCGCCGCACGTTGCTCGAGCGCGAAATCACCATTTTCGACGACGACGTTTTTCTCACGTCCTATCCGCGTTCCGGCAACACCTGGACGCGCTTTCTGGTGGGCAATTTTGTTAATCCAAACGAGCCCGTTACGTTCCTGAATGTCGAACGCCTCGTCCCCGACATG
>DATFZT010000011.1:0-16400 GCA_035314185.1 Terriglobales bacterium
AGCGCCTGGCGCTTAGGAATCGGTATCTGTTGCCACGGCTGCTGCGCATTTTTACTGTCCCTGCGCCCACAGTTGTAAACCACCGCCAACCGAAACGAGAACGACGAGGACAAGCGCAACGATGAGAGCAAGGCGGGAAAAAGCTGTGCGCTTCATTGTCCACCTCCCTGCGCCCCGCAATGGTGGGGTGTAGCAAAATCCCCTCCGTGCGTATAACCCCCGCACACTCTTGACAGCCAGAGTCTCCGAGGCGAGACTCGGTTCAGCCCTTGATCATGCACCAATCCGCCCAACCCGAAAATCTGTTCCCAGGCGCCGAGGACGGGATCGCGGGGAGGAGCGCTGCCGGCGACAACTCCAACGGAAACCCAGTGCTGCGAGAAACGGAACTGGACTCCGCGCTGCAGTTGCTGGTGGAGCGCGCGCAGTACATCACCGGCGCCACCGGAACTGCTCTTGCCCTACCCCAGGGGGAGGAGATGGTTTGCCGGGCCAGCGCTGGTGCTTCGGCGCCGGCGGTGGGGGCTCGGCTGCAGGTCCGCTCCGGACTGACGGGCGAAAGTATTTCGCGACGACAGTTACTGCGCTGCGACAACGCGGAAGTCGACGGGCGCGTGAATCTGGAAGCTTGCCGGGCGCTGGGGATTGCGTCCATCGTCGTTTTGCCATTGCTGCGGCGTGACGGGGCGGTGCGCGGGCTGTTTGAACTGTTCTCCGATCACCCCTACGCTTTTGAGGAGCGCGATCTAGTGGCGCTCCAACGCATGGCCGACCTGACTTTGACGGCCCTTGATCTGGCGGAGCAGCGGCGGAAGTCCGCGCCGGCGCCCAGGCTGGAGGCGGAGAAGGCCGCCGGGTCTTCCGTGGCGGGTGGCGCGGTTCAGGCTTCCGCGATTCCGCTTGACGCTCCTCTGAACAATCCGCCTGAAATCCCCCCTAATCCGGAGTCAATTTCGCCGTCGGCGGCACCAGCGCCAGCACCAGTGCCAGCAACAGGGCCCGGGCCAGAGCTGGTTGTCCCTGAGGCCATGCTCCGGGTGCAAAAATGCGCTTCCTGCGGATTCCCGGTTTCCGAGGGGAGAACGTTCTGCCTTGATTGTGAGCGGAAGGATGTCGCGAAGAGGAATTCCGCGGAGAAGGAGCGTAAGAAAAAAGAGGAGAGTGAGATCATGCAAAAGGAGCTGGAGGGGGGCGTGTTGTCCACCTCTGAGGCGCCGGTGCATGAGGAAGAGGAATTCGTGCCGGCCTTCCTGGCCAACACCACGCCCGCGCAAGAATCGTGGCTGGCGAACCACGTAAATCTGTTGGCGATCGTTGTCCTCATTCTGGGGATCCTGGTCGCGGTCGTGGTGTTTCGATAACCACCTATGGACCGGTAAGTGCCTGTTTCCCTTGACAAGTTGGCGGTGGAACCCATAGTCTGCGCTTAATCGCTTGTTCGAACACACAGGTGCCAAGCATGAAAAATGTGTACGAAGTATTACGGCAGAAGGAACTTGAACTGACCAGGCTGGAGAAGGAAGTTGAAGCCTTGCGCGTCGCTGCCCCGTTGCTTTCGGATGAAAAAGAACAGCAGGTGGAAGCGCCCAAGCCGAGCTTAGCCGCCGCGCCGCAGCAGCCAGTGCGGATTCCGCCGGTGGTTGCGGCCCAGGGTACAACCCCGCCGGCACGCGTCGCCGGTTGGGAAGATGTAGCCAAGCGCTGGCCGTAAACCAATTCGTTGGTCGCGGTAGGAGACGGGGACTGACCCGTCTGCCTGTTATTCGAATAGCCCGGGATCGAGAATCGGTCCCGGGCTATTATTTTGATCTTGCGCTGGCACAGTCTCCGGAAAGAGCATTTTTCCGCGTCGCAGTCTCACCTCAGCGGCTAAAGCCGGTTCCAGAAAACGAGTTATCGCAGCGGTGAACCGCTGCGCCACCCAAAAGCGAGTACAACCCCCGGCGAACCGCTGCGCCACCCAAAGGCAAGCCCACCCAAAATCAAGTCCAACACCGACTCTTTCCGCGGGCCATTCAGTCCTGTGCTGTGAAGGCCAGCGCCAACAGCGTCTTCTGCTCGACCTCGTGCGCTTTTGCCGAACCGGTGGCCGGACTCGCACTCGCGGAACGCTTCACCGAATGCACTGGCCGATCATTTGCCATGTACCTTAAGCGCGGCAGCATGTAGGAGAGCGCACCCATGTTGGCCGGCTCTTCCTGTACCCACACGATATCTCGCGCTGCGCTATGACGCTCCAGTTCGGCGGTCAGTTCCGCCTCGGGGAACGGATACATCTGCTCCAGGAAGACGATGGCTGTGCTGAGGTCGTTATTATTTCGCTTCTGGCGCTCGGTGCGCAGTTCATGGCCGATTTTGCCGGTGCAAAGCAGGATCCGCTTGGCGTCCTGCGCTTCTGTGTCCGGGATGACGGGCAGAAACCTCTGATGCGTCAGGTCTTCCAGCGGTGACAGGGCATCGGGATGGCGCAGCATGCTCTTGGGAGTGAATACGACCAGGGGCTTTCTCCACTTGCGCAGCGCCTGGCGCCGCAGCAGGTGGAAATACTGCCCGGCATTCGAGGGCTGACAGATCTGGATGTTGTCGCGCGCCGCCAGTTGGAGGAAGCGCTCGATGCGCGCACTCGAATGCTCCGGACCCTGGCCTTCGTAGCCGTGGGGCAGCAACAGCACCAGGCCTGAGAGCAGCAACCACTTGTCCTCGCCGGCGCATACAAACTGATCGATCACGGCCTGCGCAACGTTGGCAAAATCACCAAACTGCGCTTCCCATAGAACCAGAGCCTCGGGATAATCACGGCTGTAACCGTACTCAAATCCCATGACACCGGCTTCCGAAAGCGTGGAGTTGTAGATGTCGCACGCCGCCTGGCCGGGTGCTATGTGACGCAACGGAACGTATTCCGATTCGTCCTCAACATCGAGCAGCACCGAGTGCCGCTGATTGAAGGTTGCGCGGCGGGAGTCTTGGCCGCTGAGGCGTACCGGAATCCCCTGTTTCACCAGACTGGCAAAAGCCAGCGCCTCGGCCATGCCGTAGTCGACGGCCTTCTTTCCAGTACCCATTTCCTTGCGCTGCTCCAGCAATTTCTTCACCTTGGGGTGGATGTGGAAACCCTCCGGATAGGTGGTCAAACGCTCGGTGAGTTCCAGCAACTCTTCTTGCGAGACGCCTGTGAGCTGTTCGTATTCCGGTTTATAGCGGCCGCCGAAATAGTCTTTCCAGTAGGTGGGAAGATCGCGCATCAGCGGTTTCCTGGTGACTTGCGTCGCGTCTTTTTGCGCGGCTTCGTACTCGCTCTTGATCGTCGCCACGCGCGCGGCGACATTGTCGTCATCCACGCCGATTTGTTTGGCGTAGATCCGATACAGGGGCGGATGCTGTTTGATGGCCTTATACATCAGTGGTTGGGTCACGGTGGGATCGTCAACCTCGCTGTGCCCATGGCGGCGGTAGCCGATCAGGTCGACGACCACGTCGGTGCCGAATTGGTAGCGGTACTCGGCTGCGATGCGGGCGATCCGCATGACCGCATCGACGTCTTCGCCATTCACGTGAAAGATGGGAATCGCCTGCCGGCGCGCCAGTTGCGCGGAGAAACGCGAGGAGTGCTCTTCGCGGGCATTGGTAGTGAAGCCGATCAGGTTGTTGACGATCACGTGGATGGTCCCGCCCACGGTATAACCGGCCAGGTCGGCATAATTCAGCGTCTCTGCGGTGATGCCCTGGCCGGCGAAGGCGGCGTCGCCGTGCACCAGCAGGGGCAAATACTTTGCCTTGCCGCCTTCGCCAGCGCGGTCCTGCTTGGCCCGAGTGCGTCCGACGGTTACTGGATTGACGGCTTCGAGGTGGCTGGGATTCGACACGAGGTGGATATGAATCTTCTTGCCGGTCTTGGTGACATATTCGCCAGTCGCGCCCATGTGATACTTCACGTCGCCCGATCCCAATACGCTGCGCGGATCAACGTCCTCAAACTCGGCGAACACCTGCTCGGCCGGACGCCTTGCCAAATGAACAATGACATTCAGGCGGCCGCGATGACTCATGCCCATTACCAGTTCCACGGCGCCGCGTTCGGCGGCCACGTCCAGAATCTCATCCACGGCCGGCAACAAGGAGGTATTGCCTTCGAGTGAGAAGCGTTTGTTGCCTAGATAGCGCTGCTGCAACGTCTGCTCGAACAGGTCGGCGCGCATCAGCAAATCGAGGGCGCGTTGTTGGACTTGTTGGACAATGTCGCCCGCGGCCGGTTCCGCTGCAAGCTCGATTCGTTCCTGAATCCAGCGGCGCCGCTCGGGGTCGGCGATGTGCATGAACTCGACGCCCACGCTGCCGCAATAAATGCGCCGCGCTTCCCGTGCCCACTGGCTGTCGATCTGTAGGTCCGGATGCGATTGCGGAGGCAGAAGACCGAGGGGGTTCAGTTCGGCCTCCAGATATCCAAACTGGCGGAACAGGCCAAATATCCGTTCACGTTCGTGGTTTTGAATGATGGCGGGAGTTGTGCTCCCGCCGGTGGTCCGAGTTGAAGTAGGCATAAAAGGTCTTCTATAGAATAACGGATGAGCTGCTCGGCGTGTCCGATTCAGCGGGAAGAAATCATTGGCAGGCTGCTGTGCCGCCGGTCACAGCAAGGTGCGCACGCCGCGATTATTGTAAAAACGGAGGGATATTGATATGAACCTTCGTCCCAACGCGGCCAAGCCCGGGACTCCGGCTATTCTCGGCGTCCCATTCGATGCCAACTCTTCATGGTTACGTGGAGCGGCGGGAGCGCCGCCCATCATCCGCGTGGCCCTGCATTCCATTTCGTCGAACTGGTGGACGGAAACCGGTGTCGACCTCGGAGTCGAAGGTGCGTACTGCGATGCGGGCGATTTGAAGTTCACCTTCCAGGAGCCGTTTTCTGCGATTGAAACCAAAGTCGGCGAACTGCTTGACCAGGGCTTGCGTCCGGTCTGTTTGGGTGGTGACCACTCGATTACGCTGCCGATCGTCCGCGCCTTTGGCAAACATGTTCCCGGCCTGACGATTCTCCACTTCGACGCGCACCCCGATCTCTACGATGAACTTGAGGGCAACCGGCTGTCGCATGCCTGCCCATTTGCGCGCATCATGGAAGAGGGCGCGGCCAAGCGGTTGATCCAGATCGGCATTCGGACGATGACGGGGCATCAACGGGAGCAGGCGCAGAAATTTGGCGTCGAGGTCATCGAGATGCGGCACTTGCCGGCGCTCGACCGCATGAAGGTCGATGGCCCAATCTACATTTCTTTCGACATGGACGCGCTCGATCCCGCGTTTGCGCCCGGCATTTCACATCGCGAGCCGGGAGGGATGTCGGTGAGAGAGGCGATCGCGCACCTGCATGCCATCAGCGGGAAAATCGCTGGGGCCGACATCGTGGAATTCAATCCCGCGCAAGACCATAGTCAAGTCACGGCTACGGTTGCCGCCAAGCTGCTCAAGGAAATTTTGGGGAAGATGATTTTGAACTAGAATACGGCTGCTCAGAAAACCGGAGGTGCCTCCCGTGGCTAGTGGAGTCGTTGATGTGTCCAGTCGCTACTCAGTGACCGAAACTCTGGCACGGCTGCAGTCGATTCTCAAAGAGAAATCCGTGACCGTGTTTGCTCTCATCGATCACAGCGGTGAAGCAGAGAAGGTCGGCCTTAAAATGCGTCCGACGCAGTTGCTGATCTTTGGCAGTCCTAAAGGCGGCACGCCTTTGATGGTCGCCGCGCCCAGGCTGGCCATCGACCTTCCGCTGAAAGCGTTGGCATGGCAAGACGAGCAAGGCGAGGTGTGGCTCTCCTACAATTCACCGGAATACTTGCAGCAGCGGCACGGCTTTCCGGCCGACCTCTTGAAAAACATCGCCGGAATCCCTGCGCTGATTCAGAAGGCTGTGGAATAATAGCGGGCTGGACCTTCCTACTCAGGCATGCCCGATAATCCCAATCCCAATCGCGCGCGCGATCACCTGGCCAACGAACGCACCTTTCTGGCATGGGTGCGAACCGGCGTCGCGACCATTGTTTTCGGATTCGCCATCGGGCGCTTCTCAATCGCACTGCGCGAATTCATGAAGGTGCAGGGGTACAACTCCGCCACCCCCGGTCTGACAACCTGGCTGGGCATTATTTCGACGGTCGGCGGAGTGCTGCTGATCCTTGCCGGTCTCAGGCGCTACCGTGAGACCAAGGTCCAACTTGATACGAACACCTTCGAGCCTGCCGGATTCGTGATCGACCTCGTATCCTATTTGCTGGGTCTTTTTGGGTTGGTGCTGGCTGGATATCTCGCCTATATCGCAATCTTCAACAAGTGAGAGACTCATGGCGAATGATGTAGAAAAAGAAGCTGCTGGCCGCGCGGCCGCGAGACTGGTGCGTGACGGCGACGTGGTTGGGTTAGGTACGGGCTCGACCGCATACTTCGCGGTTATCGCTCTAGGCGAGCGCGTGAAGGCGGGACTGAAAATCGTTGGAATCCCAACTTCCGTGAAGACCGCTGACCTGGCGCGCTCAGTTGGCATTCCGCTGACTACGCTGGACGAACATCCGGAGATCGATATCACCATTGATGGCGCCGATGAGGTCGATCCTCAGCTGAACCTGATTAAAGGCGGCGGCGGCGCTTTGTTGCGGGAGAAGGTGGTCGCTTCAGCGTCCAAGAAGATGGTCGTGGTCGCGGACTCGGGGAAGGTTGTTCCCGTGCTCGGCAAGTTTCCTTTGCCGGTCGAAGTGATTGCGTTTGCGCGCGCCGTGGTCGAGAAGAAGATCGTGCTGCTGGGCGCGACGCCCAAATTGCGGAACAGGCCTGATGGCGGTCCTTACATTACGGACAACGGCAATCAGATTCTTGACTGCAGCTTTGGGAAGATCGCGGATGCGTGGGCGCTGGCGCTTGCGCTGAGTAATATCCCTGGCATCGTTGAGCACGGGCTGTTTATTGGGTTAGCGAAGGTCGCGTTGGTGGGACGGGAAGATCGGGTGGAGGAGTTGCGGCCCTAACAATATGCGCGCACACGCTACTTGCCTGTCGCGGGAAATGCTTCCGGGTAGGTCCACGCCAAGTCCTTCCTGACTTTACCGCTGTTATCTATGACCTCGACTGAGACTTTGTTTGATTTCCTCTCTGACGGAGACGCATCAAATAGCAACGTAAAGAAACCATTGACCTGAATGTTGAGTGCTTGCGTGTAGAGCCTGACTCTTGATCGAGTACGCTCATCATAGTCATACGCGAACTCCCAAGGCTCCCCTGCTAAGGCGAGTTGATCACTCTTAACGCCAAAGACAAATCCTCCTGTGGCGCGAGCAAGTCTGACGATTAAGTCCGGCTCCGATCGCTCTTGAGCGAATATCATCGGCTCGGCAAGGAGGAAGACAAAGAGTCGAATTTGAGACCGCAGCAGTAGTTTGCGGGTGTCTGTATCCGAGATGTTGCTGGCATTATCGCCTCCATCGCTGATGATGTAAATCGCATCCCCAGCACGAGTCGGTTCCAGGAGTTTGGTAGCTGCAAGCACCGAGTCGTAGAGCGCCGTCCTGCCGGAAATCTTGACACCCTGCGCACTAGGTCTCTCCTTTAGCCAGGCCGCAATGGAGTCTCTAGTCTGCGAAAAGTCAAATACGTCGTGAACCTGATCGGAAAAGGTGAGTAGCGCAATGTGGACGTCGGCAGGCGTGTCCGAGAGAAGATCGTCCACCGCCTCGCGCGCGATCAGCCACTTCGTTTTTCCGGCCATGCTGCCGCTCGTATCAAGGAGCACCGCGATTCGTCGCGGAGCAATGCTGTATGGCGCGTCTCGAAGCACAGCCGGGTGACCGTTCACCTTGACTCGGAAATTATTTTTCGTCAGGCTCGGAACCGCATTCCCTTTGGAATCTAGCACGCCGACGAGCAAAGAGTGAGTGGACTGGCTCGGCTGGTATTGCGCTAGGGCGAGGAATCTACAGGCTAGAACTACGCTGGCGAGCAAAAGCGGCATTTTCGCCATGGCGTTTGTCCCTCTCCGGCGGCGGCAGTTTATCACAACAGATCACGTATCTAGTTCTGGTCGTGGGCGGTTCTCCTTACACAATTTCCCGCAGCGCCGCCAGTAATTGCTCCACTTCCTCCATCGTGTTGTAGTGCGCGAGGCCTATGCGGAGAAAGCCTCCCTGGCGCTCGACGTCTAACTGCTCGGTCAGGTTCAGGGCATAGTAGTTCCCGTCCCAGGTGAAGAAGCCGCGCTCGCCTAGCTTCGTTGCCAACTCCAATGGCGTGTGCGGATCGATGCGGACTACGAACGTAGCACAACGATTTTCGAGGCGCTGCGGGTCGCTGATGCCGTAGAGTTTCAGGCCGGGAATCGCGAGCAGGCCGGCGATCATCTTTTCGGTCATCTTGCGCTCGTGCTCGTGAATCGCTTGGTGCGCGGCGAGAATCGCGGCGCGGCGGGTTGTGACCGTTGGCTGTGCACGACCTTGCTGTAGAGACGCCGCTTGCCGCGTTTCAGACGGGGCAAGCCCCGTCTCCACCCGTCTTCCCAACTCTTCCCAGTAATCGACGCAGGCTTTGATTCCCGCGATGCATTCGTGGTTTAGCGTTCCCCATTCCCAACAGTTGGGAATGTTGTCGGTGTTGGGGCGAACTTTATACGGGTGCAACCGCTTCAGATGCTCGCGCTTACCGTAGAGTACGCCCATGTGTGGGCCGAAGAACTTGTAGGTCGAGCAGACCAGGAAATCGCAGTCGAGGGCGCGCACGTCAATCGGTCCGTGGGGAGCGTAGTGTACAGCGTCGATGTAGCTTAGCGCTCCCGCTTGGCGCGCCAGTCGCACCACTTCGGCTACGTTGTTGATCGCGCCTACCGCGTTCGACGCATATCCGACGGCTACGAGGCGGGTGCGGTCTCCCATTTGCGCGGCCAGGTCTTGCATGTCGAGCGTGCAATCTGCTTCGTTGAAATTTACAGTGCGGATGACCACGCCTTTTTCTTCCAGCGCCTTCCAGGGAGAGAAGTTCGCGTCGTGGTCGAGGAGGGTGAGGACGATCTCGTCTCCGGGGCGGAGTTCGCGGCCGAGGGCGCGGCTCATGGCGTAGGTGAGAGTCGTCATGTTGGGGCCGAAAACGATTTCATCGGCAGCGCAATTCAGAAAATCGCCCATTGCCGAGCGGGCGTCCGCGATCATGCGGTCGGTGTTGCGGCTGGTGTGGTACGCGCCCAGGGAGTTGGCATTGTTGCGGGACAAGTAGTCGGCGATGGCGTCGATTACACGCTGCGGCACTTGCGTGCCTCCTGGGCCGTCCAGGAAGACTGCGGGGTGTCCGTTGACGGTTTGAGCTAACGCGGGGAATTGCGAGCGAACCCAGGCTAGGTCGAACGCGGCGGATGAAGATGAAACCTGTTCAGCGATGGGCATAGCTGACATTCTAATGCGGGTTGCGTGCTGCGAGGGGACTTCAGTTGCTGTGGTCCAGGAATCCGCGGCAAAAGTCTTTTCCGACCAACGTCCCGTGCCCTCAGCGGCTAAAGCCGGCTCTGGAAACAAGCCAGTTACCGCAGTGCTGAAGCGCTGCGCCACCCAAAATCAAATACAGCGCTCAAGCCACCTAAAATCAAGTACGGCATTTAGTCTTTCCGCAACCTGCTGTGCGGGGGTGAGACCGGCGACGGCATTGCCGTTAGGCAACGCGTTCGGGAGGATTGGGTTTGAATTTTCCTTTATTGGCGGCATCCAGCCGGATGCGCGTTACTCGCGCCGTTTCCTGGAGCAGGTCGCCGGTGGCGCGCGTTCCGTCTCCTGCCATGACCGAACCTGCGGCCAGGGCAAAGCGCAACGCGTCTGCTTGGTCGTCAAAATACAAAATCACTTGTAACGCCATAGATACTTCTCCCTGAGCCGGACTTCGCAGGGCCCGCATGAAGCGGGCGCCAGAGTAAAGATCAAATTAAGACGCAGGTGGCGCTGCGACAAACGGGTCGCTAGTAAACTCCGATTGTGACGATTGTCGGAGAATGGCGGCGCCGATGATAGTGCTTTTGTTGGTTCTCGCCCCGGTGCAAACGCGAAATTCTTAACCACAGAGGACACGGGGGGCACAGGGGAGGGAACACGGGGGAAGGCCGTTCTGCAACGCGCCTGAAGGCCATGTTCCGGTGAGTGGCGGGAAACACACTTTTTCTTGCGCCTGGTTTCCACGGATGACCATCTAACGATAGAATCGTCTAAAGGGAACACGTCTAAACGGGTTACTTGGGGATGGCATGCTGAAGGCATCGTCAGATCGGGGCGGATTGGTCAGAGCTGTTTGTGTGCTCTGCGTTGTCCTGATGTGCGTGATGGGGGCGGTGCAGGCTACCCACTCGCATTCCGAGAACTCGACCACATCCCACCACACCTGTTCGATTTGCGCGACCGCTCATGCCGGAATTAATACGCAGACGGTTGCGTCCGCGCCGATTTTGGCTACCACGGCCTTGGCGAGTTTTGCCGCAGAAGTGTCCCCAATCTTCCGTTCCGTCACCACCCAATTTATTCGTCCTCCACCTGCGTTCTGATTCCGCGCCGATGCAATAAGCATTTCCCAAAGGGCCGCGATCTTCGATCTGTGATCTGATCGGACTCGCTCTCGAACCATTTATTGGAGGAATCATGCAATCGTTTTACAAGAGTTGGTTGGCTGCGGCCATTGTGGCCGCTGTTGTGGTGTTGAATGCAGGGCCTGCGAGTGCTCAGTCGGCGGGAAGTTCGGGAGCGATTAACGGTACGATCCTGGATCCATCGGGCGCGGTGGTTGAGAATGCCAGCGTGGAGATTCATAACCCGGTCAGCGGCTATGACCGAACGACGACCACGGACAGCAAGGGGAATTTCGGTTTCCCGAACGTGCCGTTTAATCCGTATCACATGACGGTGACGGCCGCGGGATTCGCTCAGACCGCGCAAGATGTGCAGGTCCGGTCAGCCGTGCCCACCATCGTCCAGATCAATCTTCAAGTCTCTGCCTCTTCGACCACGGTAACGGTCGAGGATAAGGGAGACCTGGTGGAGAACGACCCGACCTCCCACACCGACATCGACAGGGAGTTATTCGACAAAGTTCCTTTGGGAAGCGCGTCTTCGCAGATGAGCTCGCTGGTTGGGGCGGAAACGCCGGGGATCGCGTCCGATTCCAATGGCCAACTGCACGGGCTGGGTGACCACGCGGAGAATTCATTCAACATCGACGACCAGCCGGATACGGACCAGCACAGCAAAGTGTTTTCCAACCAGATTTCCGTCGATTCGATTCAATCCATGGAAGTCATATCGGGCGCTCCACCCGCGGAATACGGAGGCAAGACCAGCGTCGTGATTGTAGCGACCACCCGTTCGGGCCAGGGCATGACCACGCCCCATGGCAGCGTTAACACTTCCTACGGGTCGTTTGGCTCGTCGACCGTGGCGGCCGATATTGGTTATGGGGGTAAGAACTGGGGAAACTTTATCTCGGTGGGCGGTTTGAACAGCGGCCGTTTCCTGGACGGGCCGGAGTTCGCGGTGATCCACGACAAAGGGAATGCAGAGAATGTTTTCGACCGCGTGGACTTCCAACTGTCACCCGCCGACACGATTCACCTGAACTTCAGCTACAGCCGGAGCTGGTTCCAGACGCCGAACTCCTTGGACGCCGAAAACGCGACGGCCTGGAGCGGACTGAACGGAGTTCTTCCGGGTGCGGAGAACTATGGAGGCGTGGTTCCGGGGACTGCGATTACCGTTGGCGCAGCCGATCAACGCTCCAAGATTGGAACGTTTAATGTCGCGCCCTCGTGGACGCGCCTTATCAGCACGCACTCCGTATTCACTTTGGGAGCATTCGTACGGCGCGACGACTACAACTACTACCCGAGCAGCGATCCGTTCGCAGACCTCGGGCCACCGAGTCTTCAGCGGCAGTCTGTGGGCCAGAACCGAACGCTCACCAACACGGGAATTCGATCTGACATCTCCTACGTCAGAGGGGTGAACAACATCAAGGCTGGCGTCACCTACGAACAAACGTTTCTCAATGAGAATGACAAGATTGGGATTGTGGATCCCGCCTACAACTCTCCCTTTATATGTGCGTCACAAGTGACGCCACTGAACCCGAATCCGTACGTTCCCTTCGCGGGTGTCACAGCTCCTCTGCAGTGCACCGGTCCCGCCCTGCCAAATACTCTTGCTACGTACAAATCCCTGGGCTACGTGGACCCGCAGGGCCAGCCCTATAACCCCAACCCAGTTTTTTATCCTGTTTATAACGCGACACTGGCTCCCTACGATTTGACCCGCGGCGGAAGCCCGTATGCCTTCAATGGCCACACCGACGTGAAGGAGCTTGCGCTTTACATTCAGGACGCGATCACGGTAGGGCACTGGTCCATGAACCTGGGCGTGCGTGGCGACATTTACAACGGCCTTACCGCAGCGAGCCAGGCCGAGCCTCGTGTCGGGATCTCATACAACGTCAAGAAGACGAGCACGATTCTCCGTGTTTCCTACGCTCGCACGCTGGAATCTCCTTTCAATGAGAATCTGATTCTATCCAGCATCGGATGCAGCAACCCGGTTTTGAATCCGCTGCTTGCCTGTTCCGCACCGGTGGCGAACCCTTTGAGCCCTGGCTTTCGCAATGAAATCCACGCAGGAATCGAACAGGCCTTCGGACGGTATCTGGTCTTTTCTGGCGAGTGGATCACGAAATACACGCACAACGGCTACGACTTCAGTGTGCTCGGGAACACCCCGATCACTTTTCCCATTGAATGGCACAACGCCAAGATTCCTGGATATGCGGGCCGGCTGAGTGTTCCGAATTTGCATGGATTTTCAGCGCAGATGGTTTTCTCCAGCGTGGCGGCGCGCTTTTTCCAACCACAGATCGGCGGCGCGGGGGCCACGGTGTCGACCAGCGCGGGCCTTCCGTTCCGCATTGACCATGACGAAAAGTTCAACCAGACAACCCATCTGCAATATCAGCCCTGGAAGCGTGGTCCATGGGTCGGCTTCAACTGGCGGTACGACAGCGGACTGGTGGCTGGTAATGCACCGTGTTACGGGGTAGATGCCGGCAACGATTGCCCGCAGTCAACTACTACACCCGGCGCGCAGCCAGCCGTCTTTTTGCGCGATTCCTTCGGAAACCCCTTGAGCGCCGACCAGGAGTTTCAAGCTGGGTTCACTTGCGATGGCGCTCACGCGACTCCGACCAGCCCGCTGCCCTCCGCCACATGTCAGGCATCGCAATTCGGATCCAGCCTGATCAAGGTCCCCGCGATCAATGCCCAGAACGACGATCGCAATCCAGCGCGTATCGCGTCGCGCAATTTGTTCGATGCTTCGGTGGGCGACGACAATCTGTTCAAAGGCGACCATTACAAGTGGAGCCTTACGCTTACCGCCATTAATTTGACTAACAAACTGGCGCTGTATAACTTCCTTTCCACCTTCAGCGGGACGCACTATGTGACGCCGCGGGCGCTGACGGCTGAGATTGGGTTCCACTTCTAAGGGATGTCCTTCCCCGTTGAGGGCAGTACGGTTTCGACCGTGCTGCCTTTTTTTTTTCGATGGTCGATGGTCAATAGTCAATGGCGGCGACTACCGAACGTCAACTCATGTCGATGATTTGCGTCCATTTTCGGGTTTCTTTCCTACAAACTCGACGACGCCTCGATCCCGTACCGATCGTTCCTGGTGATGCAAAACGTGCAGTTCTGGAACGAGTGACGGCAGTTCATCTCTGCCCAGCGGACCGGTACCGGAGGCGGCTAAGCTCGCGTCCGAATCCCACCGCGTGCGCATTTTGCAGATGAGCAGACCGTCCGGTTTCAAGGCAGAAACGATCTTGGGGAAAAGACTGCGGTCCAGGTGATAGAACAGCACGATCAGATCAAACCGAGCCGGTTCAAATTTGTACTCGGAGGCGTCCCCTACGAGAAGGTCGAGTTTGACGTTCAGTTCGAGAGCAGCTTGATTTAGCTTTCCAATGGCGACATCGGAAAGGTCTACCACGCTAACCTGCCAGCTCCTGCTGGCCAGCCATAGGGCATGTCTTCCGAGTCCACCTGCCAAATCCAACGCCACGCCTGACTTCGGGAACGATGGACCCACAAATCTCTCGTAGGCCAAGATGAAGAACGGATCCGGCTCTGTCAGCGAAGGCATGCCTTGCTCGTATTTGAGATCCCAATGCGATCTTTGTTCTTCGCTGCTCATTGTGGCCAATCCACTTCCGACGGGGCGCGCGTTTTTACTGCAGTTTCGCGTATTCGGCTTTGGCTTCGTGGAGGAGCGGGACGTCTGGGTCGGCGTCCTTCCAGGTGGCGAGAAAGTTTTGATAGGCGATGCGGGCCTTGGGAGTGTCGCCCTGCTTCTGAAATAGCCGGCCCAACTCCAATTGAGCGGCAATGAACGCTATGTCGGGACCGCCGTGGGATTTCATGTCCAGGGCCTTTTGGAGATCCTGCTGCGCTTCGGCGTAACGTCCAGCCTGCTCGTAGGCCAAGCCTCGGGCATAGAAAACGCCGGCGTTGGCGCGAGCGTAGAGGGCGGCGGTGTTAAGGAAGTCAATCGCCTTTGCCGGGTCGCCTTTGGCGGAATTGGCGGGCCGTAGGGCGACGACTGCACGAATCATGGGGACGGTTACGTTCACGGCCATGCTATCGTTCGGATGGGTATGCTGGATTTCGTCGGCCAATGCGATCGCTTTCTGATCCTGGCGCATAATGGCGAACGTCGCGCCCGCACTCCCCATCACAGAAACCGTTCGGGATAAGCGGAGCGCGTCGGTGGCCTCGCTGTTGGCTTCGGCGTGATTTCCCACGACTGCTTCGAAGACGGCGAGCTCAGCTTCCATTTTGGCTCGGCCTTGCAGGTGCAGGCGATCCAAAGCATCTCCGTTCTGGCGCGCAAATTCCCGCGCTTGGCGCACTTGGCCGCGGGCGCCAGCGATACCCGCGCGGATTCCGAGAACGCTCGCCTCGCCTTCGGGAGTTGCGGAAGCACTTTGTAGTTCTTTCTCCATGTCGGCTTCTTTGCCTTCACACCAGTCCAACACAGCCAGGATGAGATGGAAGCCGGCAGCCGATGCCTTGTGCTGGAGGGCGGCGTTGATCATGGCGCGCGCCTCCTCGGTCCGGTTCAGTCCGGCATAAGCCACGGCCACATTCTCATAGCCGCTCGCCATGTCGGGATCGAGCTCCACGGAGCGCTTCGCGTTCTCTAATGCGTTGTCGAATTGTCCGAGTTGGTTATAGATGGCCGCCAGATTGTTGAACGGGATGGAATCCCGCGGATAAGTTTGGCGATAGAGTTCGTAGGCGGTAATGCCTTTGTCGAGCTGGCCGCTGTCGGCGTAATAGTGGGCCGTGATGTAGAGCTTCTCGCGCTCGCTGGCGCGGTCGCGAAGCTCGAAAGCCTTCTGACGATTTTGCTCCGAGGATTCGGTCTGCCCAAGGTTGTTGTAGATGGTGCCGAGGCGGGCGTACGCCATGGCGAAATTAGGATCGATCTCGATGGCGTGCTGATAGTTCGGAACCGCAGCCAGTTCGTCACCAATATTGTGCTTGGCGTCGCCCAAGCTGAGCGCCTTCAACGCTTCGAGCGATGAAGTGGTGGCCATGGAGAGAGGCATATCGTATTTCTTCACCATGGACAACGACTCGCCGAGTTGTCCGCGCAGTTTAGTGGCGGCGCTGTGCAGGGCATTCAGCACATCTTCTTTTCGGTCGGCCTGAGCCTGCTGGCGTCCGAGTGAATCGCCGGAAGCCGCATTGGTTGCCTCCAGACTGATAACGAACTGGCCTCCAACGCTATCAATGCTTCCGTTCAGCATGGCCTTAATGCCATCGCGCTGGCAGATTTCGCGGCCGACGTCGGTGGTGATGCGGTCGCCGGGGCTGCGGCCCATGAACTGCAGGGTCTGGCGGATCTTCTGATCGGGGAAGACGTTCAGATACGGGGACTGCCCGAGATCGACGGCCAGCGCCTTCTTGAGGGTGCCATCGAAGACGGGGTCGGCGGTGGTGTTCACGAAATCGGTGATCAGGATCGAATCTCTTTCGGTGAGCGCATGGCCGCGCTTCAGAAACACGAAGCCGATGCCGGCGGCGACCAGCGCGACGATCAGAGCCGGGACCAGCCACAAGGGCAGCTTTCGGCTTTGATGTAGCACCGCGGGGCGGCGGATGGAAGTGCTGGAAGAAGTTGCAGCCGAGATCGTGCCTGATTCGGAGTCGCGTTTCAGGCGCTTCAAGTCGGAGCGCACGTCGGCGGCGCTTTGGTAGCGCAGGTCGCGGTCTTTTTCGAGCAGCTTATTCAGGATTTCCTCGAAATGCGGAGGCAAGTCGGGGTTGAGGCGAAGCGGCGGTGCTGGAG
>DATFZT010000012.1:0-4707 GCA_035314185.1 Terriglobales bacterium
GTCGGCAATCCGGAAACTATCCAGGAACGGGCTTCCAGAGGATTGGGCGGCCCGTCCCCAGGTCTTAAGGTCAGCGCTTATGGGCTGCGCTCAGGCTTGTGGCGGGTATTCCAACGATTGGTCTGTTCTCTTGACACCCCACGATAGAATAGAAGTAGCAGTCAAATCTGCATTCGCTCTTTGACAACATAAAGGAACCCGCCGCAGCCGCGAAGCGGCGGAAAAACGCAGCCCATGCCGCAAGGCGTGGGTACGGTGCCCCGCACACCCAAGCCCCGAAGGGCCGACAGAAGTGCAACTCATCCAAGCACAGTTATTATGAATACGTTGCAAATAGAGTATTTGTAATCAATACTTTGCAAGGGTGAGTCGGCCGAGCACCCGAGCACCGACACTAAGTCCTTATTCCGGAATATCTTACGGATAAGTCCTTTAAACTCAAAGATTTGCCAGGGGTTTTCTCCTAAACCAATGATTCTAAATACCGAGTAGATAATTCTGTTCGGCCGGATAGTAGCGACACGAATGAGCCGTACCCCGTTCTCCGGAGCTAACTTCCAAGCGCTCAAGACTTTACCAGTAAGTCCTTTCCGATCAATACTTTGAGAGGGGTAATTTAGCTAAGTCAATGATTCTAATATACCTAGATAGGGGGTGGGGGGGAGGGGGGTGGGGTACTCGGTTTTCACTGAGAGCTGACAGCTGCCCTACTCCAGCGTGACCGCCTTCACCAGATTCCGCGGACGATCCACATCGAGCCCGCGCTTGGCCGCAACATAATAGGCGAATAACTGCAGGGGAACGATCTCCAGAATCGGCGAGAGCAGTTCTGGCGCGGCGGGGATAAAGATGGTGTGGTTCGCCAGCTTCGGTACGACGGTGTCCCCCTCGGTCGCCAGCGCGATCAACGTCGCACCTTGTTTCTTGAATCCTTCCATGTTGCTGACGTTCTGGTTGTAGCGCGCGACGGAACCCGCATCGTTTCGGTCGCAGGTCGCGATCATGACCAGGGGCAAGCGGAAGTCGATCAGCGCGTTCGGGCCGTGCTTGGCTTCTCCGGTGGGATAGCCTTCGGCGTGAATGAGGGAAACTTCTTTCAGCTTGAGAGCTCCATCCATGGCGATGGGATAGTGGATGGCGCGGCCGAGGAACATGAAATCGTCCACGCGATAGTAACGCTCGGCGAGCTGCTCCACTTGATCGGACGCGGCCAGGATCGTTTCCGTTTTTTCGGGCAGCGCGAGAAGTTCGGCGATGTAGTGCTGTGCCAGCGCCTTCGAAACTTTCTCCTTGATTTCGCCGAGGTAGAGCGCGAACAGAAATAGACACGCCATCTGCGCGGTGAACGCTTTGGTGGAGGCGATACTGATCTCCGGACCCGCGTGGGTGTAGATAAAACCGTCGGCTTCGCGCGCGATGGTCGAGCCTTCGACATTTGAAATCGCAATGGTGCGCGATCCCTTCTGAATGGCCTCGCGCTGCGATGCGGTGGTGTCGGCGGTTTCTCCCGACTGAGTAATAAAGATGCTGAGCTCACCCCGCCCAATCATCGGGTTGCGGTATTCGAACTCGCTGGCGTAATCGACATCGACCGGCACAGCGGCCAGTTCCTGCATCATGAACTGGCCGGTCATCCCGGCGTGACGACTGGTCCCGGAAGCGACGATGTTGATCCGCCGCAAGGCGCGCAATTCCTCGCGCGAGATATGGATTTCGTCCAGGCGAACGCGTCCGTCGGCCAGCGAGACGCGAGGTTCGATGGCGCGGCGCAAAGCGTCGGGCTGCTCAAAAATCTCTCGAATCAAGTGATGCGGAAATTTGCGCGTCTCAGCCATTACTCTCCCTCGTTGTATTTATGTAGAGACACGGCAAGAGGCGTCTCTACGAGAAACATTCCACACCGCCGATAAAGGTCCGCAACACTTCGCCTTCCGCGTTCAGGACCACGAAATCCGCATCGGCTCCCACGGTGAGAGCACCCTTATTGGCGATTCGCGCCACCCGTGCTGGATTTTGGCTAGCGGCCGCGACGGCCTGGGCCAAGTCCCATTCCGCGAAACGCGCCAGATTGCACACGGCGCGATCCATGGTCAACACACTTCCGGCCAGCTTGCCGCCGATCATGCACTTACCATCTCTAACATCCACCTCGAAGGAGCCAAGGCGGTAGCGGCCTTCCGGCATGCCGGTCGCGGAGATAGCGTCCGTGATGAGCACAGTTTGTTTCGGGCCTTTGGCGTTGGCAAAGAGCTTCACGATTGCGGGATCGAGATGAACGCCATCGGCGATGATGTCCGCGCTAATGCGATCATCCGTAAGCACCGCACCCAAGATACCGGGACTGCGATGGTCCAACGTACTATGATCCAGTGGACGCATGGCGTTGAAGGTGTGGGTCGCGTGGCGCGCTCCGGCCGCGATACCGCGTTCGGCGGTTGCAAAATCGGCGTCTGAATGTCCCAGGCTCACGCAAACGCCGCGGCGCGCGGCTTCGGCAATGACTTCGGTCGCGCCCTCCAGTTCGGGAGCGATGGTCATCATGCGAATGCGGCCGCGGGCGGCTTGCCAGAATCGCTCGAACAAGGCGAGGGTCGGAGCCAGCAAGTCTTCTGGCGGATGTACTCCTCGGCGCGCATGGCTGATGAATGGTCCCTCCAAATGGATTCCGAGCGGGAGAGCCCGATGCTTGCCGTTCTCACTATTATTATTCTTCTTCTTGCTCTCACGCTCTTCGATCGCATCCGCCAGCCGTTCGAGGGCACGCAAAGTCTTATCCATCGAAGCGGTGACGGTGGTTGGGAAGTAACTCGTGACCCCGTGTCGAGCGAGCAGTTTTTCAATCGCAGGAAGCGCGTCGGCGGAATCGTCCATGACGTCAAATCCGGCGCTGCCATGAATGTGAAGGTCCACGTAACCCGGCGCCATCACGTGATCGCCGAAGTCTGACAGAGAAACTCCGACGGGAAGCTGCCGGCTGTCGCGAGTGGAAATCTCGATGACGCGTCCCTGCTCGACGAGCACGAGAGAATGCTCGACGGCGCCGGTGGGAGTCAGAAGCTTTCCAGTAGTAAAAGCCAGCATAGAAACGTTTTAATAACTATAAAAAGACGACAGTGACCAAGATTGTAGCAGCACTGGCGCGCCCACAAATCACCCGACCGCAGAATGCTATACTGTCTGAGTTCGAGTCGCCACATCGTTCCTGTGGTGGCCGTCACGCAGTCGTCAGTCGGGGAGTGGCTCAGCCTGGTAGAGCACCTGGTTCGGGACCAGGGGGTCGGAGGTTCAAATCCTCTCTCCCCGACCATCTATCCCAAGCAAGCTCATTGAATTAGGGTCGATCCCAAAGTTCGGATTTGGGTCCGTTTGGGCCCAGTTAACAAATCTTCCATCTTCTGCACGCTTCTTTTGCGCATGCAGGCAACGAATGCAAATAGATCCCTCGGGTGATCTCCGGAGAAGCGTGCCCGAGGATTGATTGCACCGTGCCGAGCGGCGTTCCTACCGCGTCCAAGTAAAGTGACCAACTTACTCGATCGTGCGTCACTGCCGTGTGAAACGGTATAGTGTGGCATGGTTAGAAAGCTCCACATTCTATGTTTGGCGGTGTTGATGCTCGCTTGTGCGGTTGCGGCGGAAACGCCGGTGGAAGCTGCTCGCCAATACACAACGGCTCATCACGAGAAGTTGACGCAAGAGTTCAGCGAATTCCTATCGATACCGAAAGTCGCAGCTGATCCTGCGAATCTCCGGCGCAATGCCGACCTCTTGATCGAGATGCTGAGAACTCGAAGCGTCGAGTCTCGACTATTGTCGATTCCGGGTGCGCCTCCTATCGTCTATGGACAAATTACTGTTCCTGGCGCGCAACATACCATCGTGTTCTATGCGCATTACGACGGCCAGCCGGTCACTCCGTCAGAGTGGGAGGGCGGTTCGCCTTTCACACCGGAGATTCGCGAGGTTGATGGCGAGCCGCGCATCTACGCCAGGTCGGCTGGGGATGACAAGGCAGCCACCTTTCAACTCACGGCGCTTGATGCGTTGCATGTTGCCAAGATCCCGCTACGGGCAAACATTCGATTCGTGTGGGAAGGCGAGGAAGAAGCTGGGTCTCCGCACCTGGAACAGATCCTTGATGCCAACCGGCACATTCACCTGGTTCGAAAAACCAGAACGCAGCGCGTGCGATGATAGTATGATCGTTTTTGATTCATTGTGTAGTAGTTTGTTATTAGCACTGGATGAATCGGGTGTATAGCGGGTACCGTACCGGTTCGGTTCCGCGCGCAGAGGAGGGCCAACCATCGCCATGCTTGCTGAAGAGCGCAGGTTTCGCATTCGCGAAATTCTTACCACGCAACGCACCATCAGCGCTTCCGAGCTGTGCAGCGCGTTAGCGGTGACGCCCGCAACTATTCGCCGCGACCTGGCGACGCTCGAAGACGAGGGTGTGCTGGTCCGTTCCCACGGCGGCGCGGTGTCTCGCATGTCGAGCACAAAGTTCCAGCCTTCTTACGAAACCCTGGCCCGCAGCAATAGCGAAGAAAAACATGCCATTGCGCGCGAAGCAGAAAAACTGATCTTGGATGGAGATACGGTGTTTCTCGAGGGCAGCACGACCGTATTAGAACTGGCGGGCCGCTTGCATAACCGCAACCGGTTGACCGTGGTGACCAACTCTCCCACCATCGTTTGCCAGTTGCA
>DATFZT010000013.1:0-23590 GCA_035314185.1 Terriglobales bacterium
CGAATCGCATGGACGCGGAATGTTTTCGGACAACCGTTGCGGGTGGGAGTTGGAGGGTACTACACGCGGCAGGATTATGGCTTCAATCGGAACGTCGATGGCTGGGCCGGAATGACGGACATTGAACTGCCGCTCAGCCGCCAGCTTTCGTTGAGCGGAAAGTTTTATCGGGGAGGGCGGTTGGTGGACTGGACGGTGCATTCGGACAAAGCGTGTTGTTCAGCGGCGATCCGACATTGCCCAGCACGGAAGTGCAAGCGTTGAACTCGCTCGGGGGCTGGGTGCAATTGAAATACCGGCCCGCGAATAAATGGGAGTTCAATGCGGCGTTTGGGATGGATAATCCGTATGCCAGCGATCTGAAATATTTCGCGTATCCGCGGTCCTACGGGGATCCGACGCTGGCAAGAAATCAGGGGAGCTTTGTGAACATGATTTACCGTCCCCGATCGGATCTGTTGTTTTCCGCTGAGTATCGGCACCTGACGACGGTTTCGCTTACCGACGGCGGGAACAGCGCAGGGCATCTGAATTTGATGATGGGAGTTCTTTTTTGAGCAGCTCGAAGGAAACGGCAGGGTAAGAAGCCGCAGCAGAGAACAAGGAACCACGAACCAAGACGGGCCAGCAACAATGAGCCATAGAAGAATCTTGATCTGGGTCGCGATGTTGTGGGCTGGCGCGGCCGGGTTGCGCGCGCAGGACACGACGCGGGCAGCGACAACGACGGTACGCGGCCGCGTCGAAGTCATGGATGCGACGGGCAAGGGCAAAAGGCGGCATGGAACGATTCCTGGGACAGTGGTGTGGCTGACGCCGCTACCAGTGATGGGAGCCAGAGGCGAAGCGACTGTGGTGGCGGCAGAATCCTCCGCCGGCGCGCCTGCGAGTCCGGCGCAAAACCCGCGGCTGGTACAGAAGAACAAGAGCTTCGAGCCGCACATCCTGGTGGTTCCAGCGGGGTCGGTGGTGGAGTTTCCCAATCGCGATCCTTTCTTCCATAACGTCTTTTCGCTCTTCGAAGGAAAACGGTTTGATCTCGGCCTGTACGAGGCCGGCACCTCGCGTATGGTGCGATTCGACCGGCCCGGAATCAGCTACATCTTCTGCAATATTCACCCCGAGATGAACGCGGTGGTTATTACGATGGCGACGCCGCTGTATGCCATTTCAAACGCGGACGGTCAACTCAGCCTGGCGGGGGTTCCCTTTGGCCGCTACAGGTTGCACGTGTGGAGCGAGGGCATGGGTCCGGAAAACGCGCAGCCGCTTACGCGGGAGATCACGATCGCAGAAAATGCGTCGTCTTTGGGAGTGATTCGAGTTCCGGAAGCCAATGGGCAGAGCATGGCGCATAAGAACAAGTATGGACGCGAGTACGACGAGTCTACGCCCAACAACTCTGTGTACGAGCAGCAACGCTAGCGTGTTTTTGCAGAGAGCGCAAAAGGCCGCCTCCACTCGGGCGGCCTTCGCGCCATTTTTCTTGCGACCTATTTCAAATTGATCACACCGAACGTACCAGCCAGATTGTTGAATGGACCGGCGGTGAAGAAAAGTTGGTTGGTTCGGCCGTTGGTTGCCGAGCCTCCGCCGAACTCAATGGCCCAGAGTTGGTTGATGACGATATTCTTGCCGTTGGTGTCTCTGACCGTACCCGCGAACTGGCCGGTTTCGAGACTAAAGGCATTGATGGTTCCGTTGTTCGTGTTGTTCGAAACCAACAGAGTGTTGCCGAGCGGCCCAAAATTGTTGGGCGCCACGGCGAAGCCCCAGGGTTGGTTTAAGGGCGCGCCCTGCGCAAGCGTTTTTACGAACGTTCCATCCTCCCGGAAGATGTCGATGTAGCCGCCCGGGGCTTCATCTGCCTGGGCAAACGCAACATAGACCAAGCCATTGATATCCTGAATGCCGAACGGTGCATAGCCCGCGGGCAGCGCGCTGTCAGTAAACGAATTGACCAGGTTGAAGTTTGCGTCGTACACATCAACTACGTTGTTGGCCAGATCGGCGGCATAAAGAAGGTTCCCAGAAGGCCTGTTGGTAATGGCGAGGGCGGTGAACATCGATTTGGACGCTGAGTTATTCACCGCGATAATCGCTGCGTTGGGATTTGACTGCGGAGCCCATCCACTGATGGTTCCGTCCAAGGTTGCGAAAATGAAGAAGGCGGACCATCCCTGCACCGGAAATTCTCCCGTTCCGTTGAAGACAATTCCAGTCGGCTGACCAGGGCCTGCGCCGGAGGCCGATGGAATCAGGACCTCCAATCCTTCCTTGACTCCCTGGCCGGTATAGAGTGTCGACCAGCCTGAACCTTGATCGCTGACCCAGAAGGGGCTGCCCGAGCTGCGAGCCAATCCCCAGCCGTTCACCTGCAACGGATCCATGAACTTGGCCGTTTTTGCCTGATTCGAATCCAGATTCGTGAGTTGATACTGCGCCAGGGCCGTACTCGAAACGAGCATTACCGCGAGCCCCAGGCAAATCGTGAAACCTATCTTGCGACGCTGCATAACAGAATCCTCCTTGAATTGTGCGCCGGGATAAAGAGCACGTCGGTCGCTGAGCGGCACGACAACTCGAACGACAATTTCTCCGTCCGGCTGGCCATCGAATGCTAGTTCCGTGGCTGCAGGCAGGTTGTCAACGCAGTGTCACCTATTTGCACAATTCTTGTCAGGAAGCGGGAGCGTTCGCGAGCGATTTGGCGCCTTCGCAGCGCTCGCCAGGCTGCAATCTGCAAAGTCGTTTCCTTCCTAGTCGCCGAAATGAGCTGAGCAGCGGCCAATGAAATGCAAGAACGGACCGCGCGAACAATTTTCTCCCTACCGGTCATCCTTGCACTGTGCGAATTCTCTCAGATCACCTCGCGTGAGCGGCGTATCAACAACTTAGGGCTCGCGCCTCTCGTGGCAGCGGACTTGCATCTCCAGCGTCACAGACACAAATCCCTCCCCCTAAGGAGACTGCGATGAAGAAGACACAATTCGCTTTGTCCATGATGTTGCCGGTGATGGCACTAACGGCTGCATTGTGTTTTGCCAGCCAGCCGATGTTTGCGCAGAGCACACACGACTCTTCGCGCAACACGACCACTCAACAACAACCGATGCAACCGGACGATCAGAACGCTGCTAATGCAGCTTCGATGAAGACTTTCAGCGGAAAGATCGTGAAATCCGGAAACAAACTTGTCCTTTCGGACGCCGACAACAAGACCACCTATCAACTCGACGACCAGCAAAAGGCCCAGGACTTCCTGAACAAGAGTGTGAAGGTGACCGGAGTCCTGGATGCCTCCACCGGAACGATTCGCGTCAGAGCGATCGAGCCCGTGTGATCCCCTCAAACCGCCGATGAGCGCGCCCGAGGGTGGGGGTGGTGCGTTGCCGCCCCCTTTTCCCATCTCACTTTTTGACTTCTTTTTCGAATGGCTCCACGGTCAAGTTCCCGGCAGGAGGACTATGCATGCGATTGCTGAGTGTTCGCCTCATCGTTTCTCTTATTCTCGGCATCACGCTGGTTTCCGCTGGTTTCTCATACTACGACGTGCTGGGTGAAAAGCGCGCGCTGCGCAATGATCTGGAGCGCCGCGCCGAGATGCTTGGCGAAAGCCTGGTCGGCAATGTTGAGCGGTCCTGGAATGCTGGCTCGGACATAGTCACTAACAGCAGCGTTCCGAACAACGCTCCTAACAACGTCCCGAACAAGGAACTGCAGCGACTGGTGCAGCGTTTCGGAAACCGGGAACATCTGCTGGGCGTCGTGATCTACGATCGGCAGGGCGCGCTGGTGGCCATGACTCCGGAACTCACAAAAACACTCACCGTGAGTCCGCCACCGGTAATGCAGGCCATCACGCAGGGTCATGAGGAAAGTTCGTTCGCTCGCCTGGGAAGTGTGCCGGTGCATATTCTCGCGTTGCCCATTCGTCGCGAGGATGAAGTGGTGGGCGGCTTGGCGGTCGTGCACGACGTGGGCTACATCCGTGCGCAAATCGTTCTGGTATGGCGTCGGACATTTTTCCGTGTGCTGGTTCAGGTCTTTCTGATCGTGCTGATCACGCTGCTCATTGTCCGCTGGAGCATCGCCGGCCCGATCGCACAGGCCGCGCTGTGGATGCGCGCGCTGCGCACGGGAAAGATTTCCTTCCGCCAGGAGTTGCCGGACCTCGATATATTCCGGCCGCTGGCACGCGAAGTCGCCACCATGGCCGAGAGCCTTAGCCAGGCGCGCAATGCAGCCGAAAATGAAGCCCGCCTGCGCGAAGCGGGAGAATCCATGTGGACGGCGGATCGTCTCTCGGTGCAACTCCGCACGCGCCTCGAGGACAGTCACTTGTTCGTCGTCTCGAATCGTGAGCCTTACATTCATCAGCGCGACGGGAAGACGCTGAATGTGGTGGTCCCCCCGAGCGGCCTGGTCACCGCGCTCGAATCCGTGCTCAATGCATGTGACGGAACCTGGATCGCGCACGGCAGCGGCAATGCCGATGCCGAAGTCGTGGATGCTCATAACCGGCTACGCGTACCTCCCGAGGATCCCCGGTACAGCTTGCGCCGCGTATGGTTGACCAAAGAAGAAGAGGAGGGTTACTACTACGGCTTTGCCAACGAAGGGCTCTGGCCGCTCTGCCATATCGCGCACACCCGCCCGCTTTTTCGGGCCGCCGACTGGCAGCACTACCAGGACGTCAACCGCAAGTTTATGGCTGCCGTGCTCGAAGAAATCGAAAAGGTAGTGAAGCCGGTGGTGCTCGTCCAGGACTATCACTTCGCTCTGTTGCCGCGCCTGATCAAGGAAATGCGGCCGGATGCGCGCGTGGCGATCTTCTGGCATATTCCGTGGCCTAATCCGGAGGCCTTTGGCATTTGTCCCTGGCAACGCCAGTTGGTGGATGGGTTGCTCGGCGCGGACCTGATCGCGTTCCACATTCAATCGCACTGCAACAACTTTCTGGAGACCGTGGACCGCGTGGTCGAGTCGCGCGTGGACAGGGAGCACTTTTCCGTGCTCCGCCAGGACCACCGCACCATGGTGCGTCCTTTTCCCATCAGCGTTGCTTTCACGGACGATGATGCCGCCGGAAATCACAACCAGGGTTTCGATTACCTCGAACGTTCCGCTCTGATGCGGAGTCTGGACGTGGAGGCAACCTTCATGGGAATCGGCGTCGATCGCGTCGACTACACCAAGGGAATTCTGGAGCGCTTCCTGGCGATCGAACGCTTTCTTGATAAATATCCGAGCTATCAGGGGAAATTCACATTCGTCCAGATCGGAGCGCCCAGCCGCACCCACATCAAGCGCTATCACAATTTGCTTGCGGAAGTGGAGGCCGAGGCGGACCGCATCAACTGGCGCTTCCGGAGCGGCAAGTGGAAGCCCATCGTGTTTCTCAAGCGCCAGCACAGCCACCAGGAGATCGAGCCCTATTACCGCGCCGCCGATCTCTGCCTGGTGACATCGCTGCACGATGGCATGAACCTGGTCGCCAAGGAATTTCTCGCCACGCGCCGGGATGAACGAGGCGTTCTTATCCTTAGTCAATTCACCGGCGCGGCGCGCGAGCTGCGCGATGCCCTGCTGGTCAACCCTTACGACATCGACCAGACCGCTGACGCCATCCGCGCAGCTTTGGAGATGGAGCCAGAAGACAAGCAGTTGCGCATGCAGCGCATGCGCAAGGTCATCAAGGAGCACAACATTTACCGCTGGGCCGGGAACCTGATCACCGAGCTTTGCGAAGTCCGCCTGGATGTGCCCGAGGATGTGCAGGAGAAAGTTAGCGCCAGTGCGTCCGGAGCGTGATTCCGTGGTTGCGAGCTGTCAAAGACAAGGAGCGACGCTTTGAGGGCTGAAGTGCAATCCGAGCTCACGCCGTTTCTGCAAAGTGTCGCGCGTGCATCCCAGGCAGTGCTGCTCGTCGCTTACGAAGGAGCGCTGGCGCCATTCGATGCGAACCGCGAACAGGCGTTTCCATATCCCGGAGTTGCGCTCCTTCTGCAAGAGATTGTGCGCAACGGCCGGACGCGGGTAGTCGTCATCTCCGGCCGTGATGCCAGCGACATTCTGCCTTTGCTCAATATTCACCCCTGGCCGGAAGTTTGGGGAATCCACGGGCTGCAGCGTCTGAAAACGGACGGGACTACTGAAATGCCGCGCCTCAATGCGCGAACGCTCGATGGCTTGTCAGACGCCGACCGCTGGCTGGGCTATCAGCAGGTGCGGCATACCGCGGAATTCAAGGCCGGAAGCATTGCAGTTCATTGGCGCGGACTGAGCGAAAGTAGCGCGAAGGATCTACGTGCACGCGTCCTGCTCGGCTGGACACCAATGGCGGAATACAGCGGACTCGACCTGCTGGAATTCGACGGTGGCGTGGAAATTCGCGCGCCCGAGGCCGACAAGGGTGATGCGGTTCGCACCTTTCTGAGTGAAACCGGTCGCGCCACACCAGTCGCTTATCTAGGCGACAACGACACCGACGAGTCCGCTTTCCGCGCGATGCAAGGCCGCGGCATCAGCGTGCTGGTTCGCTCCACTTGGCGGGAGACGGCGGCACAAATGTGGCTGAAGCCTCCCGACGAACTCCTCGATTTTCTTGGGTTATGGCTGAAGGCCTGCACTGAGGGCGGTACCTTTAACAACGGCGCGGCCGCGGCGGTGAACCGATGACAACCACGGTGGATAACCAAAAAAACGCGCAGCCCGAGGGCTGCGCGCGGGAAACAGTGTTTGGAGGGTTATCGACCGGAAGCCATGGACATGGACATAGCTCTTGGCTGTGTCTGGTCGGTGCGTCCCACATACATCTTGTACGATTGGTAAACGGCGAACAGCACTGCCAGCAGAAGTGCCATCGTTGCCAGTCCGTTGATCGTGCTGAAGGCGGAAGCGATCGCAGTCAATCCCGCACCGATTACGTAGTTCGGGAACGACCACAGAAAGACCTTGTGCCATATGGCAAAAGGATTGCCGCCTTCCGTTAGACCGATGATGCTGGCCACCGGGGCCGTATTCGCCAGGAAGTAGATGACGGCGGCCATTAGCAGAGGCATCGTGTGTGCTGTCGCGTGGCCGGAGAATATCTGGCTGTGGTATGCCAGGTAAGCGAGTCCGGAAGCGTTCAGCAGTGTGCATGCGTTAAATACAAATTGGATCGGTTTGGTTTTATTCCCGCCGGAATAGGATTGCGCGATTGCCGCCGTTACGGCTACGAGCAGGCTAGCGATCAATCCCAGTTGCGTGACTCCCAGAAGAATGACGGGCAGATTTCCCGACATCGAGCTCGTCATCCCCGGCAGCTTCACCTTGAAGCGCGAGCTCAGTGCGGCCGCCGCTAAGAGGAGCACCAACTGTGGCCAGGCTTGCGTTTGCCATCTGGCTACGCCGAACGACAAGGCGCACAGACTCGCAACGGCCACGATTCCGATCATGACTTTGGCTTTAATTGGTAATGTATTTGTCATGGCAGTCTCCGAATATGGTTGCAGTCGGTTGTCTAGTCGTCTCCTGGATCGCCGTCGCTAAGTGCCGTGGTCGCACTTTGGACGGAAGAAGTTGCGCCCCACACCACGCTGTAACCGGCGTCGGAGGTCGCTCCCCAGACCACGCTGGCGGCGCCCCACACTACCGAATCGGCGGAAAGCGAGCGAGCACCCCAAACCACTGAATTTCCCCAGACCACTGATTTGGCACCCCAAACAACGCTGCTGCCGGCGAAAATTGAGTCGAGAGCAGTATTCGTTATGGTGACACTACCGTTAGCGTTAAGGACCGCGGTCTGGGAAAGAGCTACTCCCGTCGCCAGGTCCGTGTTGGCAAGCGCGGCGTCGATATCCAGATACCCCGCTCCATAGGTGAAGAGGTCGTACTCGTTGTTGTAGATGTTTCCGAAGAAGTCGTGTGACGATGTGAATTGCCCGACGTTCTTCCAGGCTGTCTTCATCAAGCGCGCTTTCACTTGATCGGGAGTCAACGCGGGGTTCTGCTGCAACATGAGCGCCACCGCGCCGGTCACCACCGGCGTCGCCATGCTGGTGCCGCTCAATTCATAGTACATAGCGGTTCCGCTGGTCGGGGCAATTTCATATTGCGGATAGGTTGTGTCGAGCGTGCTGCCTACAACCCGCAAGGAGACCTGCCGGTTTCCCGGCGCAACCAGGTCAGGTTTCACAATATGATCGAGCACCGTCGGACCTTTCGAACTGTAGCTGGCAATCTGGTCGTCGACCCGTGTCGGCGTTAACATGGTCATGGTCGCTCCTACCGTAATCACGGCCGGATCGTTGGCCGGAACCCCGATGGTGGCGAAGCCGTTGGCTGCCCCCGAGCGCCCGCTGTTGCCCGCAGCCGCCACCACTACGATGCCGGCCTTCCAGGCGGCTTCTACTGCCTGGTCAACTGGATCGAGGGTGTAGCTCTCGAACACCGGGCGTCCCAATGACATGTTGATAACGCGGATATTGTAAGTACTCTGCAGCGCGATCGCTTGCTCAATGGCGGCGATCACCTGGCTGTCCGTGCCGGATCCGTTCTGGTCCAGCACGCGCAGATTGATGAAATTGACATTGGGGGCCATGCCGGCATACGTCGCCGAATAGCCATTGGCTGTACCGGAGTTGGCACCCGTGCCACCGATCAGGCCGGCCACGTGCGTGCCGTGCCCGTACGCGTCGGAAGTGGTGGAGTCGCCAGCCACAAAGCTCTGGCTGTAAACCACGCGGCTGACGCCGCTGGCATTATTCAGATCGGGATGAACCGCGATGCCGCTGTCAATCAGGGCCACGCCGACGCCCGTGCCATCGAACGCATACTGCGACGCCGCGATATCCGCTTCGACTGCGGTCGCGAACTCTTCGGTCGTAGGATTGGCAGTCATTTTTTGCGTACGGTCCGGCGTGATGTAGGCGACGTTGGGATCGTTCGCCAATTCCGCCAGCATACTGATAGGCACGCGCATGGTCACCGCACGAATGGTGTGAAACTTCGACTTGATGGTCGCGCCACGGCCCTGCATGCCTTTCAAGTGCGTGTTAGAGGGCATCAGGCGATGTTGAACGATGACCGTCACCATCCCGTTCGCGTCCACTCGTTGGTGGAGATCTGCGGAAAATTTGGCGGTGGGTGCGTCGTTGTTCAGAACTGGCTTGGCGCCTGCGAAGGACGGTACGGCTGAAAGCATCAGCACAGCCAATCCGAGTGCCCGGCCCCAAGCAGCGCTAAACAGCGGGGAATTGAACGGACGGCATTTGCGCCCGTTTGTGATCCGCGATTTAAAGTCAATCTTCATGAGAGTTGTTCTCGAGGCTTTTTCCCGGGGACGGATAGATTACGCCCTAGGTGCCCAGCCTCTAATGGGCAATTGCGAGGCCAACGCCGGGATGGTAAGTAGCTTTTTTACAACGAGTTACCATGCGGCAACCATCGGGTGCGACGGGACAACTTGGCCCAACGAGGTGGGTCATGGTGTTATGAAGGCTCGCAACTCATTGGAAATAAACAAAGGGCGTGGGAGGCAACGCGGTTTGGGACAAAGTGGCCCATTCCAGCCCTGGCGGGCTCCGTCAAAATGCGGCACCTAGATGTGCCCGGCCGCTGCTTGGCTACGTTTTAAGTCAACCACCGCTTCCGCGCTGGCCAACTGCTCCAGGATGCGCTGCAAGGCGGCTCGGACTTCGTGCGTCGCTTCATTGAACCGCAACGCCGCACCCATTCCCATATCCATGCGAACCACCTCGCTCAAAATCGAGACGTTCGTGTGTTCGTGCGAGAAGGTGAGTTTCAGCTGCGACCCGGGCAACAATAGGCCGCTGGTTTCCACATAGCAACCACCCAGGCTCAGGTTGGTGACGATGCCCAGCATCGCTAGTTTTTCACCGCTCCCCGAAATTTCCGTGGTCAGCCGGCCCCGCACCCGCGGATACAGACGCCGGTTTTTCTGCGTCGCCTGACTCTGCTTCTGCAGATACATCCGTTTGTCGGCTTCCGAGAGAATCTTTTCCGCGTCCGTCCCATCTTCGGGAAACACGGCATTGCCCACGCTCAGCGAAAGAATATCTTCGGTGCACACGTCTTTCCCGGCTTGTTGGGCCAGTTCGCGCATCTGTTCCGCCTTGCGCGCGGTCGCTTCCGGCGTAAGTCCCGGAGCGATGACTACGAACTCGTCGCCGCCCATGCGCGCGACATAGTCGTACTTACGGCTGGTTTCCTTGAGCGAGACCGCAAACAACCGCAGCACACGGTTACCTTCGAGGTGTCCAAAGCGGTCGTTGATCTGCTTGAATCGGTCCAGGTCGGCGACCATCACGGTCAGCGTGTTGCCCTCGCGTTTGCAGCGCGCCAGTTCCCGGTCGAGTTGCAGGAACAGCGAGCGCGCATTGGGAAGACCCGTCAGGTAATCGGTGACCGCTGAACTCTCCGCCTGCTCGTACTTCATCGCGTTCTCGATGGCCAGCGCCATCTTCGAACTTACCGCCAGCAAAATGCGCATGTGGTCGGAGGTGAAGAAATCTTTTTCCGCATGGTACAAGGCGACCACGCCGACCACGCCCTGCAAGCCCTCGAGCGGCACGGCCAGCGCTGAATTCAGCGTGCTGTACTTTGACGTATCGTTCAGATACCCGGGCTCCACCGATGGATTGCCATTCAGAATCGGCTTCAGGTTTTGCGCTACCCACCCCGAGAGCCCTTGCCCCATCGGAATGCGCAGCGATGCAAACAGCCGGAAGTTGTCGCCATTCACATACTCGGGCACCAGCTCATCACCGTGACGCACGTAGATCGCAATCGCATCGTAGGGCATCGACCGGCGCAGTTTTACCGCAAACACCGAGAGCGTTTCGTCCAGACTGAGCGAAGCCCCCAGATCCTGGCTAAGTTCGAAAAGAGTCTGAGCTTCCTGGCGCGCCGCCGCAATCGAATCGAGGAAACTCCTCTCGGGCAGCTGCCGCCGTCCTTGCGCCTCGAACCCGGCGGCCGGCTTAATGGTCGGCTCAGTCTTCGTGTCTTCGTCGCGATCTTTGATTTCCGTTGACAACTTGTGTTTGCCCAGGCTGTCGGTGCGCTGGTGGACCAGTTGCTCCAGACGCACGTATTTTCGTAGCAGCACGTTGACCACTTGCGGATCGAAGGCCTTCCCTGATTCATCCGCCAGCCGTGCCATCGCTTCCTGCAGCGGCAGCGCCCGCCGATATTGCCGATCCGAGGCCAGTGCGTCCAGAAAATCCACCGCCGCCAGAATGCGCGCGCCGATCGGTATTTGTGTCCCGCGCAACCCCAGCGGATAACCCGTCCCATCGAACTTTTCGTGGTGCGCCCGTACGATAGGCACGACCGGGTAGGGAAAGTGCACCCGCTCCAGAATTTCCGCGCCCACCAGCGGATGAATCTTCATCTTCTCGAACTCTTCCGGCGTCAGGCGTCCCGGTTTCGAGATGATGTGCTCCGGAATTGCCAGCTTGCCGATGTCATGCAGCAAGGCTGCGGCCTGCAGCGCATCCATTCCTTCCTGGTCAATCTTGAGTTCTTTTGCCACTTCGACCGCGTAGACGCGAACTCTCTGCAAGTGGTCGTGGGTCGTCTGATCCTTGGCCTCGATGGCCAGCGCCAGGGCCTCGATGGTGCGCATATGCAGGTCCGCCATCTCTTCCACGTGTCTCTTCTCGTCTTCCAGTTTGCCCAGGTAAAGCCGGTAGGAACGGTAAACGAGATAAACCACGGGAAGGGTCAACAACGATGTTTGCCAGTCGGTAAAGCCGCGCAACCAACTCATCATGCCGACCACGCCCGCGCCCACCAGGTAGTACGGGAAGCTCCAGAAGTAGCACTCCGACCAGATCTTTCGCATCGAGTGTCGCTCCGTCAATGAGATGACGGTTGCCACCGGTAGCGTGTTGGCCAGGAAGTAAACGCACGCCGCCAGAAACAGCAATGCCAAGGGTCTACCAATCGCGCGATGCGACGACGCGTAGTGATACGAGGCGAAGGTCACTGTGGCAGCCAGCGCGGTCGAGCAGACGTTGAAGGCGACTTGAATCGGATTCGGACGCTTTCGGTCGAAGCACTGCACGGCCACCGCCGCGCAGCCGAGGGCCATGGTCTCCGACAAACTCAGTTCCAGCACGCCCAGCAGCAGAAATAGAAAGTTCACCGACATCGTCCCGGTAATGCCGGGAAGCTTCACCTTGAGCCGCGACGCCGCTAACGCGATTACCAGATAACAGAAAAATTTGAGCGGATTCTGGCTCCGGCCGTGCAACACCGAATAGGTCAGGACGGTCGTCCCGCAGATCACGACCACGGCAATAAAAAAGCGCGGGGCTGCGCTTATGTCCCTCCAGGATTGAGGGCGAGTTGTCATCTCGGACGCGCTCCTCCCCGGGGACGGGCTGCAATTCCCAAGCGCAAAAGCAGGGGGATATTGATAAATCCATTGATAACAGGCACTGCAACGACAGGAAAGGACTCGGGTACTTAGAGGTAAACTTCCGTAACGCGGCCGGTGATTTTCCGGGACCGTTTCCGCCCTTGCTCCAGCGAGCTCAAGAGGGAATCTCCCACCCTTCGTCCTTCATTTTCCGATTCGTCCAGTGTTGCAGTTGCTCGAACAAGGCGGGTTCGACCACAACAAATCGTAAGCCAGCCCTGCCTCCAGCGTCGGACCATACCAGCCGGCCTTTTGCCTGGATCACGGTCTCGCTCTCTGGCAATAGAAAACTGACGTCCACTAATCCGGCAAAACCGGTCGCATCGCTTACCACATCGAGCCCCATGCCTCCCGTGCTGAGGTTGAGCGCCTGCACCTGCAATTCCTTGCCGTGCGCGTTCCTCAAGGTTACCGACAGGTTGACTTTTGCGCGGAAGAACTTTTGCTGGTCCCCAATGATGATACCAAGCTTTGCCGAGCCATCGCCCGAGGGTACCTGGATGTCGTACTCGCGCAGTTTCCGGCTAAGCGTACGGCGGGAAATTCCGAGCTGGTCGGCAGCCTGGGCGCGATGCCCGCCGCTTTGCTCGAGAGCTCGAATGATCATCTGCTCTTCCATGTTTTCAAGGTTACCGAGAGGCACCGCGCCGCTGGCTTGCATTGCAGCCGGTTCGGCACACAACCCCGCCGTAACTTCGGCGCCTGTGATCTGACGGCCCTCCGTGGCCATCGCGAGTTTTGCGACCAGGTTCCTCAGTTCGCGAATGTTGCCCGGCCAAGGATGAGCTTGCAGGGCAGCCAGCGCGTCTCCAGTAAAGACTTTACTCGCCGCTTTCAGCGACAGGAAATGACGGGCCAGTGCGGCAATATCCTCGGAACGCTCACGCAAGGGCGGAACGCGCAAATGGAACTGGCTCAGGCGGTGGAAAAGATCTTTGCGGAAACGCCCTTCTTTCACCGCCAGCTCAAGGTCCTGGTTGGTGGCAACGACCACCCGCACGTCGACCGTGATTTTTCGATTTCCGCCCAAACGGTAATACGGCGCGCCGTCCAGAACGCGCAGCAGTTTCACCTGGACTTGCGGCTGTAGTTCGCCAATTTCGTCAAGAAAAATCGTGCTCTTGTCAGCCAGCTCAAACAAACCGGGCTTCGAGGAATCGGCGCCGCTGAAAGCTCCCTTCTCGTAGCCGAACAGTTCACTCTCCACCAGATGTTCAGGCAGAGCGGCGCAGTTGATATCTACCAATGCATGTTTGTGCCGATGCGAGGAATCGTGGATAGTTCGCGCAACCAACTCCTTGCCGGTGCCAGTTTCGCCAGTCACGAGCACGGTCTCGGTGTGTCCAGCCACACGGTCAACCATGCCCATGAACTTATGCATGATCGGGCTGGCAATCAGAAATTGTGTGCCGCCGATTTCACGCCGCGCCAAAGGGACCGCAGCGGCTGCGGCTTGCGTCGGCGAAGGCAAACTTTCCAGAAGCTTCTTTTCGCTGATCGCAATCGAGAAACCCAAAATGGCTGCAGGCGCTGCTTTTGAATCGCGGAGCAGTGTCAAACAAAGATGAACATTGACGCTCTGGCCGGACTTGGTGCGGCAGTGCAGTTCACCCTCGAGCCGTCCTTTATCGAGAACCGAAGCAATCGCCCCGCTGAGAAACGCCTGCTGGTCAATGCCAATGCCATAGAAGTCGGCGATTTGCCGGCCAACTAGTTCCTTGGGCGCAAAGCCGTATCGGGTTACACCCTGGTTGCAGCTGGTGATGATTCCATGCAGGTCAGCGGTAAAGACCGCATCCTGCAACTGGTCCAGAATGCCCGGCTGAAGAGCGTGTGCAAGACCGGCGTCGCCCGCCCGGGAGGAGCTATCGCAAGCCCGGCTCCTAGTTACGGATTTCTGCGCTCTCTCCGCTGGCGGAGTCTTCGATGAAATGGGCATTTCTCTGTCGTTGGCTAAAGGGGAGTGTGACTGTTACGTTTCGACCGGCGTATCCACAAACTTCAGCTGTCGACTACGGGCAATTACAAATACGCGCCCTTCTCCATGATGCTGCCACAACCCCACTCAATTCGTGGGATGGTTCAGTACTGACCCGCACACTAAAGTAACCACGTCATACGTTTATCGAGAGTTGCACCTGGCGTGGGCTTTTTATCTCGCGCGCTGTCTACTGCTACTTTCTACATCTGCAGTTACCTCGGTAAGTATTTGATTCTCCAGATACTGAACTACCATCCGAGAAATGCTGCCGTGGAAAATGCTCCTCTGGAAAATCGCACGGCACCTTGGGGCCATCGTCGCGCTCGTCTTGCTGGGCGGACTGCTTTCGGCCACTCTGGTGCGCCTCGCTCCCGGCTTCGATGCCGACGAACGCGAACTCGATCCCGCCCTGAATGCAGAAAGTGTGCACGCCTTGCGGCAGTCGCGCGCCGGGGAACACAACATTCTCAGCTTTTACACCGGCTACCTCCGCGGCGCGATCCACGGCGATCTTGGCACTTCTCACGCCCTCGGCCAACCCGTGCAGAGTCTTCTGCGCGAGCGCTGGCCCGTCACCGTGCGCGTGGCTGGCGTTGGCCTTTTGCTGGCGTGGCTTCTGGCCTCGACTCTTGCCTTCACCGCCTGCCTCTGGCGTGCCCCGGCTTTTGAAATTCTGGGGATTTCCGTCAGCGGCGCCTTCCTCTGTATTCCCGCGGCGGTACTGGCCTTGCTTTCGGTAATACTTAATGCTCCCGGATATCTTGCCATCGCCCTGATCGTGTTCCCCAAGATCTACCGTTATTCGCGCAACCTGCTCGCCAAGGCCTACGCTTTGACGCACATCACCGCCGCCCGAGCCCGGGGACTCGGCGAAGCTCGCATCCTGGGCTGCCATGTGCTTCCCGTCGCCGGTCCGCAGATGATCGCACTCGCCGGCATCACTGTCAGCATCGCGCTGGGCGCCAGCATTCCCGTCGAATCCCTATGCGGGCTACCTGGAATTGGCCAACTGGCCTGGCAGGCGGCGCTTTCGAGAGATCTTCCCTTGCTGGTGAACCTCACCGTGCTGGTTACGCTGGTAACCTTGCTGGCAAACTCGGGGGCCGATGTAATGATCTACATGCTGAGCCCCCACGACGCATAAAGGGAGTAGGAACGCTGCATGAACCTGGCCCGCAAGCTGGCGTGTGTCGTGGTGGTCTCCGTGTGCGCGGTGTCGCTCGCCGCCAATTGGCTGGCCCCTGCCGGATACGCCAGGCAATTTCGCGAAGCCCCCAATGCGCCCCCTTCTCGTCAGCACCTGCTCGGCACCGACGAAATCGGCCGCGATCGTTTCGCGCGTGTGCTTTACGGAACGCGCATCTCGCTTCTGCTCGCTCCCGCAGCGGCTCTGGTCTCTACTGTGTTGGCCGCGCTGGTCGGCGGACTCGCAGGATACTTGGGCGGAATCTGGCTGCGACTCGCGCGAGGCTTCACTGACCTGTTCCTTTCGCTGCCCTGGCTATTCCTGCTGATCACGGTTCGAGCGCTCTTGCCATTGAATGTTTCTCCGCTGGTCTCGGTTCTGATTACGTTTCTCATCCTCGGACTGCTCGGTTGGGCCGCCTCGGCGCGCGTGCTTTCGACCAGTGCCGATGCTTTGCGTAACTCCGATTTTGTCTTGCAGGCGCGCGCCTCAGGCCTGCACGGCCCACGACTCTTTCTGATCCATGTTCTGCCCAACCTGAAGCCGGTCCTCTACGCGCAATTCTGGATATCGATTCCGGTTTTTATTCTGAGCGAGGCCAACCTCGGCATCCTCGGATTGGGCGTTGCCGAACCGCTGCCTTCCTGGGGAAGTCTTCTGCGTGAACTGGAAGGCTTGATTTCGTTCCGCGAAGAACCGTGGCGGCTGGTTCCGTTACTGCTGCTGATCGTTGTCTTGACGTCGTTTCAAACGCTCTTGTCGAGCGAGGAGGTACCTGCATGAGCATGACGATGACTGGTCGCCGTGCATTTCTACGACTTCTTCTCTATTGCGCTTTCCTCTCTCTGGCTGTGATCTCAGGCTCAGCCTTCGCGCAAAATGGCGGTGAGCTGCGCTTCTGCCTGCGCTCCGAGCCGAAGACTTTCGATCCGCTCCTGGTCGACGACGATTCTTCCCTCTCGATCCGCTATCTGACCGGTGGTGTGCTGGTGCGAGTCAATCGCCACACGCAAGAACTCGAACCCGAACTGGCCGAGTCGTGGAAACTATCGCAAGACGGCAAACAGATCACCTTCAAACTCCGCCCCAGCATTACATTCTCCGACGGTACCCCGTTTTCCTCCGAGGACGTTGCTTTCACCATGCAACGGCTCATGGATCCCTCACTTCACTCCTCGACCGGAGACGCGTTCCGCTCCGGCAGCGGCGCGGTCAGCACCAAGATCATTGCGCCGGACCAGATTTCCATCACCTTTCCCGCACCGATTGCTGGACTCGATCGCCTTTTCGATCAGGTTGCGATCATGTCCGCGCATTCTCCAAATCCAAAGAAGGAAGCGGCCGTGCTCGGGCCATTTATGGTTGCGGAATACAAAGCCGGATCGAGCGTGCTCCTGCGCCGCAATCCCAACTACTGGAAAAAAGATTCCCAGGGGCGCCGCCTGCCCTATCTCGATTCCATCCGGCTCGACATTCAATCGAATCGCGACGTGGAAATGCTGCGCTTCAAGCGCGGTGAACTTGACCTGATCAACGTCATCGACAGCGATTACTTCGACCGTCTGGCCGCCACTTCGCCGGGGCTCGCACACGATGCCGGAGCTTCACTCGATTCCGATTTCATGTGGTTCAACCAGGTAGCGACCGCGCCCATCCCCGAGTACAAGCGTGCCTGGTTCCGCTCCGCCAATTTCCGGCTCGCGATTTCTCAAGCCATCAACCGCGACGATCTGAGTCGCGTGGTCTTCAATGGTCACGCCCAGCCCGCCGTCGGCCCGGTTTCGCCGGCCAACAAATTCTGGTTCAACAGCAACCTCAAAGCCGAACCGTACCGTCCTGACGCCGCACTCCAACGCCTGCAAGCCGATGGCTTCCACCTGCAAAACGGGGCCTTATTCGATAAGAGTGGCAACCCGGTGGAGTTTTCCATCGTCACCAACGCGGGCAGCAAGCCCAGAGAGCGTATGGCCGTGATGGTGCAAGAGGATCTCACTAAGCTGGGCATCAAGGTCAACGTGGTGACGCTCGACTTTCCCTCGCTCATCGAGCGCATTTCGCAGAAATTCAATTACGAAGCCGCGATGCTCGGCTTCCGCAATGTCGACCTCGATCCGAACGGACAGATGAACATCTGGCTAAGCTCGGCCGAAAATCACGCCTGGAACCCCCAACAGAAATCCCCGGAAACCGCATGGGAAGCTGAGATTGACCGGTTGATGCGCGCACAATCTTCCGCTGCCGACCCGAAGCAGCGCAAAGGAAGCTTCGATCGAGTACAGGAAATCGTCGCCGAACAGGCGCCGTTCATTTATCTGGTCAATCAGAATGCGCTGTCCGCCGTCTCCAGTGCGGTGGAAGGAGCAAACCCAGGAATCCTTAGCCCGCAGACGTTCTGGAACGCCGAGCGCCTCACGCTGAACGCAAGCACGCGAGCGAGCCGATAACCCGGTTGATATCTATGTCAACTAAAATGCCGGATGCCTCCCGAAACCTGCTCTCAGCGCAGGTGACCGTGTGCTATCCCGGGAAAGCTCCGGTGCTCCGCGGAATCTCGCTTGAGATCGCGCGCGGCGAAGTAGTCGGATTGGTCGGCCAAAGCGGCTCAGGCAAGAGCACGCTCGCGCTGGCCATCCTCGGGTTACTCGGCCGCCAGCGCGCCATCGTAGAAGGCAACATTTTCTTCGAGGGCGCCGATATGCTGGCCATGCGCGAAGGGGAATTGCGCAGCTTGCGCGGACGCTCACTGAGCCTCGTGCTGCAGAGTCCGCTAGCCTCGCTCAATCCCGCGCTCCGAATCCGCACCCAACTACGGGAGGCATGGCGCGCGCATAGCGGTGGCGCGACTGCAGCGGAAGACTGCGATCGGGCGATCCAGTCCGCGTTGCAAAGCGTCAGCCTGCCGAGCGCTGAAAATGACCGAGACTTCCTGAATAAGCGGGCCTCCCAACTCAGCGTCGGCCAGGCGCAGCGCGTGCTGATCGCGATGGCCATCATGCACCGTCCTGCGCTTCTGATCGCAGATGAAGCGACCAGCGCGCTCGACGTGATCACGCAATCCGAAATTCTGGAATTGTTCGCGCGGCTGAATCGCGAGATAGGCATGTCGATCCTCTACATCTCGCACGATCTGCCTTCAGTCGCCGGCATTTGCCAGCGTATCGCCATCCTGCACGAAGGCGAGATCGTCGAGTGCGGCACGACCGAACAGATCTTCAGCGCGCCCGTCCACCCTTACACGCGCCGTCTGATGTCGGCGCTGCCGCAGCTTCCAGCGCGTCATGAGATTTCTATTGTAAGAGCCCAAGCAGCCGCGAGCGAATGACAGGCGGGTGCAATCCGGAGAAGCGTTCGAATTCCGGTGGAGCTCTCTTATCGTTGGCGGTTTGTGAAAACGAATTTGCCTCCACTCCGCGCCAACTGAAAAGCCTTCAGCCCCGACATTTCTTTAGGGCTCTCTTGATCGCTCCACAGAAAAACGCGTCCCGGACCGTTCCACATCGCGGCCAGCGATTGCTGCGTTTCGAAGATGTGCGGCGCATCGGGAAACTTCGCGCCGAACCAGAGATTGCCGCTGGGCTCGTGTAGAACATGCACCGGAACGCCGGTGTAAAAATTCAGCGTGGATGCCTCGTGGTACTGGCCATCGATCACAATCACATCTCCCGGCTGAAACTCTTTCCGAATCGCTTCCGCAAGATCGTATGAAGAAAGAATTGGCGAAAACGTTGCGAAGGAGGAATGGATACAGGCCAGGAGAACAACCATCATCGCCACCAGAGCAATATTGCCGAGCCAGGGGCGCCCTTTCCGTCGCAGGAAATGGTTCAATCCCGTGCCAAGCAGGAGCGCGAGAGAGACTCCGAGAAGAGATCCGCGAAATGCCCCCAGAGCTCTCGGCGTCAGATCGAGCACGTGACCCAGGGAGAAGTTGTAGTCTTCGGGATTTTTCTTGAGCAGGTCTGCGAGTTCGGCTCCGCTAGGAGGTCGGTGAGAGACGGATAGTAAATACATTCCGACCACAAACCCCACCACACCCACGGCGAACATGATGCTGGACGAGATTCTTCCTGCGCGGCGATCGGACTCGCTCGCGGCCGGCGAGGATTCGCGTTCGAGCCAGCCGCCAACGAGAAGCGCGATGGCCGGCAAGGCGGGTATGGTGTAGTACTCCTGCCGGGTTGAGAAGCTGAAAAAGCCCAGGATGACGAGCGCCCACAACAGAAATAGAAAGTTGGCCGATTGCCTTCGATTGGATTTAGGATCAGGCAAGCTGCGGATTTGACGCCAGCGCACCGGCACATCACGAAGAGCTTGCGGCAGGAATGCGCTCCAAGGCACAAGCCACACCAGCAACAGTCCCCAAAAGATCGCGAGCGGAACTGTGTCGTATCCCGGAGGCACACGCTTCCCGAGGAATCGCATGACGTGCTCATTGATAAAGTAGACCCACAGAAAGCCGCGGGCCTCGCCTTGTGGTGGATTGCGCAGTGCTGCCAGCACATGCCACGGAGCAGCGATCGCGAAAAACACCAGCGTGCTGGAGAGCAAATGCAATTTCCGCAACTTGCGAAGATTCCCCGTTAGCAGCAGAAAGAGCCCGATTGCTCCTATGGGAAAAACCAGTCCGATCAAACCTTTGGTGAGAACGTTGAGCGCGCTTACTGCAGCAAATCCCCAGCACACAAGGCGCCCGGGTTGTTCCTCTTCCAATGCGCGGAAGAAAAAGTAGTATCCCAGCGTAAGCCACAATGTGACCATCACCTCAGGAATCAGGAAGCGCGTGAAGAGAAAAAGGCCAAGGGATGTGACCAGCGCGATCCCGGCATAAAGGCCGCCCGATTCGCCGTACACGTGCCGCCCCAGGCCATAGACCGCAAGGGTCAATGCCAGCACCGCGAGCATCAAGGGTAAGCGCGTGCTCCAATTGCTGATTCCGAAGATCTTGTAGCTGACCCCCAGGCTCCAGTACATCAGGGGAGCCTTCTCCAGGTAGCGCAGTCCGTCAGTGTAGAGAGTTACCCAGTCGTGGCGCTGTGACATTTCGCGCGCCGCCTCGGCGTGCACGGTGTCGACATCGTCGAGCAACGCGGGCCACGACAAGCCGACCATATAAATGACCGCCCAAAGCCCGACCAGTAATGCGACCGAAACACGCCAGTTCAAGCGAGAGCGAACTGGGCCATCCGCTGCTGGAGGACTTGCATCTTCAGTTGTCAAAGGGGGGAGATCGGGCGCGATACCGGAATTCATCGGAAATATTCTATCGCAACGTTGCTAGCGAGCCTTCAGGAGCGTCTCCACAACAGCACGCTGCAGCAACCCCATTAAATTCCATCAAAAGGATGGAGGGCGCCAAGGCTGCCAGACTGGCCTTCGTAGAGCGCCTCGGCGCCTGGCCCGACACATCGTCGAAGCCAAGGTAGTCGAGCGCGAGGTTGCAGAACGCGCCCCTTCAGCATTAGACTCAGGCGGGCTTTTCTATCCACGCGCCGGTAGGCAAAGAGTGCGGGCCCGGCGCGCGAAAACCGCTGAGAAACGAAGCGCTTCTCGCGGAGTCATCTTCACCCCTGTTATGTTATGGCTGCGTTCACGGTCAGAAATACGTTCAGTGTGACTCCGAGCGAGGCAGTTTCTCCGGCCTTGCCTCTGTCCAAGGAGTGCATTCTTTGATTATTGAATATGTGCTGTTAGCGATCGCGGTGATCGGAACTCTCACATCGACGATCGTATTTTTTCTGTCGGTCTTGGGATCTATAAAATTCCGGCGTTACCGCATCCGCGACCAGAAGACCTACGAAAAGTTCGCCGCGCAGTTGCCACCGGTGTCCGTTCTGAAACCTGTGCATCGGAATGAATCGCGGCTTAAGGAGAATCTGGAGAGTTTTTTCCGCCAGGACTATCCGCACTACGAAATCCTGTTTGCCGCAGACGAACCGGACGACCCTGCTATTCCGGTGATCCAGGAGATCTGCGTGCGTTACCCGAACATTCCCACGCGAATTCTAGTCACAGGCCAACCACCTTGGCCGAACGCACCCAACTATTGTTTTTACCGTCTAACGGCCATCGCGACGCATGACATCCTGGTTACGAGCGATAGCGACGTAGAGGTCGGAACAAATTACTTGCGAACAGTCGTGCCGCCGCTGCTCGATCCCAACGTTGGGGCAGTGACCTGCGCCTTCCGCGGGAAGAGCGCCGGAGGCGTTTGGGCGGACCTGGACGCCATCGGGCAGTCGGTCGAATTTACCGCCGGTGTCGTGATCGTCAATCTGCTGGAAGGTACCAAATTCGGTCTGGGACCGACAATCGCGCTGCGAAAAGACTCTATCGCGCGCATTGGAGGCTACGAAGCAGTCCGCGAGTACCTCTCGAACGATTTCGTCGTCGGCAACTTCATTCACAGAGCGGGCTTCGAGGTTGTGTTGTCGAGCGATGTCGTGGATCACGTGTCGCCCAAGATGTCATTCCGGCGAATGTGGGAACGGCAACTCCGCTGGGCGATGGGAACGCGCTACTCGCGGCCAAAAGGCCACCTTGGAACGGGACTCACTTTTGCGGTGCCCTACGGCATCCTCGGCCTGATCGCCGCGGTGCTGTTGGGCCATCCAATTCTCGGCTGGAGCTTATTCGCGGCCGCGTTGATCAACCGGATGGCGCAGTGTTGGATCGTAGGCTGGTGGGGCGCCGGCGATCCCGTCGCACGCCGTGCATTCCTGGCGTATCCCATCAGGGACCTCCACGGCTTTATCATCTGGTGCGCCAGTTACATGTCGAAAAGATGCCTCTGGCGCGACAACCGATATATGTTGCTCAAGGGTGGCAGATTGGTCGCGCGACGGGCCAACGGAACTCTGATTACGCCCGATCCGCCGCAGGGCGTGAGCATCTGATCCGGCTTTTCTCACATTCCTCTACGAAGAAAAATCCGGGGCGCGGATTCCCACGGGGTCAGGCTGCGGGAAACTCGCTAGTGAAATGCAGGCGCTGACGATGCTCGCGCCGCCCAGAGGGCTGCCGTAGCTCCAATCCTGCGGCATGGCAGGCGCCGTCGCCACCATGGGGAAACAGAGAGGTCGAGACTATCGCGCACGTCAGCACGCACAGCATGAGGCACATGTACCGCTCATGGCTTGACGCCGTGGGATCGCGGATTGCCATACAGCAAAAGCTGGTGCGGCACACGAATATTCGTCGGAATGGCCGAAGCGTGTGGGGAAAGTGGCACGTTTAGCCCTCAACGGTACGGAAGCGGCACGGGATGCTGGTCAAGTCCTTTGTCTTGGCGGAAGCGTGTGTGAGTCGAATCCGCCTGAAAACGCAAATTCAACAACATGCAGGACCACGGATGGCACGAAGGTACGTGAAAAGCAGTGGTAAACCAGCAAACGGATCGCAAACGGATTGCAGCCTCGCAACCGGCCAATGTCGATCCTGCAGCGATCTAGTTAACGTACAGCGTGAACTTTGCGCTGTGATCGAAGTTGCCACCTGTGGCTTTAACGGTGATCGCATAGGTTCCAGGAGGTGTGCCTCCGCCGCCGCCGTTTGATCCCCCTCCACCGCAAGAAATCAAGACTACGCAGCCTAGTGCGAGAAGCATGACGACTGAGATGATTCTCGTCCGTGAGTGCGGGTTGGGGACGGGACCTGCAAAACACATACTAAGTAACGCAACGAAGGCCCCGAGCGCGAAGGTCCAACTGCCATGCCTGAAGACACTCCCACCCACACCTGATCCCAACATGTTTGCTGACCGAGTAGTTGAAATGGTTGCCGTAGCGTTGCCAACATTAGTGCCATCCAACGTCAGCGTCGAAGGGGATATTGAGCAAGTCGAATTAAGAGGCGCTCCGGAGCACGTAAGCGAGATTTCCTGATTAAACCCATTCAAGGGCGTCAGCGTCAGGGAGAAGTTTGCAGGCTCGCCAGCATTGACTGTCGTAATCGTCGGTGTCCCACTGAAACTGAAATCCGGGACAACTTCAAA
>DATFZT010000014.1:0-13337 GCA_035314185.1 Terriglobales bacterium
TCCGATGGCTCGAGTCCCAACTTGAGCATTCCACTCTCGGGGACGGGCGTGACGCAGGGGGATCTGACGGCAAATCCAACCAGTGTTGGTTTTGGCAATGTGCAGGACGGCAGCAATTCAAGCTTGTCCGAGACTTTGACCAATAGCGGTGGATCGAGTCTTACGATCTCGGCTGTTACCGCGAGCGGCACCGGATTTAGCTTGGGCGGGCTCACACTGCCGGTGACACTGAACTCCGGCCAAAGCACCTCGTTGACAGTTGTTTTCTCTCCGAGCGCGATTGGCGCTGCCAATGGTAGCGTGACGGTCACCTCGAATGGCTCCAATCCCAGCTTGAGCATCCCCCTGTCAGGCACGGGCGTCACAACGGGAGCGCTGTCCGCCAATCCGACCGCGCTTGCGTTCGGCAGCGTTCAGGTGGGCAACAGCACGAGTTTGTCAGAGACCGTGGCCAACACCGGAGGTTCCACAGTCACGATCTCGCAAGCGAATCTGACGGGAACGGTTTTCTCCATCAGCGGATTGAGTCTGCCCATGAGTCTCACCGCGAACCAAAGCGTAACGTTTACGGCAACCTTCAAGCCGACCGCTGCCGGGACAGCGAGCGGGAGTCTCTCGATCGTGTCGAACGCATCGAACTCGCCACTCAACATCGCGCTTTCTGGGACGGGTACGGCCACAGGACAATTAGCGGTGACACCAAGCAGTCTGAGTTTCGGCAATGTGGTGGTGGGGGCGAATTCATCTCTGAACGGTACCCTGACCGCTAGTGGAGCGTCGGTCACGATTAATTCGGCAAGCCTCAACAACGGTGAGTTTGTTCTCTCCGGAATTTCACTGCCAGCAACTCTTACGGCGGGTCAGTCGGCAACCTTCGCAGTCACGTTCACACCGCAGGCGAGTGGGGCCACTTCGGCCTCGCTGTCATTCTCAAGCAGCGCTTCAAACTCTCCCGCCACACAAACAATGACCGGCACGGGGACGGCGGCCACCGCACACACCGTGGATCTTACATGGAATGCGGCCAGTGGCGCGGTCGGCTACAACATCTATCGCGGAACGGTGTCGGGCGGCCCTTACACGATAACCAACAGTTCACTTGACGGAACGACCGCATACGTCGACAGCACCGTCATCTCCGGCCAGACTTACTACTACGTTGCCACGACGGTAAATAGCGAGTCCGAGGAGAGCGCATACTCGAATCAAACTACGGCGGTGATTCCGAATCCGTGAGGCTCGCTCCTCAGCATGGCCGCTCTAACTCTTGACCGGCTACGCTCCCGTCACTTTAGGGAACAGGAAACGTAAAATCGCACCTTGCGCGGCAGATAGCCTGGCAGACTGATCACGGCTTTAGCCATCTCAAGCTTTGATTCGTTCATCTTTGCGCTACCTTGATGGCCATATGCCCTGCCGCTCTGCGCAGGTCTCGATGGCTAGGAAGGAATCTGATCCTTTGCGCACCCATTAGGGTTTTGTTCGCAAGTCTGAGAACACTTTAGTCCCAAGCGCTGTAGAATTCCTTGCAACCAGGGAGAAATACAAGGCATGAAATCAACTGCGGCTGACGATTTCGCCATTGAGTTTCGGGACGTCTCATATACCTCGCCTACGGGGCAGCAGGTGCTTTCAGGGTTGAATCTGGAGGTGCGGCGCGGACAAACTCTGGTGCTGCTCGGCCGCAGCGGCTCGGGAAAAACGACGGCCCTGAAGCTAGTGAATCGCCTGCTGTCGCCCACCGGAGGGGAAGTGCGCGTGAACGGACTGGCGGCCGGGGATGTCATTCGTTTGCGCCGAAGCATCGGATATGTGATTCAAGATGCAGGTCTATTCCCGCATTTCACCGTGGAGAGGAACATCGCCCTCGTCCCAACTATTGAGGGCTGGCCGGAAGAGCGGATTCGAACACGAGTGCGGGATTTGCTGCAGATCGTCGGCCTAGAAGCACAAATGGCCTCACGATATCCGCGAGAGCTTTCCGGCGGGCAGCGGCAGCGAGTTGGCGTGGCTAGGGCGCTGGCGGCCGACCCGGCCATTCTTCTAATGGACGAGCCCTTCAGTGCGCTCGATCCACTCACGCGCGACGAACTCCAGCGAGAATTCCTCGCCCTACAGCAACAAATGAGTAAGACCGTAGTCTTTGTCACCCATGACCTGCGCGAAGCGTTGCGACTCGGGTCTCGTATCGCACTGATGGAAGCAGGGAGGCTGGTCACGGTTCTTCCTCCTCAGGATTTTGTGCGCTCTGACGACCCATGGGCGGCGGCATATGTGAGAGCCTTTGGAGTCGGGCCGGCCTCAGCGGCAGATGGGGACGCGTCATGAATTTCTTCTATTTCATCATGCAGAACCGCGGACAGGTTCTGGAGCTTACGTTGGAGCATCTCTGGTTGGTGGGGGTTTCTACCCTGCTTGCCGTGCTGGTGGGCATACCGTTGGGCATTATGATTGCGCGTTGGCCCAGGTGGAATAAGCCAGTGTTAGCGGGTGCGAACATCATTCAGACGATCCCGAGTCTGGCGCTATTCGGATTCCTGCTGCCCGTGCCCTGGTTGGGTGAACGAGTCGATCGTTTGGCGATCTTGGCTTTGACTCTCTATGCGCTGCTGCCCGTGATTCGCAACACTTATACGGGCATCCGCGGTGTTGATCCCGCGGTGGTCGAAGCGGGTCGCGGCATGGGATTGACCGATCGCCAGCTTTTGTTCCGAGTCGAGTTGCCGCTGGCTGTCAGTGTCATTCTTTCTGGGGTGAGAGTTGCGGTTGTAATCTCTGTCGGGCTCGCGACCATTGCTGCGGCTATCGGAGCGGGGGGCTTGGGAGAGTTTATCTTCCGGGGCCTGGCTATGGTAAACAATCAGCTCATTCTGGCGGGGGCAGTTCCCGCCGCAATTCTGGCGCTGTTAGCGGATCTCAGCCTAGGATGGATTGAGCGGCGGCTGCGACCACGGTGAAGAACGATAACGAGGAATGAAAACCAACCAATGAAGAGTGATCGACATAGTCAGCGTTGCCGTGCACCGCGTGCTTGGCCGTTTGGCGGGAAGTCGCTCGGCTCCGGGTTGGGAGAGTGGAACTCCTTGCTGATTGTGATTGTGGGGATCCTGCTGTCCTCTTGTTCGTCGGCACGCTCTGATCACATTGTGATTGGCTCCAAGAACTTCACCGAGTCCTTGATTCTGGGCGAACTCATAGCACAGCAGATTGAAGCTCAGACAAGTCTCAAGGTGGAGCGACGTTTTTATCTTGCGGGAACGTATATCTGCCATCAGGCCGTGTTGGCCGGGCGCATCGACATTTACCCGGAATATACGGGCACGGCTCTGAGTGCGATTCTGAAGCGAAAACCCGAAGGAAACGGGGCTGAGGTTTACCAGCGAGTGAAGAACGAATACGAAAAGCGCCTGGGGTTGACACTCGGACCGAGTTTCGGATTCAACGATACGTTTGCGATGGAGATTCGGGGCGACGATGCACGCCGTCTGAAGATCAAAACACTGTCGCAGGCCGCCGCATATGCTCCGGGATGGCGCGCAGGCTTCGGCTATGAATTCATGGAACGTCCTGACGGATATAAAGGTCTAGCTGCGGCCTATGGTCTGCGCTTTGCAGCCCAGCCACGCGTGATGGATTTGGGGTTGCTAGCGAGAGCGCTTCGCGATCATCAGATCGATCTGGCCGCGGGCAATGCGACCGATGGGCTGATTTCCGCTTTGGATTTTTTTGTCCTCGAAGACGACAGGCACTATTTTCCACCTTACGAGGCGGTGCCAGTGGTTCGCGAGATGGCTTTGCAGCAGCATCCCGAAGTTGCGCGGGCGCTTGCGGGTTTGGCGGGAAGGATTTCGGACCAGGAAATGCAGCAGCTGAATTATGAAGTCGATGGGCTGCATCACGATGTGAAAGAAGTTGCGCGCGATTTCCTGCGGAAGAAAGGGCTGGCCGAATGAAAGCCAATACTCTACTGGCTTTGCGCGATCGCACCCGAGTGACGGGCAAAACGTTTAGCCTGCTTGCAGCCCGTTCGGAACCAGGGGCAGTGAACGGAGTCGCACACCCTTCGCGGCAAAAATAGCGTTGCCGATAGCGGGAGCCAGACCCACCATTGGGCATTCGCCTGCGCCAGCCGAAGGAATGTCCCTGCGATCGAGCAGGACGGTCTCGAGCACAGGTATATCACTGAACCGCGGGACGCGATATCTCGAGAACCGTCCGTTTAGGACACGCCCGTTTTCGAATTCGATGGCCTCGAAAAGCGCTCCGCCCAGTCCCATGATGTTTGACCCCTCAATCTGATTGCGCAGGTTATCGGGGTTCACAATGGCGCCACACTCGAAAGCGGTGACCACGCGCACCACCTTGACTTCACCCGATTTTTGATCGACCGCAACCTCGGCGCAGGTCGCAACATTTCCTGACTTCTCGAACCCACCGCCCATTCCGAAACCCCGACCTGCGGCCTTCGCGCGTCCCCAGCCGAATTTTTTCGCGGCCGCTTCAAAGACGGCGCGCAGCCGCTCGTTCTTCAAATTCTTCAGGCGAAAATCCAGCGGATCCATATTTACCAGATGAGCCAGTTCGTCCATGAAGGATTCGCGGGCGAAGTGATTTGCAGTGGCGGCCAGCGCACGGTACGACCCCTGTCGCAATGGAGAACGCGCGGGATGAAATTCGATCCGCTGGTTCGTAATATCGTAATAAGTTCGGATTCCCGACGCGCCGGAATTGTAATTATGAAATTCCCAGGCCGCGATTGTGCCGTCGTCGCGAACACCGCTGCTGACTTCGATAACTCCTGCCGGACGGAAATACGCCCAAGTGAATTCTTCTTCGCGGGTCCACACCAGCTTGACCGGCCGCATCGCAGCCCGTGCCAGTCGCGCCGCTTCGATGGCGGCTTCGCCTGTGTGCTTGCCCCCGTAACCAGATCCCGTATCCGGCATCAGCACGCGGACCCGTTCCTCTGGAATCCGAAAGGCCTCGGCCAGTTCACTCCGCACGCCGAAAGGCCGTTGCGTGCCCGTCCAGACAGTCAAATTGTCGCCCGACCATTGCGCCAGAGCAGCGCGCGGTTCGAGCGGCGCATGGGCGATGTAGGAGACGGTGTAAGTCTGTTGCAAGCGACGATCGGCAGAAGCCAGCGCTTTCTCCACCGAGCCTGCCTCATAGCGGGACGCGTCCCCTGTCGGATCCTTGCCTTCGGTCGCATTCTTCTTGAGATACTCAAACAGCTCTTTGTTCGAGGGCTGCGGTTCAGCCTTCCACTCCGTACGAATGGCAGAGACGGCACGAGCGGCAATTTCCGCGGTCGGAGCCACTACTCCGACAAAATTGCCATCGTGGACAACGGTGACGCCCGGAATTTGTTGAGCCTCGTGCGCGTCAATAGAAACAAGAGTTGCTCCGAAAGAACCTGGCCGTAGAATCTTGCCGTGGAGCATTTCCGGCAATTTCTGGTCGGACGGATACCGATGCTTCCCGGTGACAAACTCTCGTCCATCGACCTTAGGTGATGATTGACCTTGAACCGTCCACTGGGTCGCCGGAATGAGGGGGGCCTCCTCAGATACGGTTTGGGTGAGTCGCTGGCCCTTCGCAAGGACTGCGTATTCAACAGACCGTTTTGTCTCTGGGTCCGTGACCTTGCCGTCAGCGGCGACGAGGCGCTTGCGATCAGTCTGCCACTCGGTTGCCGCCAAACCAATCAGTAGATCGCGAGCGGCCGCGGCAACTTTCCTCAGTTGTGGACTCATAGTGGGGGTGGTACGACTACCGAACGTCCCCATGTCGAACGGAGTAAGCTGTGTGTCGCCCATGACCATTTGGATTTTGCTCACCGGGACATGCAGTTCTTCGGCGACGCACTGGCTGAGAGATGTCCGGATGTTCTGCCCGACCTCCACCTTGCCCGTGTAGACGGTCACGGCACCGTTTTCTCCGATGTGCAGCCATGCTCCGATTTCCTTGGGGAGCGATTCGTCAGGCCGCTTGCCAGCACCTGATTCCTGGAATGCGTGCGCATTGTTTAGAACACCGACAATCAAAATGCCCGCGCCGAGGAATTTGAAGAATTCGCGTCGATCAACCTCGAAGCGGTACACGGGCGACGCGGTAAGTTCGTAGCGTTCGGGTTCCAGCGGAATTTGGAAATTTGGCTTGCCGCTCATTGGCCGGACTCCTTCATGGAATGATTCAGGGCCTTCGCCGCCTTTTGGATCGCGGCCACGATCCGTGGATGTGTTCCACAGCGGCATATGTTGCCTTCCATAGAATGCGAGATGTCGGCCGCGGATGGGTTCGGGTTCGCGCGCAGGAGCGAAACAGCCGTCATGATCATCCCGGACGTGCAGTAGGCGCATTGCATCGCTGCCTCTTCAAGAAAAGCCTCCTGCAAAGGATGCAAACGGTCACCTTGGGCGAGGCCTTCAATCGTCGTGATTTGTTTCTGACCGACGGCGCCCACCAGCGTGATGCATGACCGGCGGGGACTTCCATCGATCAGGACCGTACAGGCGCCGCACTGCCCTTCTCCGCAGCCGTACTTGCTTCCCGTCAGATCAAGATGATCGCGCAACACGCTGAGCAGACTTGTGTCCGCATCCGCATCAATGGTGCGGAGGGTTCCATTCACATTTAGCTTCGTAACCTGGGCCATGCGAAAACCTCTTCATCGTAGGATTGCTGAGGCAGAAGAACTCCAGGGCAACGGAGCACCCGTATAGCGTCGAATGCCGCGGCAGACGACCAAGAAATGGTGGTCACGAAGACCTTGTAACAGTTCTGACAGCACGCGACTTGCGCACCTCAGGTGCTCTGCATAGCGGCAAGCACCTTGGCCGACGTGAAGGGCACCGAGCGCAGCCTCACCCCCACCGCGTCGAAGACTGCGTTGGAAATAGCGGAGGGCACGACGGCAGCGGACGGTTCGCCAGCGCCCCACGGCTTTTCCGACGGCCGGTCGATCAACTCGATGTCCACGTCCGGAATCTCCGGGAACGTCAAGATCGGGTAGCTTGCCCAGTTGAGACTCGTCACCCGCGAGCGGTCGAACGTGACCTCCTCCTTCAGGACGCGGCTGACGGTCTGCGTCACGTTCCCTTCGATCTGGTTCTTGACGCCGTCGGGGTTGACGATCTGCCCGCAATCCTGCACGACAGCAAAATGCTTGACACGGATTTCGCCGCTCTTGCGGTTCACCTCCACGTCGGCCACCGCTCCCACATAGGTACGAGCAAGCTCATATTTGATGTAGGTAAGTCCGCGGCCGGTGGCGATGTCACCACTGTCTCGCTTCGGCAACGATCGGCCAGACGACGATTGGCCAGACAAAGCTCGGCTCTGCCACTGGGCGAAGCTGGCCAGACGTTTCAACAGTTCGACACCGCGCGGATCATTCAGGTAACGCAGCCGGAACTCCAGTGGATCGGCGCCGACCGCGGCGGCAAGCTCGTCCATGAACGATTCATTACAGAAGGTGTTCTGCATACGCCCCGGCGCACGAATCCAAGATGGACGGAGCGGGGTCTCAGCCAATCGGTGCGCTACCGTCCGCACATTGGGGAAGGCGTAGGGAATCGCTGTGTTTTGGATGAGGTTACCGGGAACCATCCCCGTCTCATGCGGCAGCCCGGCCAGTTCCGCGGCCACCAGCTTGACGTTGCCGGTCGCGCCTTCAGGAACGTAAAGCTGGGAATACCATGCGATGACGTTGCCGTTCGCGTCGAGCCCAGCCTGTAGGTCCATCAGCGTCGGCGGTCCTTTTGGATCCCAGCCATGCTCGTCGGCGCGCATCCACTGCACGCGCACCGGCCGCTCCACGGCGCGCGCCAGCAAGACGGCGTCGGCGGCCGCGTCTTCATGCCCGTTGCGGCCGTAGCAGCCGGAGCCTTCGAGGTAAATCGCGCGCACGTCAGCGTCCGGCATGGAGAGCATCGCCGCGAGCTGCTGGCGGAGATCATGCGTCGCCTGACTGGAGGACCAGCAGGTGAGCTTGCCTTCCTTGATTTCCGCAACGGCGCAGGAAGGTCCCATGGAGGCGTGCGTGTGGATGGCGAAGTTGTAGGTCGCGCTGAGCCGTTTCGCGGCCTGCTGAAGCGCCTGCTCGGCGCTGCCGACGTTGCTCGTAACATCGTCCTTGTTGACCTTGGTGGCGCGGACATGCTCCCACAGTTTGCTCTGCTCCGGCAGGCCTTCCCAGTTGGACCAACTCGCCTTCAGTTTCTGCGACGCCCGGATGGCGCCCCACTCGCTCTCGGCCACTACGCCCAGGAAATTGCCCTGGCGCACAACCTTGACCAGGCCAGGAACGTCCTTGACTGAGTTCTCATCGACGCTCAGCAAAGTTGCGCCGATGGCTGCCGGCCGCACGACACGACCGTGCAGCATGCCGGGCACCTTGAAATCCTGCATGTAGGTGAACTGGCCTGTCATCTTTCCCGGGATGTCGAAGCGCGGAACTGGCTGTCCCACGATCTTGTACGTCGCGGGGTCCTTGAGCGGCGCCTGCTTATCGAGATTCAGTGAAAATGTCTTGCCGCCGATCAGCTCGCCATAGGTGATCTGCTTGCCGCCGCTGCGCGATCGTACCGTTCCCTGCTCGACCATCAAATCTTCGACGGGCGCGCCGAGGCGTTTTGCCGCTTCCTGCAGCAAGGCGAGCCTGGCGGTGGCGGCAGCCTGGCGGATCTGCACGCCGCCGTTCTGGATCGAGAGGCTGCCCCAGGTCTTGCCCTGTGCGGGTGTCAGGGCTGTATCGCCCTCGACGACCTGGATGCCGGCGAGCGGCACGTCCAGCTCCTCGGCCACGATTTGGGTCAATGCCGTGCCTATGCCGGTGCCCAGATCGACCTTGCCGGAATAAAGCGTCACGCCGCCACTCGAATCGATCGCCAGGAACGCATCCACATCATCAAGTGCTACTGTCTTCGTCCCTGTGTTCGCTGGAGTTCCGCTCTGGGCAAAGCTGGTCTTAGACAGAGAAGGCAGAGAGAAGCTGACGATCAGCACTCCGGTGCTCTTCAAGAAATCGCGGCGGCTTGGCTTGGTGCGCAGCATAGTCGGCCTCCTTTCACACGCCAGCACCGGCGCGCTTGATGGCCCGGACGATGCGGAGATGGGTACCGCAACGGCACAGATTGCGGGCAAGCGCCTGCTTGATCCGAGCATCGCTGGGGCTCTTGTTAGACGCCAGAAAGGCGGCCGCCTCCATGATCATGCCGTTGATGCAGTAGCCGCACTGCGCGGCCTGCTCCTCGATGAAAGCTTTCTGGACGGGATGCAGCTTGTCGATTGTGCCCAAACCTTCCAGGGTTACGACCTTCTTCTTGCCGACCGCCGAGAGCGGCGTCACGCATGAGCGCACCGCTCTGCCGTCAAGGTGTACGGTGCAAGACCCGCACTGCCCGAGGCCACAGCCGAAGCGCGGCCCGTGGAGTCCCAGGTTGTCGCGCAGAGCATAGAGCAACGGCATGTCGGGATCATCGACCGTCAGCCGTGTTGCGTGGCCGTTGACATGAAGTGGAATTGCTGTGGGCATCGCCAATCCCCCTTTGCGCAGGTGGTGCCATCCGCACGAATCGGACGCCGGGCACTACCTTATCGGCGACTTTACACTTGGGTTGGGGCGATATGCAACGGGACGTATCGACCCATGCTCAAAGTAACCCAAGGGGTGTGGTTGAACATCTCTCGGTTGGTCGGGTCGATCATGAGAAGATCAAGCCGTTGCGACTCGGCTCTCAGGGCGACAGCAGAAGAAAGTGCTGACTCCGGAGTGGTCGGCTAACCTTACCTTGGGATTACTTCCGGGTGAGTAGCCCCGGGGAATCGCACCCCGAGGCTCTCGCAGAACTGTACGTGAGCCTCTCGACTCATACAGCTCCCATCATGGAGCCATGCCGCCCTCCCATCTGCCAGTGGGCGAACAACGCCGGAGCGCGGCGCGAGATGCGCGCGATCCAGTGTTTCGCTTTCCGAAGATGGGAACGCAGCTTCTTGTATTTCCGCTTGGCCCACAGGGCCAGATCTCGGTTCAGTTCGCGCATCGTCGGGTAAAGCGCCGAGCGATAATATCGCCCGTAGTATTGGATCCAGCCCCGGATAATGGGATTGAACATCCGCGACAGATCGTCGATCGCTTTGTCACTGCGCTGCGGCAGCTTCCAGCTTCGAAATGTGTCCCGGATCGCCTTCGCTGCCTTGTTCGACACTGCCGGACTGAAATTGAGGAAGAACTTCCCCTTGCGGGTCATTGATCTCCTGGGCCGAAACGCGTAGCCGAGAAAATCAAACGTTTCGTTTGGGTATGTCTTCTTCCGAGAATCATCCTTGCAATAGACGATTTTCGTTTTCTCCGGATGGAGTTCCAATCCGCAGCTCTGCAATCGTGCAGCGATGACCTGCCTCATTTCCTGAGCCTGCCGCTCCGTTCTGCAATGCGCGATGACATCATCGGCGTACCTCTCAAATGGCACCTGAGGATAGTGCGCCGCTAGCCATCGATCTAAGGCGTAATGCAGAAACAGATTGGCCAGCAAGGGACTAATGACCCCACCTTGCGGAGTCCCTCTTTCCCGTGGAACCAGCCGCCCATCCTCTTCTTGTACTGGCGCTTTCAGCCAGCGCTCAATGTAGAGAATGATCCACTGTTGCCGAGCATGTTTCTTTACTGCTCGAAGCAGTAGATCCTGCGACAGCGTGTCAAAGAAGCTCTTGATGTCCAGATCTAGAACCCAGTCATAGCGCCAGCATCTCTTTCGCGCTTGACCTACTGCATCCAATGCCGACTTCCCCGGTCGATACCCGTAGGAATCAGCATGGAACAGCGGCTCTACTTCCGGCTCCAGTCTTGCCTTGACCACCTGTTGCGCAATGCGATCAGCCACAGTAGGAATGCCCAGCTTTCTTTCGCCACCGTTTTTCTTTGGTATCTTGACCGTCCTGACCGGTGGCGGAAAGTAGCTGCCCGACGACATCCGATTCCAGATCTTGTAAAGATTCTTCTTCAGTTTCCTCTCAAAATCTTCGATCGTTTGCTCATCGACCCCTGCTGCTCCCTTATTTGCTTTGACCCGCTTGTACGCTTCCCAAACCTCCTTCTTAGAAATACAAAACGGCTTTGCCTCATTCATCGGGCTCCTCCCATCGCTGGTTGGCTCATTGGATTCGGCTCCTTGACACAGCGCCTTCGCTCCATCCCTTTGTCGGGGACTTCCCCGCTACTACGCGCTGTTCCGCCCCTGAGTCTCCGCTTCCGTACTCTCGCCCTTGTGGTTCTGCCACTCGTGGCTTCTCCGTTCGCATCGGAGTCTCAGGTTCCCCCGTTCCGCTCAACCGCCTCCTTGGCAAGCTCAGGCCACCTCTCATGCCGGATGCCGCTCCGTCCGTAAACAGGTTTCGTCGGAGCTCGGTCCCGCAGTAGCAAACCCCCCGCGGTTTTGACATCATCTCTTGACTTTCGACACTTCCATAGTGGTTCCCTTCCGGTCCTCTTCTTGCCTGTCACCTGACCTGGTCCTTGCCAGGCCTTTTCCTCCGGTGCTCACGACCATGGCTTTTGACCACAGCCGCCGAAGGTGGTTTGGAACCTGTCCCTGCAGACCGGTTCCGAGGGGCCTACCCTCATCAGTTAAGCAGTTACGCACTACTCAGCCTTTCGGCCTTTCGCGCTCGTGGCGCACGCTTGCCCGTCACTCGGGTGCCATCAAATGTTGGATCAATCTTTCCAGTCACATGCAAGTTTTTCGATTTCGATCCAAAATTTGCTCAAACTTTAGGAGTAGCGCTACGTCTAACCCCCAACGGAATTTCTGAAAGCGGATCAAAATAAGGAGCAATCTACAATGAAACGGTCTTCGCTGGCACTAGTTGCGGTCACTCTGCTTGCTGCCGTCGGAATGAGTCTTCACAGTCAGGCCCAAACGCAGAATCAACCTCCGAGTCCGGCCCGCTCTCGATCCGATGAGATGCTCGACAGGTGGAACGACATTGGGAACAAACTCGTTGCGATGACGAAGGATTTTCCCGAAGACAAGTACGACTTCAAGGTGCAGAAGGACCAGCGCACCTTCGCCCAGAATCTTCTCCACGCCGCCGCACTGGATTTCGTTCTGATACGCAGGGTTTCCGGATCAAACGTCGGGCCTGACTTCGGCGAGGGCGACAATCCTTCGCGCGACGCGTTCAAGACCAAGGCCGACGTGGTGAAGTTCGTGCAGGAGGCCGTCGCGGACGGAGCGCAAGTGATTCAACAGCAGGGCGACGCGGGGCTGGACAATACATCAAACTTTTTTGGGAACCGACTGGCCCACAACTCCTCCATCTGGACGTTCGCCATCGAGCACAGCGGCGAGCACTATGGCCAGCTTGTGGTCTACTATCGTGCGAACAACCTAGTGCCACCGGACTCGCGGCGCTAATACGGTAATAAAAGAACTGCGGCGAATATGGGCGCGGGTCGGAGCTTTGCAAATGGATCATTGGCCTTGTCCCGCAGCCTTCGCTGCCGGCGTGGAAATCGCGACCGAATCGGGCTCCGTCCAGACGGCTGTGCCGCTCGTCAAGTCGAGACGGTGCATGGTGATCTTGAGGCTGCGGCGATCGACATCCACCGTGATGTAGTGGTAGTTCACTTCCTTACTCCGGAAAGGATCGTCCTTAGCGCGCTCAATCGGATACGCGTGCGCTCCCGCGCCGCCGGTCACGAAATAGGTGACGCCGCCGTGTTCATGGCGTTCGTAGTTATGCACATGTCCCGAAAAAACGACAATGCGGGCGCGGAGGTTCTGTTGCCGCGCTTCCAGCATTCTGGCCAGCGTTTGCTCCTGGGAGCGGGAGGAATGTCCTCCGCCGAATAGCTTGGCATCGGACGAACTGGTGTAGGGAGGATGGTGAAGAACAATGAACACGAAGTCCACATCGGCAGGCAGACGGTCCAACTTCTGGGTGAGCCATAGCCCTTGCGGGCCGGAGGTCTCGTCGAGAGAACTGTCCAGCGCGAGCATCAGCGTGTTGGCGGCGCGGGCGGAATAGTAGAGGCAGTTCTTCAGGTCAGGGAAACGCTGGAAATAGTTGGCTAGGGCAACCTTTTCATCGCCGTGAAGATCGTGGTTGCCGAGGGCGGGGTAGACCGGAATCCTTTTTCCTCGCCACACTGCGGTTTCGCTGTCCCAGACTTTCCAGTCTTCCTTATCGTAGCCGTTGTAGACGATGTCGCCCCCGAAAGAAATAAACGCGGGATTGGTGTCGGCGATCGCCTTTACCAGCGCCTGGCGCACGGCCGGATTGGCCGCTTCGGTGTCCTTGGGGTCGTGGAATCGGGAATCTCCATAGGCGAC
>DATFZT010000015.1:0-4978 GCA_035314185.1 Terriglobales bacterium
CAACTGGCCCGCACCGGATCGATGATCGAACCGGAGGTAGACACCGTTCCCTTCCCGGTGTTGAAGTCGGTGGCGGTCACACCCAGAGGAATACGTAGTTCTTCAAATGTCTGCACCTTCAAGATGCGCTTGAGAAACGTGGCCATGCGATCGTTGTTGGCGAAGCCGTAGCGCGAGAGCGTCCAGCGCGCGAAGGTGGTGAAGCGAACCTGGTGGGCGATTTCTTCCAGTTCCGGAATCGTAATTCCACTGCAATACGCGGCTCCCATAATTGCGCCTACACTGGTGCCCGCAATCATCCGAACCGGAATGCCCTCTTTTTCGAGAACTTTGAGCACTCCAATGTGCGCGATGCCGCGGGCAAAGCCTCCGCCCAGGGCGACACCGATGGCGGGGATGCGCTTGCCTTCGGTCGCATTCGACCGGCGGGACAGGGCTCGGCTGAAGGCTTGCACAGACCGGATGACCTTGCCCAAGCTTCCCATTGGAGCCCCACACTCCTGGTTTGCCGAGAACGCAAACCTTACTCTTATATATGTAAGATGCCACGAAGCCGTCTGAAGGTACAAGCCACCTTGGTGCTATTGGCAGTTACAGGAGAGTTCATGGCGAGTTACCCTAAGCGCAGGCGGTAGTTAGCTAACTCATTTATCTTCATCATTAGCGTTGTTGAGAGCGTGCGAATGAGCTGGTTCGGCGGTTTTCCGGCCCGCTGAAGCTCCAGGCGGACCGGCTCGTCTGATCTGGCATGCCTGAAGGCATGCCCTGATAAGAATCTCTCACTTGCACTGCGGTCTGCTGCTAGGCTTGCGGGCGAGGGCAGCGATAGAATCCAGACTTCGCGAACAAGCGCAAAGGCTTAACGGCCGGCGCGCGGCAACGAGGGAGAAAAAGTAACGATGGCAAGCTACATCGGCGCCATTGATCAGGGAACGACCAGTTCGCGCTTTATCGTGTTCGATCGCTCCGGACGCATCGTGAGCACAGCTCAAAGAGAGCACGAGCAGATCTATCCCAAACCGGGATGGGTGGAACACGATCCTGAAGAAATTCTGCGCCGCACGGATGAGGTCATCGGGGAGGCAATGGAAGCTCGCGGGCTGCGGCCGGAAGACCTGGCTGCGATTGGCATCACCAACCAGCGCGAAACAACTGTGGTCTGGCACAAGAAAAGTGGGAAGCCCGTTTACAACGCGATTGTCTGGCAGGATACGCGCGTGGCTTCCGCGGTCGCCGAGTTTGCCGCGCGTGGCGGGCAGGATCGCTACCGGGCAAAGACGGGCCTTCCGCTTGCCACGTATTTCAGCGGCCTCAAGATTCGCTGGATCCTCGAAAATGTTGCGGGGGCGCGCGCACAAGCGGAGGCCGGCGATCTGCTGTTTGGCAACATCGATACTTTTCTAATCTGGCACCTCACCGGCGGAACGCATGGCGGAGTCCACGTGACCGACGTGACCAATGCCAGCCGCACACAACTGATGAACCTCGCCACGCTGCAGTGGGATCGGGAAATTTTGCAAGACTTCGGCATTCCGATGGCGATGCTGCCGAAGATTGTTTCGAGCAGCGAAGTCTACGGCACCGCGCGCCATCCGGCCGTTGCGGGCGTCGCGATTGCCGGCGATCTGGGTGATCAGCAAGCCGCGCTGGTTGGCCAGGCCTGCTTCACGCCAGGAGAAGCGAAGAATACTTACGGCACTGGGTGCTTCATGCTGATGAACACCGGCGAAAAAGCAGTGCTCTCGAACTTTGGACTGCTGACTACGCTGGCCTATAAGTTCGGCGCGAAACCGGCGTGCTATGCGCTCGAAGGAAGCATCGCGATTACTGGTGCCCTGGTGCAATGGGTCCGCGATAATCTCGGGCTCATTGAAAAGAGTTCCGACATTGAGGCGCTCGCCCGCACCGTAAGTGACAACGGCGGCGTCTACTTCGTTCCTGCTTTCTCCGGTCTGTATGCGCCCTACTGGAAAGATGACGCGCGCGGCGTGATGGCCGGCTTGACGCGCTTCGTGAACAAAGGCCACATCGCCCGCGCCGTGCTCGAGGCAACTGCCTTTCAGGTCCGCGAAGTGGTCGATGCCATGGCCAAGGATTCCGGTATTCGTCTTGATGTTCTGCGTGCCGACGGTGGGATGGTCGTCAACGATCTGCTGATGCAATTCCAGTCCGACATTCTGGCGAAGCCGGTGGTTCGTCCGATGGTGAAGGAGACCACCGCTCTCGGTGCAGCCTATGCCGCCGGACTGGCGGTCGGCTTCTTCCAGGATACCGATGAACTTGTCGCCAACTGGGCAGTCGATCACCGGTGGGAGCCGACGATGGAGGAAGAGTCTCGCGAAAGGCTTTATCACTTTTGGAAAAAGGCGGTGACGCGCTCGTTTGACTGGGTGGAGTCGTCGTAAAGTCAGAGTCTCTACCACAGGGGACACAGGGAAGCACAGGGAAAACAGGGGCCTCATTGCAAAGAGTGGAACCATGAATCGAACCGGCATGTGGCGACGCGTCAACACGCATCCCGACGCCTGGGACATGATTGTCGTGGGCGGCGGCGCCACCGGCGTTGGCGTTGCCATCGATGCCGCGTCCCGCGGATACGATGTGCTGCTGCTGGAGCAAAGCGACTTCGGCAAAGGAACGTCCAGCCGCAGCACCAAGCTGGCTCATGGCGGCGTGCGCTACCTGGAGCAGGGCAACATTGGCCTGGTCATGGAAGCGCTCAAGGAGCGCGGACTGCTTCTGCAAAACGCGCCTCACATAGTGCACGATCTCGCGTTCGTGGTGCCGAATTATGATTGGTGGGAGGCTCCATTTTACGGTCTCGGCCTGAAGCTCTATCAGTTGCTGGCGGGCAAATACGGATTTGGCGTATCGCGCATTCTTTCCCGGGAAGAGACGCTCGAACATCTGCCAACATTGAAGACCGAAGGCCTGCGAGGCGGCGCCGTCTACTACGATGGACAATTCGACGACGCGCGGCTGCTTATCCACATGGTGGCCACCGCTTTCGAGCAGGGTGCCACCTTGCTGAACTATGTGGAAGTCACGGGACTGACGAAGGACGCGCAGGGATTCGTAGACGGCGTCCGCGCGCGCGATGTGGAAACCGGCAACGAATTTCGCGCATCCGCAAAGGTTGTAGTCAACGCCACCGGCGCTTTCAGCGACCTGCTTCGACTCAAGGCGGAGCCTTCCGCCACTCCCATGATCGTTCCCAGCCAGGGGATTCACCTGGTCTTTGCGTCGAGCTTTCTGCAAGGCGACAGCGCGGTCATGGTTCCTCACACCAGCGATGGCCGGGTGTTATTCGCCATTCCGTGGCACGGCCATACGCTGGTCGGAACCACCGATACGCCCGTTGAAGCCGCAACCCTCGAGCCGGTCGCCATGGACGAGGAGGTCGAATTTATCCTCGCGACCGCCGGGCAATACCTGGCAAAAGCACCCACGCGCGACGATGTGCTGAGCGTCTTCGCCGGGATCCGGCCACTGGTGCGCGCTTCGGGCGCGGCCAGCGGTGTTACCAACACCGCGGCATTGTCGCGCGATCATGTCATCCACATCGATCGTTCGGGCTTAGTCACCGTCTCCGGCGGAAAATGGACTACCTACCGGCATATGGCCGAGGATTGCGTCGATCAGGCGGCAACGCTCGCGCAGTTGCCGGAAAAACCGTGCGTGACCCGCCAACTGCGCATCCATGGCTTCCCCGACGCGGCAAAAGAAGACGCGGCGCAAGGAGACCGTGCGAAAGAACTCGGTTCGCTGGCGGTCTATGGTTCCGATGCCTATGAGATTCGCAAGCTCATCGATAGTGACCCTCGGCTCGGCGAACCGCTGCACGCGGCGGTGCCCTACGTGAAGGCGGAGGTAGTCTGGGCGGCGCGACACGAAATGGCCCGCACCGTGGAAGACACGCTCGCCCGGCGTACACGCGCGCTTTTCTTGAATGCGCGTGCTGCCCTCGCCATGGCTCCCGCCGTCGCGGATTTGATGGCTGCAGAACTGGGCTGGGACGAGGGTACCCAGGCAAAACAGTTAGCTGCGTTTCGTGGTGTTGCTTCGAACTTCGTGCTTCGGCCCTAGCAGGCTGCGGAAACAGAAGCGCTGCACTTGATTTTGGGTGGCGCAGCGGTTCACCGGGGTTGTACTTGCCTTTGGGTGACGCAGCGGTTCACCGCTGCGATAGGTGACTCGTCTTCAACGGCGGCTTTAGCCGCTGCGGTGAGGCTGCGGCGCTGAAAGTGATCCCCGCACCATTCCATACAACTTTTCGAGAGCTTCCGGGTTCAATAGTATGTAGGGGTGTGATTTTTGGGAGGAGATCTTGAAAATGTCGCGCTTGTTTCGTCAGACAGTCGGTTCATCGTTGGCGGCGAGTGCCGCTCTTTTGTTCTTCGTGGTTGGCTGGGCAGCTGTGGCTCGCGCGCAGAGTGGTGCGATGAGTCCGAATCAGGGCGAATCGGACGGCGTCAGTGCCGGCGGACAATGGCTGGAGTTCGCTTCCACCGACAAGATGACGAGCGCGAAGAAAGTGCGCTTTGAGCTCCAGTCGAATAATTATTTCAAGGAAGACTCGGAGTACAAGCCCAGAGTAAATCTCTATTGCAGCAACGGCAAGTTCAAGCTGGGCGACTTCAATCCCGGGGTCAGACTGGCTCCGCCGAACCGCCCCGGCTTCTGGGGACAGCCGCAGTTGGGGGTAGAGGTTCGCGTTGACGATGCGCACTACTTCAAGGGCTGGAACTGGATGCGCGGCCACTTCCTCTCCATGGACAAAGGCACGGTTCGGGGCTTGATCGGAGCTCAGGTTTTCAATGTGAAACTCCCCACGCGGAGCGGCCGGCAGATTGCGGAATTTTCTCCCGCCGGGCTGAATTTCGATCGAATCAAACAAGCCTGCGACCTGACGCCCAAGAAACCGAGCACGGACTAGGGCTGTCGTCAGGGCGTCGCAAGGCCAAGAAGGCGCACCAAG
>DATFZT010000016.1:0-18391 GCA_035314185.1 Terriglobales bacterium
CGATATTTGCCTGGCTTCAGCCCGTACCGTAACGGGTCGTACTTGATGCCGCTGGCTGAAGGATTCGCAGATGAATGGACGCTGTATTGTGCCTGCGGGAGACCACCCATTTCCAGTCGATGGAGTTGGAGCGACCTGAAGCTGTATTCGGTCTCGAATCAGGCACATGATCGCGGTTATGGCCCACCCGAGGACGTTGTGCCTGTAGACAAGAAGTCGCGTTTTTCTGGTTAAGAATCGGCCGGGACTGAGATTGCTTGTCTGAACCAATTCAGTTCAGTATTTTCTTGGCTCCAGGTTTGTCGGCATCAAGGAGATCATGAATCCGACGTCTGCATTGTCCTCACTGCAGAATTCCAGCCCGCTGCTCGCAATCCTGTGGGCCGGATTCACGTGCGGCACGCTGGACATTAGCGCCGCGCTCGTCGTCTACCGGTATTTCGGACGCCCGCCGATGCGGTTGCTGCAAGGGATCGCCGCCGGCGTGCTGGGCTCGCGCTCCTTCCAAGGCGGGCTTCCGGCGGCGTTGCTCGGCCTTTTCTGTCATTTTTTCATCGCATTTTCTGCTGCCACCGTCTAAAGGATGAAGCTTGGGGCATGGCGAACACCGGCAGAAAACTCAACGATGGACTTCCCCTGGGCGAGGGCTACTTTGGCTACATTGCCGGAGTGCTGGGACACACACTCGAAGCCCGCAATGTGGTTCGGGAACTGTAGGCCCGCCGCAAGGGTGCTTACCTTGCCGCACTGCCCGTTGCGTGGACTTATCTTGGATTGGGTGAAACAGCCTCTGCCCTCGAATGGCTGGAGACAGCTCTGGCCGAACACGATCCGTTCTTGGGATCGGCAATGGTATTCCCCGCTTACGACGCGATCCGCGATCAAGCAAGATTTATGCGCCTGACCCGCGAACTCAAACTTTCGACCTAGTGGAAAATTCCCCCCACGAACAATGTACGTGGGCATCTTAGGCCAGAAACTACTCCCGCATCGTCGTGGCAAACACCGAGTTCTTCGCTCCGCTCAGGATGTCCCCGTGAATTCAGGAGATCGCTAGGAACGTAGCGGACAGGAGTATGGTTTACCGGTCGTACGTCTCGTAGTGGGTTGAGGACGGCTCCATCTCGAGCAGGAAATTCTTGTCGAAGTCGTAGTACTTCGCCACGCTGATATCGTTCCCGGCAAAGGCACGAATTGCCTGCGCAGACTCCCAAAACGTGACCATCAGGAAGTGCGCCGTTTCGCCTTCGATGCGGCGAAGGGCGTAAGCTCCCTGGTTGCCTGGGGTCGAACGATAGTCGGGAATGGCTATGGTTCGCATCAGGTTGAGGTACTCGTCGGCCTTGGCGGCGGGAGTCGTGCCGTGCCAGATTCGCGTGATCATGATGAATCCCTTCGGCGGCGCGGCGTTTAGCGAGCGGTGACGCGACGACCGACTGAATCACGCGCCCCCGCCGGCAAACAGCAGGGTCCTTCGCTTCGCTCATGATGACAAATCTTAAGTTGCTACCAATTGAGGAAACGAGCCACTCGACCCAGATCAGCCCCGCGAGCCGACTTCTTCTTTTTCTCTTGCGGCGTAGTGGGAGTCGACGTAGTCGTCGAGAATCTTGATGAACTCGGGTACGATCTTGTCGCCTTTCAGGGTGGTGAAGAGACGGCCGTCCACGTAGACGGGGGCTTTCGGTTCTTCGGCTGTGCCGGGGAGAGAAATTCCCAAGCTGGCGTGCTTGGATTCTCCGGGGCCATTGACCACACAACCCATCACGGCGACTTTCATCTCTTCGACGCCGGTGTGCGTCTGTTTCCAAACTGGCATCTGATCGCGCAGGTAGGTCTGGATCTGCTCGGCCATTTCCTGAAAGAAAGTGCTGGTGGTGCGGCCGCAGCCGGGACAGGCGGTGACTTGCGGGGTGAAGCTGCGAATGCCCAGCGACTGCAGGATTTGCTGCGCCACGCGGACTTCTTCGGTGCGATCGCCTCCGGGAGCGGGGGTGAGCGAGACGCGGATGGTGTCTCCGATGCCTTCCTGCAACAGCACGGCCATTGCCGCGCTCGATGCCACGATGCCTTTGGCGCCCATGCCGGCTTCGGTTAGTCCGAGATGCAGCGGGTAATCGCAGCGCGCGGCCAGGATGCGATAGACGTCGATCAGATCCTGCACGCCGCTGACTTTTGCGCTGAGGATGATCTGGTCGGGGCGCAGTCCGTGCTGCTCGGCCAGCTTCGCCGAGGTGAGTGCGCTTACTACGATCGCTTCCATGGTCACTTCGCGGGCGTCTTTCGGCTCGGGCAGAAGCGAGTTCTCGTCCATCATTTTGGTCAGCAAGGCCTGATCTAGCGAGCCCCAGTTCACGCCGATGCGCACAGGCTTCTGATACTTCACGGCAACTTCGACCATAGTGCGGAAATTGTCGTCACCCTTGCGGCCGATGCTGGAATTGCCGGGGTTGATGCGGTACTTGGCCAGGCCTTCGGCGCAGGCGGGATACTTGGTGAGCAGGAGGTGTCCGTTGTAGTGGAAGTCGCCGACGATGGGCGTGCGCAGGCCTTGTTTTGCCAACCCCTCTACTATGAAGGGGACGGCCTTGGCGGCGTCGTCGTTGTTGACGGTGACTCGGACCACCTCGCTGCCGGCGCGCGCCAGGGCGGCTACCTGTTTTATGGTGCCGGGGATGTCGGCGGTGTCGGTGTTGGTCATGGACTGCACCATAACTGGTGCATTGTTGCCTACGCGGACGCCGGCTATGGAGGCGGTTACGGTTTTTCTACGCTGGATTTCGGCCATGTTTGAGATCTATTTTAAACCACCGATAGGAAAAGCGCGAGATTAGCACCGATTGCGACGGGCGCCGGTATTTGCAGGTGCTACCTCTGCGGCTAAAGCCGTCGCAATCGATTGGATAATCGCAGCGGTAAACCGCTGCGCCACCCAAAGGCAAGTACAACCCCGGTGGACCGGCGCGCCACCCGAGAGGAATGGTGCTTGCATGCGGGCGAGGGCGCCCGCGCCACACGGAGCTAGGGCATCCTGGTTAGGCCGGGCAGGGTTTTGACTATGTCGTTGTAGATCACGGTCACGGCGAAGAGCACTAGAAACACGAACGCGGCCTGGTAGATACGTTCCTTGATGGGCAGGCTGATTTCCCTCTGCATGAGGCTTTCGATGAGCAGAAGGAGGATCACGCCACCATCAAGGATGGGGATGGGGAGCAGGTTCATCACGCCCAGGTTGAGGCTGATAATGGCGCTCACAAAGAATAGAGGAGTCCATCCTTCCTCGCGGGCGGCGGCACCGACGGCACTGCCGATTCCGATCGGGCCATCGACCTGACGCATCGATACCTTGTGCTGCACCATTTTTTGCAGCAACTCCAGGATGAGAGACGAATTCTTGACGCATTCGCCGACCGATCTCCGGACTGCTTCCGGGAAAGGCAGTCGAACGACTTTCGTCGGCCTGCTGGCGAGTCCAATCCGGTAGCGCAGTTCCCCGGGAGGATTTCCGGCAGAGAGCGTGGGCTGAACCTTGAACGTGAGTTTTTGCCCTTTGCGAAGAGCCACGATATCCAAGGACTGATCTTTGGTGCGAGCCAGCATGTCGACCATCGCCTCGAGAGCGGGAACCTCCTGGCCGTTGACGGTGAGGATCTGGTCCCCGACTTTGAGGCCGGCCTTCTCGGCGGGCATGCCGGGTTCGATCATGGTGGCGATAAAGGCTGGATCCTTGGGCACCAATCCCACATCGCCCGCCTCGTTGCGACCCATGGGCTGAGGGACGAGGGTGATGTAGGAAATCACGCCCTTACGCAAAATCTCGAATTTTAAAGGCTGATTGGGGCTGAGCGCTTCCTTGATGAATACCTGTTCCCAGTTGGGGTTCTCGATGTCATCGACGCGGACGATCTGGTCGCCGGGTTGAATACCAGCGTTGGCGGCGGGGGTGCCGGGCATGATCCATCCCACGAAGGCGGGACCATCGATCACGGCGGGGTATTCGTAATGCACCATGAAAACGCCGGTCCACAAAGCAAAGGCGAGCAGGACGTTCATGGCGGGTCCTGCAATGGCTACGATGAAGCGCTGCCAGCGGGGATGCGACAGGAACTCGCCCGGATCGCCGGTGCGGTCGTCCATGGGGTTTTCGCCGGACATCTTCACGTAACCGCCGAGCGGAATGGCGCTGATGCGATAGTCGGTATCGCCTTTGGTGAATCCCAGCAGACGCTTGCCGAAGCCGATGGAAAAGACCTCAACGCGGACGCCAAAATACTTGGCTGCGGCGTAGTGTCCGAACTCATGAATTAAGATCATGAATCCGAGCACAATCGCCATGACGAAAATGGTATGAAGAATGGACAAAAGCTGCGGCATCATTCCCAGATTACTCCAAAATTCCTGTTATGAAATGGCCCCGATGGGCGATCCCTTTCGGCGGCGCTGCTTTACGATTTCTCTTGCCAAAAGGCGGGCCTCGGTGTCCAGAGTGAGTACCTTCTGTATAGATTCCAAATCTCGGGCTGGCGTTGCCGCCATTACTGCATCGATGATTCGCGGAATATCCTCGAATCCGATCTGCTCCTCTAGAAACGCAGCTACCGCGACCTCGTCGGCGGCGTTCAGGGCGATGGTTTTTGCGCCTCCCGCAGCCACCGCTTCGTAGGCCAAAGCGAGACAAGGGAATCTTTTCATATCCGGGGGGCAGAAATCCAGATGCCGTAAGTCACTTATCGAGAAACGCAGGTCCGAGGGGATCCGCTCCGGATACGTCAGCGCATACAAAATGGGCAGACGCATATCGGTGACGGAAATTTGAGCGAGGATGCTGCCATCCACGAATTCGACCAGGGAATGGATCGTAGACTGCGGATGCACAATGACTTGGACGCGCTCGGGCGGGACCTGAAACAGGCGGCAGGCCTCGATCACCTCGAAGCCTTTATTCATCAACGTGGCCGAGTCGATGGTGATCCTCTTGCCCATTTTCCAGGTGGGATGATTGAGCGCCTGTTGCACCGTAATTGAGGCAAATTCGGATTTGTGAGTGTTCAGAAACGGGCCGCCGGAAGCGGTCAGCCAGATGCGCTCGACCTCGTTGACCTTCCCGTCTTCGTGCATGCGGCCGCCGCGCAGGCACTGATGGACGGCGTTATGCTCGCTGTCGATCGGCAGCAGCGGCTTGCCCTGCTTCCGGGCTTCGGCGGTGATCAACTCGCCCGCCACCACCAGACACTCTTTATTGGCGAGGCCGACGGTCTTGCCCGCGCGCACCGCTTCGTAGGTCGCCTCCAGGCCAGAGACGCCCACAATCGCACTGACTACGAAATCCACGTCGGGATGAGTCGCGACCCGCACCGTGCCCGTGGCGCCGTGGACCACCTCGATTTCAGAGAGGTCCGTGCTGCGTAGTTTGGCACGGAGGGTTACAGCATCCTGCTCTTTGGCTAGCGAAAGGACTCGCGGCTTCCAGCGCAGCGCTTGTTCGAAGGCGAGTTCGGCATTGTTGCCGGCGGCTAGCGTCGAGACCTGAAAGCGGTCGGGATAGCTCTCAACCACACTCAAAGTGCTGCGGCCGATCGAACCGGTCGAACCCAGGATGGCGATGCGCTTCATGTGCAAGTAAGGCAGGACATCTACTATTGTACGGGACGAGGCCGCGGTTACGATCCCGGCTGAGGTCTACGAAAACTACTCCATCTCAAACGCCAGCCACTGAAATCCGCCGCCCCGTTCCACCTGCAGTACGACCGGATCGTGCGGCTTGATTTGTCGCAGGGTCGCGCGGAGAGAAGCCAAAGAGTCGATCGAGATCTGGTTTACGCTGTGGATGACATCTCCCGTTTCCAGACCATTCGCGGAACTCAAGAAATCCGCCACTCGTGCCACTACGACGACGCCGGAGCGACTGCGCAGCGGGCCCAAGGTGGAACGCAAATCGTCGTTCAAGTCGAGCGCCAGTATTCCTAGCCGGGAAACCAAATTGTCGCGTGGATTGGCCAGCTCAGGCAGAACATCCAGCGCGTCTTTCATCTCGAGCGCGGCGATGTAAAGCGTTTTCCGCTCGGTCCCTCGGAGCACTTCGAGCTTCAGCGATATATCAAGAGGATGCAGGTAGAGAGCAGCTGTGAAGGCGGGCAGCGTGCCGATGGCGCGGCCATCGGCTCTTAACACAATGTCTCCGATCTTCAGACCGCCGGCTTCGGCGGGGCCTCCGGGTATCACGTCGTCAATCACTACGCCCCAATTCTGCGCGAGCCCCAAGCCTTTGGCCAGGCTCTCCGTGATCGCTTGAGCGCCCGCCTTGACCTCGATGCGATGCACATGGCCGTACTTGCGCAGGCTCTCGTACACGAATTGCACGATTCGCGCCGGGATGGCAAAGCCCAACCCCTCGCTGCCACCTGCTGAGGAGAGGATGAAGGTGTTAATCCCTACGACATAGCCGTCGCTATCCACCAATGGGCCACCGCTATTGCCGGGGTTGATGGGAGCATCAGTTTGAATGTAAACCATGGGACGGCTCGGGTCTGCCTGTCGCGCAACGGAACTCACGACGCCCATGGTCACAGAGTTCTCCAGCCCTTCGGGACTGCCCATGGCAAACACCAACTGTCCTTGATGTACCGGCCGACGGCCGCCCAACGAAAGTGTGGGTAAGCCGGTCTGCTCAACCTTGAGCAGGGCAAGGTCAGTGTCCTTGTGGAGGCCGACTAGGCGTGCCTCAACGATCCGCTGTTTGCCCACGGGTAAAATCTGGTCGGGAAAATCGACTGAGGGCATGGAGAGAGCCACGTGGATGCGCTGCGCCCCTTCGACCACGTGGGCATTGGTCATGATGTAGCCGTCCGAATCGACGATTACTCCGGAACCGATGACATGCTCGCGGGTGATGAGCGCGGTTTGACTGTGACTGTTCTCTTCCTGGGCCCCATAGCTGGTGACCAGAATTTGCACCACGGCAGGGGAAATCCTGGCGGTAAGTTGCTCAATCGCCGAATTGAGTTGCTGCAGCACCGCAGGTGGTTCTGCCAGCTGGGTTCCAATCCGCTTAGCTTTGTCGATGTCAAGCTGCACCTTTTCGCCGCCGGCGACGGCCGGGGCGGGCGGCGTCATCTTTTGGCCAAGGCCCGGCGCTGCAAACCATAGCGAGCAGAAGCACGCAGCAAGAAAAAGCAAACGGTTGAATAGGTTTTTCGAACCACAGACGGGGAAGAGCATAGCGACAAACTCCTTGGGAAACTTTCTATCGCAATTACCACTTAGACGACGATTATGCCGGAACGGCGCAAAAGCGTGCTTCTATCCAGATCCGGAATGCCATGGTTCGGTTGTAGTGCTGGATCGGGTGCGGCAGCCTACTGCATCAGCCGCCAGGCGCCATACGCCCAAACCACGGGAACGGCGAAGAGCATGGCGTCGATGCGATCGAGCATGCCTCCGTGGCCGGGGAGGATGGTGCCGGAGTCTTTGACTCCGGCGCCGCGCTTGATGAGGGACTCGACCAGATCGCCTAACTGCGCCGCGATGTTGACTACCGCCGAAAGGAGAATAATGGGCCAAAGGTGCGGCCGCTCCAGGCCGAACATGCCGTTGCGGCGGTCAATCAATCCAATCCGCAGCAACGCGGAACTGATTGCGGGGGCGTGCTGCATCCACAGCGTGCCGACGATCACGCTGGCCAGGATTGACGCCACTGCGCCTTCCCAGGTCTTCTTCGGGCTAATCTCGGGCGACATGCGGTGACGCCCCAGCGACTTGCCCACGAAGTACGCGGAGATGTCTCCCGCCCAGACGGCGAGCAGCGTGTAGATCGTCCAGATCGCTCCGGCGGGTTGTTGCCGGATCGCGACCAGCAGCGCCATCGGGATGGCAATGTACGCGAAGGCGAACGTCGAAGCCGCTGCCGCGGGATAGCCGCTGGCCAGGCCTATCCGCCGCATAGCCACGGTCAGAAACACGAAGGGGGCGAACGCTGCTGCTGGCGCGATTCCGTAGAGAATGGCCGCCGTCTCGACCAGAGGGGTGCGACTGGCGGACGCTACGATTACGAATACAAAGAAGAGAGCGACGAAGGCATACGTCGCCGGCGCCAGTGACTGGACTGCGTAATGGGTTGCGAGCTTCAGGAACTCCGCGATGGCCAGCAGTGCGACTGCTCCGGCCACGATGGACAGCAGGTAGAGTGGGGCTTTCAGCACGAGCAGCAGAACCAGGGGGATCAGAACTACGGCGGTGGCGATGCGCTTGATCATGGGACGGTCGCGGCGAACAGCAGGTCCTTCGCTTCGCTCAGGATGACAAGGTCTTTTGCTATTCGTGCGTTCAACGCTTGGCCCCAGCATGTGTCCGGACGGGCGGGTGCTGCGGAGCATGGCCGTCCGGCCCCAGGCCGCCGTAGCGGCGATCGCGCTTCTGATATTCTTCAATTCCTTCGAGCAGTTGCAGGCCGCGGAAATCGGGCCACAGCGTTTGCGTCACATAGATCTCCGCATAGGCCAATTGCCAGAGCAGAAAGTTACTCAGCCGCATTTCGCCGCTGGTGCGAATTACTAAGTCCGGATCCGGCAGACCGCGCGTGTAGAGGTGGTCGCTAATCGCTTGCTCATCGACGGCCATGTGATCGAGTCCGCCATTACGGGCGGCAGCCTCCGCCAGGGAGCGGAACGCGTCGACGATCTCGCTGCGCGCGCTGTAGTTCAGCGCCAGGGTCAGAAGCATTCCGGTATTTTTCGATGTGGCGTCGCTCGCTTCGGCCATCTCGCGCTGCACCGATTCCGGTAACTCATGCTGACGCCCAATGTATTTCAGGCGGATATTATTTTCGTTGAGCGTCTTGATTTCCGCCTGGAGATAGCGGCAGAGAAGGCGCATCAGGAAGTCGACTTCCGTCTTGGGACGCTTTTTCCAGTTCTCCTCGGAGAAGGCGTAGAGCGTCAGAGCAGGAATTCCTATGCGCGCCGCGGTTTCGACCGTCGAACGCACGGCGGCGACGCCGGCGCGGTGTCCGGCAACGCGCGGCATGTGCCGACGCCGAGCCCAGCGCCCATTTCCATCCATGATGATGGCGATATGCTGAGGAAGACGCGCCGCATCGAGCCGCAGGTAGACGTCGGATTCTTTGCGGTCCATCTTCATCGCAGCCGGAACCGTGTGTCGCAAGCGGACCTCTCGAAGTCGAAGCTAACACACGAAATCCAGTGTGTGCAATGCGATAGGAGGGGCTGATTTTGCAAGTAGAGCGCCGGGCGTCCCCGTCCACCACTACTCACTGAGAGCATCGGCTGGACGGGAGGCCCGTCGCTCCACCATCACACAGCTTCTTCGGGAAAGATCTCCAAGGTCAGCCTCTCGGTGTGGCGAATGATCGTCAAGGTGCACCGCGCACCTACTTGAGCGTCGGTCAACAAGCGATGGAGGTCATCCACGCCCGCGACCGGCTGTTCGTCGAGCACCACGATTACGTCGCCCTCGCGCAAGCCTGCGGTCCACGCCGGGCTTCGGCCCTCAATGCCAACGATAACCACGCCGGTTTCTCGCGCTAGACCATAGAAGCGCACCACCCGGCGATGAATTGGTACTGTCTGCGCCGAAACTCCGATATAACTGCGCCGGATTCTTCCATCGCGCAGCAAGCGGCTGGCAACGAATTTTGCGGTATTGATTCCAATCGCAAAACAGATTCCCTGCGCCGGCAGAATCGTCGCCGTGTTGACTCCGATCACCTGGCCTCGGGAATCAACGAGCGGGCCGCCGGAATTCCCCGGGTTCAAGGCGGCGTCGGTTTGAATGACGTCCTCGATCAGACGCCCTGAGTAAGAGCGCAGCGATCGCCCTAGCGCGCTGATCACGCCCGCCGTCACCGTTGACTGAAACCCGTAGGGATTGCCGATCGCAATTGCCATCTGCCCCGGCCGGAGTTGCTGGGAATCTCCCAGGGGAACGGCCTGCAATCCGGAAGCATCGATTCGAATGACCGCCAGATCGGTCGCCGGATCGTCGCCGATGGTGTGAGCTGGAGCGCGCCGTCCGTCGGCCAGCGTCACCTCGATCCGGGTGGCGTCGTGCACAACGTGGCTGTTGGTGAGAATCAATCCGTCGGGCGTGAATACGAAACCGGAGCCGCCGCCACGGCGCTCACGTGGACGTTCACCGGAACGACTTCGGCCGCTCGCTGGGCGCACCGCCTGATGCACTTCAACATTCACCACCGACGGACTTACTCTTTCAACCGCTGCTGTAACCGCCCGTGAGTAGGAATCGAGCAGGGCGGCATCCACAGATTCGGGGGCGGCGGCACGCATTGTTTCCTCCGGCAAACTTGCGTGGAGAGGTCGGTGCGAGGAAAGAGGTTCTACAAAGCGACTATCGAGGTCCATATTAGATAGATGAACGTCGATGCGAAATGGATTCTGCGATTGCGGCCAGGTGAACGGCGGAGTCGAAGTGCAGCCGGAAACTCAAACCGCGGTTGCTGGTGGTTCGCCGTCAGGCCAGCAGCGGATAATCTCCACGCGCGTCTTCAATCTCAACCATCTCCCGGAGTTCTGGGTAATGTTTTACTAGCGTTTCCGGGGCGCGGACTTTCTTGCCGTCCAGCAGATGCCTCAACTCCAGTGCATTCACGGCGGCTTTGGCCTGAAAGTGATTGTTCGCGATCACGTAAGTTGACTCGGCCTGACGCGCGATGATCTCGACTTTTTCTTTCCACTTCTCTAACTCCGCTGGCTTGTAGAGGTAGTTGTAACGGTCGTCGCGGTTATCGCTGTCGGACCCGCTGCCGAACCAGTGCTCATAGTTGCGGCCGTGCAGGCGAACGTATCCGACACTCGAGGTCACGTGCTCGGTCGGTGCGAGCGAACGGCCCCGGAGGGGCTGATCGATGTTGCAGAAACCGACATTGTGACGCATGAATTCGGCGAGCGTTTCCGGATTATTCCAGCTGTCGTGCCGCACTTCGACCACGTGCGGATACTCGATAAACTGTCGCAGCAACTGCTCCAGATATTCGCGGTTCAGGCTGGTGTTTTTGAACGACACAGGGAACTGAATGAGCAGCGCACCCAGCTTGCCTTCCGAGGCCAGCGAATCCAGTCCCTCGCGCGCCAGTCGTTCATCCTGATCGTTCGGGCGGATGCTGGCCGCCGAGGTTGGTTCCATGACCGCCAGCGGAGAATGGGTGAAGGACCGGTGCAGCTTCGCGGTGAAACGAAAATCTGGATTTACCGCCGCTGCCTTCCGCGACCATAGACGGCCCAGTTCCGGCCGGATGTGTCCGTAGAACGAAGTATTGATTTCGATGGCGTCAAAGAATCTCGCCAGAAATTCGACGGGATGGATTTTCTTCCGCGTCACTTCCGGCGGATACAGGATCCCGTCCCAGTCTTTGTACGACCAACCGGCAGTCCCGATGCGGATTCGCGGAGCAGGTTCCATACGGGCGGGCCAGAGTTGAAAAATTAAGTCTTCGCAGGTTAGCACAGAGCTTGCGTGACACGCTTGTGTGGCGCGGGCGCTCCCGCCCGCGTGCTGCGAGTTTATGGGAAGTATCAGTAGAGAAGAATCGCGACCCAGTAAGTCCCGGTCGGATACGCTGCATTGCGCGCGTAGCAGGCGCCTACCGCAAACTGACGGACGCTCGGGTCGCGCAGCATACTCACCGCAGCTTGTGGCAGCACTCCCGGATGGCTCTCGGTGTAAGTGATCATCCTTCGATTATCGTAGGCGGTGGCGAGCAGATGGGCGTTTGGGCGGCTCTCTTTTGCCAGCGAGCAGGCGGCCTCGTCAAGATTCGGCGGCGTCACTTGGACAAGCTTCGAAAGCCCTGCCTGTTGACGTATTTCTCCGATGGCGCGGCTCACCAACTTTCCGCTCTGCTCGGCGGAGTACGAGGGGATCTGGTGCGCGAAATCCTGGACCACATACAGTTTGCCGTTGCTCCAGATGGCCGCGATGCCCGCGACATTGAAGCCGCGATCGAGCAGGTTCAGGCGGTGCGGGGCCGAACGCATCAGGGCGTCATTCACGTCCGGAGCGCAAGGAGCGTAGGCGACGTTCTCGCCGGCGCGATCGATTTTCAGCGCGTCACTTTTCAGCGCGTCATTCAGAGGCAACGGGCTGACCTGGGCAATTCTCTCGAGTAGTTGGGGTTCGCCGGAGAACTGATGGTTGAGACGCCCGTTCGCAATCATCAGCTGTGCGTGCACTCGCGCTGCTTCGCGCAGACTTTTATCCATGCGCAACGGCGGCACACCGACGCGTTCTCGGATCTGGTTAGCCGCTTCCAAGAGTTCGTTCTCGGCGGCGGAGTCCTCACCGGAGGATGATCCGGCCGCCGAGTTCGAGTCGGGGTTGGGCTGCTTGTGGCTAACGTCGTGATTGGGAACTTCGACCGCCTGCGGAGTTGCTTGCGCAGCGCAGAGTCCGGGACTTACTGCCAACATCGCGAATGAGACCGCCAGGGCCCGGAGCATAATCGTGTGGTAGGCGTTTCGGCGCGGGGATCGCCGGTAAAGTTCCGCTTTCCATCTCTGACGCTAGCCTCTAGAATTCAGGTCAGCCACTTACTATGGAGACCATACTGCTGGTTACTGTGCTCGTCGGAACCCTTGTCCTGCTTGGGTTTTCGGCCGTTCTGCTGCGCCGCGTTTCAGGGGCCGCGCAAGTGGATGTAAAAGCGGAAGTTGCAGGTGAGCTCGAGAAGTTCAATACCGCGCTTGGCCAGAACATCAGTGTCAGCACTGCCGATATGGCCAGTCGTCTGGAGCAGACTAAAGGGGACCTGCGCCAGCAGGTCACAGACCGCATCCAGCAAGGGTTTTCAGAGATTCGGAGCTCGGTCGAACAGCAATTCGCCGCGGGCAGGGAAGAGCAAAACCGGAGTTTGAGCGATGGCCGCAGCGAGATGACCAGTTCTCTTCTGCTTACTACGCAGCAACTTAAAGTCGAATTTCAGAGCCTGAATCAGCAGACGGCGCAGAGCCTCGACTCGATTCGCGATCGCGTGGACTCGAAGCTGATGGCGATTACCGAGCAGGTGCAGCAGAAACTCGATCAGAACATCAAGGAAGGGTTTGCGCAGTTCGAAAAAGTTCAGCAGCACTTGAAGGCCGCGGAAGAGCAGCTCCGGGAAGTGGGCGCGCTCGGTCACTCGATCAACGATCTCAACAACCTTCTTAAGCTGCCGCATCTTCGCGGCCAGTTCGGTGAAGCAAGCCTGGAGCGGTTGCTCGCGGACTTTTTGCCCGCGCACATGTTCGCGCTGCAGGCATCGCCGGGCGAGGGCGGGGGACGCGCGGACGCGGTCATCTATTTTCCCGATCGCAAGCTGCCCATCGACGCCAAGTTTCCGCGCGAGCAGGTGATTGCGCTCTTTGAGAGCAACGACAAAGCCGAGATCGAGGAGGCGCGCGTGGCGCTGGTGCGCGTGATGAAGGCGGAAGCGAAGCGCATCCAGCAGTACATCCAGCCGGAGAATGGCACGACTGACATTGCGCTCATGTATCTACCGAGCGAGACGCTCTATATGGAAGTGATCCGCAATCGCGAACTGGGCGACTGGATGAATGAGCAGCATGTGTTTCCCGTCTCACCCAACACCTTGCTGATGACGCTGCATACGATTTCGCTGGTGCATAAGTGGTACGAAGTCGCCAAGGGCTTTGAGAAGAGCCGCGCCGAACTGGCCAAGGCGCAGAAGTCGTTCGACTTCTTCCAAAACCAGTTTGAAAACGTGGGCAAGAATCTGAACAAAGCGCAGGAAGCGTTCGAGACAGCGCAACGGCACCTGAAAAGCTATCGTGGAAAAGTGTCTGCGCTCAGCGGACAGGAGCAACTGGAGCTGGATGCGGCCGCGTCAGCGGATAAACCGCTTCCGCTTCTCGATAAAGCCAGCGCGTAATCTCCGCTGCAAACCTCACGGTGACCGAATGAAAGATGACCCTTTTCGTGATATATACTTCTGATATAGTTCATGAATATCGACAATTGGTATATACTATGCGAGGGAATTGCTCAAATGGCTGAGACGGGGATTGCCAAGTTGTTTCGTAATGGACGCAGCCAGGCCGTACGTCTGCCGCGCGAGTTTCGCTTTGAGGGCAGCCAGGTACGGGTGCGGCGGTTGGCGGAGGGAGTGCTGCTGGAGCCGCTGATCGCCGATGCCGACGAATGGTTTGCGGAGCTGGACCGGGTTCGCGAAGGACACTTCTTCGGCAAAGGGCGGAACCAGCCGGTGACGCCGCGCCGCGAGATCTTCAAATGAAATATCTGCTCGATACCAACGCCTGCATCGTGCTGATCAACGACAAGGTTCCTGCGGCCCGAACCCGCTTGCAGAAAGCGCTGGCCGCGGATGAAAAGGTGATGGTTTCGTCGGTGGTGGCGTTTGAGCTTTGGTATGGCGTTGCCAAGAGCGCGCGCCAGGAAACCAATGCGCGGCTGGTGGAGACGTTCTTTGCGGGGCCCGTGGGCCTGCTCGCTTTCGAGCCCGAAGATGCGAAGGTTGCCGGCCGGGTGCGGGCGGACCTGGAAGCCGTGGGTAAGCCGATCGGGGCTTACGACTTGCTAATTGCAGGGCAGGCGTTGCGGCATCAGATGACTTTGATCACGGCCAACGGAAGGGAGTTCAGCCGGGTCAAGGGGTTGGAATGGGAGGATTGGGCCAAGGCGGGTACGAGTCGGTGACCGGGGGTGGCCCGAGACGGGGCGAGCCCCGTCTCTACAGGGGATTTGTGGCCAACTCTTCGGCCCTTGCCGCGGATTTCAGATGGTCCGCGCCTTTTACTTCCCAGATCCCGTCGAACTTCACGAAGTAGGGCTCAACCGAAATGTTGGGGAAGTTTGCGGTCAGCAGTTCTCCGGCGCGGAGAAGTTCGCTGCGGTGATGCACGGCTTCCGCCTGCTGGTCGCCTTTGAAATGGGCCAGACCGCCGTAGGTGGCGCAATCGGAGTGGCTCATCACCATGACGCGTTTAGTCTGGTGCAGCAGGATGGACATGCGGACTTGCTCGAGGATGAAGTCCCGTTCGAAGTCATTGCGCGGGGACGCCAGGGTTTTGGCTCCTCCGGCGACGACGATCATGTCGGCGCGTTCGATTCCCTGCTTCTTCAGAAATTTTCGGACGGCCGTGCCGATGCGGTGGTCGAAGCAGCAGAGGACGGCGGCGTCGGCCACGTAGGGGGCGGCGGGCGAGTCGAAATGGAAGACCTTGCGCATGGGCTCCTCTCTCTGCTGCAGCTTCGACCGATTGTAACTTGGACGAACGGTACGGGCGCGATTTCGGTTCTGGACGGGCGAGGACGTCCGTCGCTCCATCGTTTATTCTCTATTTAATGTAGTAGCCGGAGACTCTCCACTTGCCATCTTTGTCGAGCATCGGAGTCACCGTCTCTACCGCCGATTGCTTGTGTTCGAAGCTGCTCTCGTACTGGAGTACCACGTACTCGCCATCGGGCGCGCCCGGCATCGTGGTTTTGTAGGTCGCGCTCTTGAGCTTACGCGACAACATCTTGCCCAACGGGTCGCGGGTTGCCCGCAAGGCGTCTTGCCACTGCTCTTTGGTGACGTGGGCTCTGAAGAGCTGCGATGCCTCCTGCCAGCTCTCTGCATATTGTCCAGAGTCGACCAAGCCTAGCCACGCGTCGGCGGACTGCTGCGCGAGTTGTTCGGGCTTCTGCTGGGCTTGGGCTGCCGAAGAAATCCCCAGCAGAAGCGCTAGCGCCAAAAAGCGCGAGAGGAGTTTGGATTCGACTTGCGCAAGTCTTACGATCATTCGAGTTCTCCTTTGTAATTTAAACTGTTCGGCGGCTGTATCGACATTGGCCGGGCTTTGCCCGGCTGGACAGCCGGGGGCGGCTGTCCCTACGCGAGCCGCTCTCTATCTAAGACGCTTCACTAGCAACGCTACGATTAGGAGAGCGATGCCGATGAGCATCCCGATCAAACGGGCCTTGTTCGCATTTTCCGACATGATTTTCTCTTACGCTCCGCGCTTTGTTTTCAGCTCGGTTAATAGCTGCTCGATGCGGTCTTCTTTTTCCAGGGCGGCGAGGCGGTCTTCCACGTCGTCGGCTAGGAGTTGGGCTTTGGCTCCGCCGATAGCTTCTTCGCTAGCCACTTTTCTCTTCATGCGATCGAAGGTGGCGGACTTGGTGTTGGCGCTCATGCCGGACTGGGCATCTGTGGCTCGGTTGGCGGCGCGGGCGCGGCGGTGCTGCGCGATCAGCAGATCGGCTTTGGCGTTCGCCTCAGCCAGTTTCTGATCGAGATTGCGCAGCGCCGATTTCAGATTTTCGACCTGGGCTTTCTGGTCTTCGAGCTGTTGGGCGAAGTTCGAGCTCAGGTCGCGATAGCTTTCAACGCGGAGTAGAGCGGCGCGGGCGAGGTCGTCTTGCTTCTTGTCGACGGCTAGCTCCGCCTTGCGCATCCACTCTTTGATTTTGTCGTCATTTTCCAGTTTCTTCTTCTCCAGCAGATGCTGGTCGGCGATGGCGATGGCGACCTGGGTTTTGACCTGCAAGAGCTGGTTGTGCATGTCGAGGATGACTTGCTTGATCATCTTTTCGGGCTCCTCGGCTTTGTCGATCAGGTCGTTTAGATTTGCCCGGACTAAGGTGGAAACGCGTTCGAGTAATGCCATTAGGGACTCCTTTTAGTTCAGTCGTTGGTCGTTCGTCGTTGGTCGTTCGGTCTTTTGCTCCAGACGCCGCCTACCAGCGAGATCGCTATGTAGGCTACGATTCCGGCGGCTACCCAGATTCCGATGTGGCCGGTGGCGGCGCCGAGGGCCGCACCCATGGCGGCTCCCAGGGCGACGGACAGGCCGAGTGAGCGGGCGTGGTGAAGTTCTTCTTGCACTGGATACCTCCTGAAAGACTCTCTTTGCTGCACACAAGATCCCAAGACTTCGGCTTGGGTGGAATCCCACCCTAACGTCGCAAAAGGCGCGACGTTAGGATGGGGCACCCTCGGTCACTTTCACCTCGGTCACTTTGTGACCTTGTCGGGATCGGACGGCTTTGGCGCTTTGTCGCCGATCTGCCTTACTTTGCCTAGTAACTCACCTAGCGGCATGCCGCTTAGCGTTTCGAAGAGGGCCGGCACTTGTGCCGCCATCTTTGTGATGTCGCCGGTTATTTTGCTCATTCCGGCGGTGTCGCCGTTGCCGGTGGAAACGATAGTGATCTTGTCCACGTTGGCTAACGGCGCGGCCAGAGCCTTCACTATTTCTGGCAATCCGGTAATCAGTTTGTCGACGACCGCGGCTTGGTTGTATTCCTGATAGGCTGCGGCTTTTACGTTCATGGCTTTCGCTTCGGCCTCACCTTTCTTGAAGATGATTTCGGCCTCGGCTTCTCCCTGAGCGCGAATCGCCGAGGCATGGCCTTCGGCTTCGGCGATCAGGCGTTGTTTTTCGGCAGCGGCTATGGTTTCGATACGCTGACGCTCTATCTCGGCACCTTTCAACACGGTTGCGATCAGTTCTTTTTCGCGCCGGTTGATTTCGGCGTCCTGAACTTTGACCTGTCCTTCTTTTTCGACTTGCTGCACCCTCACGTTTTCAGTCGTGACCTGCTGTTGCATGATGTTGGTCTGAATGTCGTACGCCTTGTCGGCTTGCGCCTGCTGCTTCTTTGTGACTTCCAGGTACTGCGCTTTCTTGACCTCGAGGTCGCGCTGCGATTCGGCTTGCTTGGCCTGGGAGAGCGTCTCCGCGAGCACGCGCTCCTGATCGGCTTGCGCTTTCGCAACGGCCGCTTCGCGCGTTGCCATGGCGCGTTTAATGGCGGTGTCGCGCTCGGCTTCGGCGGTGGCTACGTCGGCGTCGCGCTTGATGCGGGCTACGTCGGGCTTGCCCATGTTGGTGATGTATTCGTTCTTGTCGCGGACTTCTTTGATGGTGAATGAGATGACTTCGAGGCCCATCTTGTTCATGTCGTCGGCGCAGGTGGCGCGCATGCGATCGCCTACCATTTCGGGCTGCTTGACGATTTCTTCCACGGTGAGCTGCCCGATGATGCCGCGCAGATGGCCTTCCATCACCAGGCGGATCAGGCCTTCGCGCTCCTGATCGGTCTTGGTGAGGAACTGCTCGGCCGCGGTGAGGATCGACTCTTTGTCGGACTTCACCTTGATTTGCGCTACCGCCTCGACGGTGACGGCTACGCCTTGCTTGGTGTAGAGATCCTGCTGCGGAGCTACGTCGAACGACATGAGTTCGAGGGAAAGGTCTTTGCAGTTTTCGACCATCGGAAAGATGACGGTGCCGTGTCCCTGGACCACGCGGGTTCCGCGAAAGCCGTAAACGATCAGCGCTTCATGCGGTCCCGCTTTGCGGTATAAGCGGGCCAGCATGCTCATCAGGAACAGGATGGCCAAAACCATCAGCCCCGC
>DATFZT010000017.1:0-41843 GCA_035314185.1 Terriglobales bacterium
CGGCGATTGCTTGCTGGCGAGGGGAGCGCAGTGCACGCGCATCAGCAGCAGGCCGACGATCACGGCGATGTAGCTGATGGAATTAGCTGCAAAGCACCAGCCTTCACCGATCAGCGGTACTAGAATTCCGGCTATGGTAGGGCCGATAACGCGCGCGCCATTGAACATTGAGGAATTCAGTGCGATGGCGTTCATCAGGTCCTCCTTGCCGACCATGTCGACGAGGAAGGATTGACGGCCGGGAATATCGAAGGCATTCACTACTCCGAGCAGGCCCGCGAGCACGAAGATGTGCCACACATGGACGCGTCCGCTTAGCGTGAGCCAGGCCAGAATGCCCGCGAGGATCATGGCAGAGATTTGAGTAGCGATCACCAGTCGCTGGCGATTGACGCGGTCGGCGGTGATCCCGCCGAAGGGTGCGACGAGGAAGACGGGGATCTGGCTGGCAAAGCCGACGCTTCCCAGCAACAGCGGAGATTTCGTCATCCGGTAGACGAGCCACGCCTGGGCCACGGTCTGCATCCAAGTGCCGATGAGCGAGATGAGTTGTCCGCTGAAAAAGAGTTGAAAATTGCGATGGCGCAGGGCGCGCAGGGTCGTGGCCCATTTCGGCAGGCGCGCTGCTTTCGCAGCCGCTTCTTCGGCGGCGTCGGAGTTTCTTTGGTCAATCACCTGGTCGTTGGCCGTTGGCCACCACTCACTCTTCTAGAACTTTTTCACATCTTTATGATGACGGCAACCGGCGGAAGGGTTAGATATTGCAAGGAAGCGAGCCAAACACACAATCGCTACCTGCAAACAGCAGGTCCTTCCCCTTCGGCTGCGCTCAGGGTCAGGAGGACAACCAAACCGCAAGACTACTGAAGATGTCACCCAGATTTCCACAGCTGGCCACGACTTGGAACTTCCCCGCCGGTTCGATCCGCGCTACAGTTAAGAGTCACCGATCGCAATGAGCCGGTTCCGGGAAGGATGGAACTATGAGCACCGATCCCAATCGTCTGGAACATTGTCTGGAACGGCGAGGCGCGCAGCGTTTCGAAGTAAGTTTGCCGTTAGCGGTTCGCTTCGATGGACGAACTGTGCACGGATTTGCTCAGGACTTGAGTGGCCGTGGAATGTTTTTTTACGCCGAGACGGCGCTTCCGGAAGGAGCGGTCGTGGAGTTAACTTTCACCATGCCCTGCGAAGTCACCTTGACGGAGAACATGCCGGTGCGGTGTCGCGGCCGGGTGTTGCGCGCCTTGGCCGCGCAGGCGGGTCATTCCCAAGTTAGTCATTCTCAGGCGGGTCAGCGAAGCGGGATCGCCGTGCAACTCGATTCCTACGAGTACTTGCCCGCCGACGAGCCCACTACTCACTTCGTGCGGGTTTCGGCCGCAACTGCCGCCGGGGCAACTTCCGGCCAGTAGCGCCTCGGAAGCTCGTTTCCTGAAACCCCGTCATCTGGAACCTCGCCCCATCTTTTCAAGTGCTGGCCTTTGCCTTACAATCAAGTAAACCAGCAGTCCGGCGGGATCTTGCTCTCCATTGGAAACCCGCTGGCGACCTGCCACCTCGTCCTTGGTCCAATTCGATTACGAAGGTCACTTGGTCCCGACGCTGGAAGTTCGTAGCATGACAATGAACACTGAGAAGCGAGCTATGCCCGGGATCGCCGTCGCCCTACTCACCGAGGACCGCGAACAATCCGTCGTACTGAACAGCCGAGTCGAGAGCACCAATCTGGCCCGTACCGCATTGAGCCTCGGTTTCCCGGCGGGACCGAGCGACGCCATTTTGCGTCAGTTGCAGGATCAGCATGTTGAAGTCGTCCTGGTGAACATTGATCCCCAGAATCCGCAGCGCGCCATCCGCACCATCGAACTGATCCACGCCAGCATTCCAGAGGTCACGATTTTCGCCGTGGGTGAAATGAACCAGCCCACGAACATCGTTTCCGCCATGCGAGCGGGGGCGCGTGAGTTTCTGGATCATGCCGCCACCCGCGAAGCCCTGGTCGAAGCCTTCACTCGCTTCGCGGCCACGCTGAGCCGGGCGCAGCGCAGTTCCAGCAAGGCGCGGGTCTTCACTTTTCTGAACGCCAAGGGCGGAGCCGGCGCCACCACCACCGCGGTGAATACTGCCGTTGCCTTGCAGGAGGCTCACGGGCGCGTGGTGCTGGTGGATTTCGCTCCCATCGGCCACACTGCCCTGCAACTGACTCTGCGGCCTCAATTCACGCTGATCGATGCCTTGCAGAACCTGCATCGCATGGACGGTTCGCTCCTCGACGGTCTGATGACTCCTTATCGCAATGGCCTTCATCTGCTGGCCGGCGCTCAGCAGCCACACAACAGTGTCCCAACCGCTTCGGAACTGGCTCGCCTGTTCGACCTGCTGGTGAACCAGTATCACTTCGTCGTGCTCGATGGCTCGGGGCGGATGGATAGCACGATGCAAATGATCTGCGACCTCTCGAACGCCGTGCTGCTGGTTACACAGACCGATGTCGTTTCCCTGTGGAGCGCCAGCCGCATTCAGGCGTTCCTGAAGGAAGGAGCGGGACGCGATCGCCTGCGCATCGTGCTCAACCGGTATAAGAAAATTCCCGGTTTCACCGACGAGGATGTGGAGAAAACCACCAACTGCAAGGTGCTCTGGAAGGTGCCCAACAACTTCCAGCTCATCGGTCCCGCGATCGACAAGGGCAGCCCGGTAGCGGCGCAGGGGAATCACGAAATCAGCCGGTCCTACCAAGGATTGGCGGCGGAACTGGCCGGCGCGACCTCCGCTGAAGGCGCGCTCTCGCTGCTCTACCAGCACGACAAAGGCGACGGCAAAAAACGAACTGCCGGCAACCTGATCGTCTCGCCCATGCGCGCCGGGCAATAGTCCATTTAGATCTCCACAACTCTCGGATTTACTTCTGCAATCTGACTTCTGACCTCTGCAATTCCCAGCCTTTGCTAGAATCAGGGTTCACCAATGACGCAGCAAAGCGCTGTTCAAATCTTTTATCAGATGATCGCGTTCCTGTTTGCGATCAGCGTGCACGAGTCCGCCCATGCCTGGACTGCGTCACGCTGTGGCGATCCCACCGCTCGCATGTTGGGACGGGTATCGCTGAATCCGATCCGCCACATTGATCCGATTGGCACCATCGTGATGCCGCTGGTCGCGGCCTACAGCCACATTCCGGTGCTCGGCTGGGCCAAACCCACACCGGTGGACCCCCGGAACTTTCGCAATCCCATGAGGGACGACATTCTGACTTCAGTGGCAGGTCCAGTCAGCAACTTCATCGTCGCCACTGGGGCGCTTCTGCTGCTGGGCAGCATTTTGCTCTCATCGGCCTCCGGACACACGCTGGTCGTGGGATTAGTGGCGGGAGGCGATGGTACTGCTTCCGATTCGGTATTGGCACCCGTAGGTAAGCTGCTGTTCGAACTCATGCGCATCAACATCGTTCTGGCGGTTTTCAACCTGATCCCCGTCCCGCCGCTCGATGGCAGCCACGTGCTGCGGCACTTTCTGCCGGATTCAGCGCGAATGGTGTACGACCGCATTGGCATCTTCGGACTGCTGGCACTGGTCTATCTGGGCGGAGGACTGCTGTGGGGCCTCATCCTGCCGGTCTGGTACTTCTACCTCTCGATCCTGGTGAAATTCTGAATGACGACTCCCTCAACCAAGAAACGTGTGCTGAGCGGAATGCGCCCGACGGGCAAACTTCACCTAGGCAACTACGTTGGCGCGCTGGAAAACTGGGTCCGCATGCAAGAGCAGTACGAATGTTTTTTCGTGATCGTAGACTGGCACGCGCTGACCACCGACTACGCCGACCCATCGCACCTGAAAGAAAACCTGGTCGACGTGCTGCTGGATTGGCTGGCCGCGGGGCTCGACCCCGCAAAGTGCGTGATGTTCATCCAGTCCCATGTGCCAACCCATGCCGAGTTGCACCTACTGCTTTCGATGATCACTCCTCTGGGCTGGCTGGAGCGCGTCCCGACGTATAAAGAGCAGAAGGAAAATATCAAAGAAAAAGATCTGGGCACATACGGGTTTCTCGGTTATCCCGTCCTGCAATCGGCGGATATTCTGATCTACAAGGCAGACGTAGTTCCGGTCGGCGAAGATCAGGTGGCGCACGTCGAACTGACTCGTGAAATTGCGCGGCGGTTCAACGGATTCTACGGCGGAGGCTTCAACGACAAAAAGCGCAAGTACGTTTTCCCCGAGCCGGCGGCGCTGCTTACGCCCGCACCCCGTTTGCCCGGCACCGACGGGCGCAAGATGTCGAAGTCGTATGGCAATGCGGTGCTGCTTGCCGATCCCGAGCCGGTCGTGCGGCAGAAGCTGAAGACGATGGTCACCGATCCCAGACGCATCAAGCGCACCGATCCCGGTGATCCGGATGTCTGCCCCGTGGGCGACCTGCACAAAATATTCAGCAGCAAAGAGACGATGGCGAAAGTGTACGAAGGCTGCCGGTCGGCTGGAATCGGCTGCATTGAGTGTAAGAGCTGGGCCGCCGACGCCCTGGTGAAGATCCTGAACCCCATGCAGGAGCGCCGGAAAAAATACGAGGACAATCCGCGCCTCGCCTGGGATATTCTGGAGGCTGGCTCGGCCCGTGCCCGCGATGTCGCGGGCGCTACGATGGACGAAGTTCGCAGCGCCATGGGATTGGATTATCGTTCAAGCTCTGGGCCGGCGAAGGGTTCCACGAAGTGACGGATTTGTCTCAACCTATGTCAGAACAAGCGCCAGTCGAGGCTTCCGGAAACAGTGCGGCTTCGGTGGTCTCGGCGGAGACGCGGCAAGCCGCGTCTCTACGGGAGAGCAAATCCGCGGCCAAGTCCGCCAGAGACGACGCCAGCGATTTTCCGTTCGCCATCGCGCTTGGCGAAATCTATGAAGGCCCGCTCGACCTGCTGCTCGACCTGATTCGCAAGCAGGACATCAACATCTACGACATCCCCATCGCCAGGATCACGGCGCAGTACCTCACATACGTCGAGCGCATTCGCGAGCTCGACGTCAACGTCGCCTCCGAGTTCATCTACATGGCGGCGGTGCTGATTCACATCAAGTCGAAGATGTTGTTGCCACGCGATCCGCTCGCTCCCGCCGACGCGCTGGAAGACCCCCGCAACGAACTGGTCAACCGGCTGCTCGAGCATGAAAAATTTAAATCCGCGGCGCAAATGCTGTTGCAAAAACAGCAGATTGAAGACGCGGTACTGAGCAATCCGGCGATTCGGGAATTCATGGACGCCGAGGGCACCGAGCCCGAACTCGCAGCCGATGTGATCGACCTGGTCAAAACCTTTCAGCAGATTCTGGACCGCGCACGCACTCGGCCGATTCTCGAAGTAGACGAAGATACGGTAACCGTCGGTCAGATGATCCAGTACCTGCACCGCCGTCTCGCCCTCGAAGATCGCCCCATACGCCTGAAGCAGATGCTCGGTAATGTAGCGTCTCGCCCGGGGCTGGTCTGCATGTTTCTGGCATTGCTCGAACTGGTCCGCCTGCAGGCGATCCAGGTGCGGCAGGACAGCGTCTTCGGCGAGGTGCTGGTGAGGAAGCATTCCCACTTCGAAGAAGTGATGACGGAACAGGCCGCGGTGCGCGATGATTGGAAGTGAGAAGGGGTCGTTGGTCGATGGTCGTTAGTCGTTGGTCGTTAGCGGCGAGCAAAGCGCTGCTGTGAGCTACGATCAATCGCGAACGACCTCCGACCAGCGACCAACGACGATTTATGAGTCTTAGACCTCAACTCGAAGCCATCATTTACGCGGCGGAAACTCCTATCTCGCTTGACCAGATTTCTTCGCTGGTGAAGGAGTCTTTGCTCGTGGAAACTCCGGGCATTGACGCTGCGGAGATCAAGTCGCGCATCCGCGCCGCGCTCGAAGAACTTATCGCGGATTACTCCGCCGCAAACCACGGAATCGAAATCCGCCAGGTCGCCGGCGGATACCGCATGTCCACCAAGCCCGAGCAACACGACGTGGTGCGCGCCTTCGCCAAGAGCCTGAAACCACCTTTCCGGCTGTCGCTTCCGGCGCTCGAGACGCTTGCCGTCGTCGCCTACAAGCAGCCGGTCACAGTGCCCGAGATCAGCGAAATCCGCGGCGTAGATTCCGGCGGAGTCATCGCCACCCTGCTCGACCGCAAGCTCATCACCACCGCCGGCAGAAAAGCCGTAATCGGCCGCCCGATCCTCTACAGAACCAGCAAGGAATTTCTGCTGCGCTTCGGGCTGAGCGACATCAACGAACTGCCCAGCATGGAAGAATTCGAGAAACTGCTGGCCGAGTCGTTCCAGAGCGACTTGATTCCGGGCGAAGGCATTTCGGCGGACGAGTCTGCCAGTTCGCCGTCAAGCGATGATCGAACCGATGGTCGAACTGATGATCGAACTGACGACCGAACCGATGATTCTGCCGAAGAGACCGCGGCCGAACTCGCCACCGAAGAAGAAGCCGAAACGCCAGCCAGCCTCAAACCGGAGTAGCCATGCCCGCCGAACGTCTGCAAAAAATTATCGCTGCTGCCGGCATCGCATCCCGCCGCAAGTCCGAAACCCTGATCGTCTCCGGCCGCGTGCTGGTCAATGGCCAGGTGGTCACCGAGCTTGGCACCAAGGCCGATCCTGATCACGACCACATCCGCGTGGATGGCAAACTCTTGCAGGGGCCCGAACGTTTCACCTACGTCGTGCTCAACAAACCCAAGGGATATGTGACCACGGTCAGCGATGAGAAAAAGCGCCCTACCGTGATGGATTTGGTGCACAAGGTGAAAGGACGCGTCTATCCCGTGGGCCGGCTGGACTGGGCAAGCGAAGGCCTTCTGCTGATGACCAACGACGGCGAACTGGCCAACGCGCTGATGAAGGCGTCATCTAACGTGCCGAAGACTTACGTGGTGAAAGTCGCCGGCCAGCCCGACGAAGGAAAACTCGACAAGCTTCGCCGCGGAGTTTCTATCGCCGAAAAGGGCGGCCGCCGCGTGCGCACGGCTCCGGCGAGAATTCGTTTGATTCGCGAAGGCGATAACCCGTGGCTCGAAGTGACCATCATTGAAGGCCGCAACCGGCAGGTCCGAAAAATGTTTGAAGAAGTGGGACACCACGTGGAGAAGATCCGGCGCGTGCAGTATGGTCCGCTCGCGCTCGACGTGCCGCCGGGAGATTGGCGCAATCTTACTCTGCTGGAAATCGCAAAACTGAAAACGGCCGCGTCAGGACCGAAACTTACCCTTCCGCCCAGCATTCCCACTCCGCTGCGTGCGCCGAAGAAGCCAGCCAGCAAGCTGCCGCGCATAGCCAAATCATCGAGCCGATCGCGTTCTTACAAGCCATCGCGTCGGGTGAAGCCGGCGCGTTAGCGCCTGGCTTCCGCAACCATCGGCAGCCGGGCGGCGCCGTACAGGCCGGCATCGCTGCCGAGCAGCGCGCGCGTGATGATCGTCTTGGGGCCGGGGCCGGCCTCGATGAGCGCGGACGCGCCCTCTTTCTTGGCTAGAGGATCGTACGGCGCAGTGGCGGCATAGACCAGGGAGCGCCGCCGCAACTCCTCGAAGATCGAGGGCGAGAAAGCTTCCCACGCGCTCGCGACTCCCCCGCCAATCACGTAGATCGGCAGGTTCAGGGAATTCACCAGCGTCGACAGCAAAATACCCAGACAACGTCCGACGTACCGAAAAATGCGGCGCGCGTCTTCATCGCCTTGAATCGCGAGATTGTAAATCGATTTCGCGCTGAACTCCGGATCGGAGTGAGCAGCGCGGGCCAGCCCCGAACTGCCATTGCTCGCGATCGCTTCCCGAGCCATCCGGACCACGGCCGTCGCCGAAGCGTACTGTTCCAGGCATCCTACATTGCCGCACCCGCAAGGATGCCCGGCCGGTTCCACGGTTGCATGCCCCCACTCGCCGGCCATGCCGTTCGCGCCGCGCCAGATCGTGCCGCCCAGAACCAGTCCACCGCCAACCCCGGTACCGAGGGTCAGCATGGCCACGTCCGAAAAATCCTTGGCTGCGCCCAACCATTTTTCTCCGAACGCCGCGACATTGGCATCGTTCTCGAGGATCACTATGGTCTTCAGGCGCCGCTCAATTTCGGCGCGCACCGGATAGTTGGCCCAGCCCGGCAGGTTGGGTGATTCGCGCAACAAGCCAGTTTGCATGTCGATAATGCCGGGTACGCCGATACCGATACCCAGAAGCGCGGAAGAGTTTCCGTATTTCTCCGACATGCGCTGGATGGCGTCGCACATGTCGTCGATGACGTGATCGCGTCCTAGAGAAACCTTGGTGCCGAGCGTGACCTTCTCGACGAGCGCGCCTTGCTCGTCCACGGCGGCGATGCGCAAGTTCGTGCCACCGAGGTCCACTCCGATTGAGATTTTATTCATGATGAATGACTCGGTAGCCTGTTTGAAGGAACATTTAAACGTACCCTTTTTTGTACAGCGCGGATATGCGATCCGTCAATATTAAATCGTTATATTAGGGCTATTTTTGACACTTTGAACAGTAGTGGCCGCTGCGGCTAGACAGTACAATGCGCCGGATCGCGGTCCCGCAGACCAGGCAGGGCTCCCCCTCACGGCCATACACTCGATGCTGGAGTTGGAAGAATCCTTCTTCACCATCCGCGTCCACGTAATCGGAAATCGAAGAGCCGCCCAGCGCGATCGCCTCGCGCAGAACTTCCCGCACTGCGGAATGCAGTTTGCCCAACTGCTGCCGGGTGATGGCTGCCGCCCGCCGGCGGGGACGGATGCCAGCCCGAAACAACGACTCGTCGGCATAGATGTTGCCCACGCCGCGCAGCAGCTTCTGGTTCAGAAGCGCGCTCTTGATCGGAGTCTTGCGCCCGCGAAAAAGCGCGGTGAAATCCTCTTCGCTCACCTCCAGCGGCTCTACTCCGCCGGGATCGAAGCCGCCGGATTCAGACAGAAGATGAACGCTGAGCTTACCAAACATCCGCGGATCGATAAACCGCAATTCGCGGCCCGACGCCAGCTTTGCGATCAGGTGAGTGTGCTTGGCGACCTCGGCCGCAGGTTCCGAAACCACCATGCGGCCGGTCATGCCGAGATGGACGATCCACTGCGCCATCTCGGCACCGGTCTCTGGTAGAGACGCGGCTTGCCGCGTCTGGCCGCGAGCTGCGCGGTCGCCTCTCTTTGTCTTCGATGTGGTCTGCGATGCCCGTGGCGGTCCCTCCAGATCGAACACGATGTGCTTGCCGGCACGGTGAACGCGCACGATCCGCTTGCCCTCAAGCGTCGCAGCGATAACGGCGGCGGGCGACTTGAGCGGTTGCTTCCGGGAACCGATCCACACGGATTCGACGCTGTCGCCGGCAACGCGCTTGTCCAAGCCGCGCACAATCGTTTCGACTTCGGGGAGTTCGGGCACGCTGTCAGGATACAAGAAGCGAGCGGGGGGTGAATCGGACGTGTGGTGACGGGCCTCGGGCCCGTCACCACACACTCACTTATCCGCCGATTTCAGGTTTGCCCCTCCACAGCTCGATTCGGTATGCTAGAGCGTACACACCACGTACCGCCGATCGATCTTCATCAGTTCCCAGTCTATTTAGCAGCGGCGCAACCAGTGTGTGCGACCCCAGGGGCGGGCTTCAGTTTGCAGCCGTGCAATATTCCAAGTGGAGTTCGAATTGATTAGAGGCGGAACGAAGAGAGGTCGAACTGCGGTCATTGTTGGGGCGCAGTGGGGCGACGAGGGCAAGGGCAAGATCGTCGACGTACTCACACAGACTTTTTCGGTGGTGGCTCGCTACGCCGGTGGCCACAACGCCGGGCACACCGTCATTATCAATGGGAAGAAATTCATCCTGCAACTCGTTCCCGGCGGCATTCTGCGGCCCGAGTGCATCAGCGTCGTCGGCAATGGCGTGGTGATCGATCCGCTGGCCTTCCTGAAAGAAGTCGCCTCGCTGCGCGCCGCCGGCGTAAAAGTAGACGGTAATCTTTTCGTCTCCAATCGCGCGCAGGTCATCCTCCCTTACCATCGCATGATGGAGCTGGGCTCGGAAAATGCTCCCGGTCGCGTGAAAATCGGAACCACGTCGCGTGGCATCGGCCCCTCTTACGAAGACAAAATGGGACGCCGCGGATTGCGCGTTGCCGACCTGCTCGACACGCAACTGCTGCGCACGCACATCGAGAACGCGTGCTGCGAGAAGAATACGATCGCGCACGCCCTCTTCAACTCCGAGCCGCTCGATGCCGACAAGATGTTCCGCGAGTACGCCGACGCGGCCGAACAGATTCAGCCCTTTGTCCGCGACACGGCGCTGCTGCTGAATCGCGCTCTGGCCGAGGGCAAGTCGATCGTCTTCGAAGGCGCGCAAGGCACCATGCTCGACATTGATCACGGCACCTATCCGTTTGTGACGTCTTCAAGCGCCACGTCCGGCGGCGCCGCCACCGGAACCGGAGTTCCGCCGACATCGATTGACACCGTCATCGGCATCACCAAAGCCTATTGCACCCGCGTCGGCAGCGGTCCGTTCCCCAGCGAACTGCTCGACGCGCAAGGCGAAGATCTGCGCAAGCGCGGCAACGAATTCGGCGCCGTCACCGGACGTCCGCGCCGCACCGGCTGGCTCGATTTGCCTCTACTCCGTTACGCTGGCATGATTAACGGAATCTCCTGGCTGGTGGTTACCAAACTGGATGTGCTCGACCACCTGACCGAGATTCCGGTGTGCGTGGGGTATAAAGTGGACGGCAAGCAAACCGACGAAGTTCCGGCACAGGCGTGTGGTTACGAAAAAATCGAATGCATCTATCGCCACATGCCGGGCTGGGCCAGTCCAACCCAGAACATTCGGACGGTGGAAGGATTGCCCAAGGCGGCCCGCGAGTATCTGGCCTTCATCGAAAAGGAAACCGCAGCGCGAGTAGCCATGATCTCCACCGGCCCCGATCGTGAGCAGACGATTTTGGTGCCTGAATTCGTAAGCGAACTGGAACTGAAGAACTGCTAGGAGGAACCACGGATGGTGGTGTTGGCCGTAACCTGGATGGCAAAAATCGGGCGCGAGTCCGAGGTGGTCGCAATTTTTGAAAAACTAACGGCGGAATCGCGTAAAGAACCGGGCTGCCTCATGTATCAGGTGCATAAGCACAAGACCGATCCGCGCCGGTTTTTCGTTTACGAACAGTACAAGGACGACGCCGCCCTCGAGGCGCATCGGACCTCTCCGCACTTTCTGCAATTTGCAAAAAAAGATCTGCCCAAGCTCGGCGACCGCACCGAGGGACACTTGTTCGAACCGCTGGGATGACCTCAATCGATTGTCATCCTGACCCTGAGCACCGCCGAAGGGGAAGGACCTCATGCAAGTATGCATCCGCCGGATCAGGTGGGCTTCTTATCCGCCATCAGCACGCCACCGGAAGCATAACTTTCCTTCGACACTTCCAGAAACGTCACCACGATGGCCTCACGCCGCGCACCCGCTTCTTCCACCATCGTATCGGTAATGCGCTGCGCAATCTTCCGCTTCTGATCGGCCGTACGCCCTTGGAGCATTGTGACTTGAACTAGAGGCATGGAGTTCTCAGTCCTTATCGTGCTAATTCGTGCCCCGCGAAGAAGAAGCTCAACTCGAAGCGCGCCGTTTCATCCGCGTCGGAGCCATGAATCGCATTGTGCTCAATACTGCTGGCCCATTTCTTGCGGATGGTGCCCTCTTCGGCGCTGGCCGGATTCGTCGCCCCCATCAACTTGCGCAGATCGGCGATGGCGTTTTCCTTTTCCAGCGCCAGGGCCACGATCGGTCCGCTCGACATGAACTTGGTCAGCGAATGGTAAAACGGCCGGCTAGCATGGACGGCGTAGAATTGCTCCGCTTGGTGCTGCGAAATTTCCAGCATCTTCATGGCCAGAATGTGGAAGCCGTTCTTTTCGAACTGCTCGATGATGTCTCCGACAGCGTTTTTCTTCACCGCGTCGGGCTTGATGATGGTCAGTGTGCGTTGCAGTGTTTTCATGAATCCGTCGTTAGTCCTCGGTCGTCAGTCTTTGGTTTGAAAACCTAAATTTGTCATCCTGAGCGGAGTAAGATGTTCGCGAAGCGGACATCTTCCGGAGTCGAAGGACCCCTACCCCCATAGAAACTCAGTCATGCCCGCGCCCCAACACCCAGCACGGAAGCAAGCGTTTCCCCGATGTCGGCCGGCGATTTCGCAACCTTGAGGCCGGCCTTTTCCATGGCCGCAATCTTCTCGGCCGCAGTGCCCTTGCCGCCGGAGATGATTGCACCGGCATGGCCCATGCGGCGTCCGGGAGGCGCTGTCTGTCCGGCGATGAAGCCCACCACCGGCTTCTTCATGTGCGTCCTGACGAACTCCGCGGCGGTCTCTTCCGCGTTGCCGCCGATTTCCCCGATCATGACCACGGCTTCGGTCTGCGGATCGCGGTTAAAAAGGTCGAGCGCGTCGACAAAATTCGTGCCAATGATCGGATCCCCGCCAATCCCGATCGCCGTCGATTGCCCAATGCCGCGTTGAGTAAGCTGATGCACCGCTTCGTAAGTCAGCGTCCCGGAGCGAGATACGATTCCGACATTGCCCTCTTTGTGGATCGACGCCGGCATGATCCCGATCTTGCATTTGCCCGGCGAGATGATGCCGGGGCAGTTCGGCCCGATCAGGCGCGAGCGCCGGTTCTGGAGAAACTCCCAGGCGCGCACCATGTCCAGCGTGGGGATGCCCTCGGTGATGCAGACGATCAATTCGATTTCAGCATCGGCCGCTTCCATAATCGCGTCAGCCGCGAACGGCGGCGGCACAAAAATGACCGTGGCATTCGCGCCCGTTTTCTCCGCCGCTTCCTGGACGGTATTGAAGATCGGCCAGCCCTCGTGTGTCGTCCCGCCCTTGCCAGGCGTGACGCCGCCCACAATCTGTGTGCCGTAAGCCGCGCAGGCCTTCGCGTGAAAAGTGCCTTCTCGCCCCGTCAGACCTTGCACAATTAATCGAGTTCTCTTATCCGCCAGAATTGCCATAATTGCTCACCCTCAAAAAGCGCTTCTTGCCTCTCTCGTGTGGTGACGGGGCTTTGCCCCGTCCCGGCGGGGCAGAGCCCCGCCACCACACAACCGACTAGGCTGCAGACCGCGCCGCCGCTACTACCTTATCGGCCGCATCTTTCATGGTCTCGGCCACCGTGAAATTCAGCTCCGATTCCATCAGGATCTTCTTGCCTTCCTCAACATTGGTGCCTTCCAGCCGCAGGACCACCGGCAGCTGGATATTCGTTTTCCGCGCAGCCTCGACCACTCCCGTAGCCAGCATATCCACCCGCAAAATGCCGCCAAAAATATTGATCAGCACGGCCCGCACACTCTTGTCGCTCAGCAAAATTTCAAACGCATGCGCCACCTGCTCCGCGTTGGCGCTGCCGCCCACATCCAGAAAATTGGCGGGCATGCCGCCCGCATACTTTATGATGTCCATGGTGGCCATGGCCAGGCCCGCGCCATTCACCATGCAACCCACGCTGCCGTCGAGCTTGATGTAATTGAGGTTGTATTTCGACGCCTCCACTTCCAGCGGATCTTCCTCGGTGATGTCCCGCAATTCGCGCAGGTCCGCATGACGGAAGAGCGCGTTATCGTCAAAAGTCAGCTTGGCGTCGAGCGCGAACAGCCGGCCATCGGTGCAACTGATGAACGGATTGATCTCCACCAGCGAAGCGTCCGACTCAAGAAACGCGCGATAAAGGCTGGTCAGGAACTGGACCGCGGCATTGATCTGCGACGGCTTCAGTCCCAAAGCGAACGCGATCTTGCGCGCCTGGAACGGCTCCAGACCCATGCCCGGATCGATGTACTGCTTCAGAATCTCCTCAGGTCTCTCGGCGGCCACCTGCTCGATATCCATGCCGCCCGCAGCCGATGCCATGAAGACGGGCTTGCCCTCGCCACGATCCACCAGAATGCCGAGATATAGTTCCTTCTCGATCGGCAACGTCTCTTCGATCAGCAACCGATGCACGATGCGCCCTTCCGGCCCCGTCTGATGCGTCACTAGTTTCATGCCCAGCATTTTGCCGGCGATCTCGGCCGCTTCTTCCACCGACTTGGCGATCTTCACTCCGCCGCCCTTGCCGCGTCCGCCCGCGTGGATCTGGGCTTTCACCACAACTCCCGTCGCGCCGGAGCCCAGAATATCCTTCGCCGCCGCCTCAGCTTCTTCGCGGGTGGTCGCCATCGTGCCGCGCGGCACGGCGACGCCATACTTCTTCAAAATTCCTTTTGCCTGATACTCATGAATTTTCATAATGATTCCAAATCCGTCGTTGGTCGTTAGTCATTAATCGTTGGTCGCTGGTCGTTGATCGTTCGTCGTTCGCGACGCCGTTGATGGACTCCCGAGAGGACTCTGCTTGTGGCTTCACACCCGTGCAGCAAACTATTAATTTTATAGAGGCAGACGGATTGGTGCAAACGACGTAGATCACAACTAACCGTGATCAGTGCTACCCTTGGCGGCAGACATGATCCTCGACGTCCTCCATCGCATCGCCGACCATCAACAGTCGCTCTCCCGCGCGGAGGCGCACGCGGTGATGACCGAGGTCCTCACTGGCCAATGCTCGGACGCGCAAATTGCGGCGTTGCTGGTGGCGTTGCACATGAAAGGTGAAACGGTCGAAGAGATCGTTGGATTTGCCGAAGCCATCCGCGCCGCCGCAGTTCCACTCGAACTCCATGCCAACTCCGTTCTCGACGCCAGCGGCACCGGACGCGACGCTCTCGTCGATACCTGCGGCACCGGCGGCGATACCAGCGGCACCTTCAACATTTCGACGGCCACGGCCTTCGTGGTCGCAGGCGCCGGCGTGCGCGTCGCCAAGCATGGCAATCGCAGCGTGACCTCGAAGTGCGGCTCCGCTGACGTGATGGAAGAGCTGGGGGTGAACATTCAGTTGCCGGCCGCGCAACTCGCGGCCTGCCTGGAGCAAGTGGGGATCGCGTTTCTATTCGCCCCGGCCATGCATTCCGCAATGAAGCACGTGCAAACCGCCCGCCGCGAGCTGCATTTGCGCACGGTTTTCAACCTGCTCGGTCCGTTGACGAACCCCGCGCGCGCCACCTGCCAGGTTGTTGGAGTTTATTCCGCGGACCTGGTCGAAAAACTTGCGGAAGCGCTCAGCATGTTGGGGCTCCATCGCGCGCTGGTAGTTCACGGCAGCGACGGACTGGATGAAATCACGATCACCGGCCCCACGCGCGTCGGAGAAGTCCGCGAGGGCCAGGTGCACACCTACGAAGTCACGCCCGAGGAATTCGATCTGCAGCGCGCCACGCTCGACGAAATCTCCGGCGGAGACGCCGCTCGCAACGCCACTCTGATCCGCGAAGTACTGTCCCGGAAGAAATCCGCCCGGCGCGACGTAGTGCTGCTCAACGCAGCCGCCGCTCTCGTCGCCGCCGGACGCGCCGATCACTTGCGCGATGCAGTGCGGTTGGCCGCGGAGGCGATCGACTCAGGGGCGGCTCAAGGTAAACTCGAAGCGCTCGTGTCATTCACCCGCGCCCATTAATCGCCTGCGACTGTCATCCAGCACCCCGAGTTGGCCGAAGGGGGAGCACCTGGGCATTTTTCCGCGTCGATCTCATAGTTACTTCACCTCCACTTTCCCCATGTACTCGGCCACCAGCACATTCCATCCCAGTTCTCTCTTCATCCGATCGCGAAGCTGTGACGATGCGGCAGGCTCGCCATGCACAAGATAGGTTGCGCCCGGCTGGTTCCTGAACGTCTGCAACCACTCCAACAACTCTGGCGGATCGGCGTGATCGCTGAACTGTTCGAGCGCCGCGATCTGAGCGCGGATGGTCACGAACTGGCCGAAGATCTTCACCTCGTGCCCTCCGTTCTTGATGATGGCGCCGCGCGTGCCCGGCGCCTGGAAGCCGATAAAAATAACCAGGCTCTTCGGATCGGGCAGCCGCTGCGCCAGATGATGCAGGATGCGGCCCCCGGTCACCATTCCACTCGACGAAACAATAATCGACGGATAGTGGCTCTCGTTGATCTTCTTCGACTGCTCGGCGGTCAACGTAAAGGTGAAACCCGGCCACTGGATGGGCGACCCGTATTTCGCTATCAGATCGGCGGCTCGGGGCGTGTATTCTTCCGAGTGCTTCATGAAAATTTCGACTGCCTTGATCGCCATCGGGCTGTCGCAATACACCGGCAGGCGCGGAATCTGCCCCGTCTCCATTAGCGTTTTCAGGATGAAAAGAAATTTCTGCGTCCGCTCGACGGCAAATGCCGGAACGATCACGCTGCCGCCGCGCTCGGCTGTCTCGCGAATCAGGCGGGCGAGTTCCGGTCGAGGATCGGTGGCGGGATGCTGCCGGTTGCCGTACGTGGATTCCATGACCAGCACGTCGGCAGTCTCGTTTTCTTGCGGCCCGGAGTGCACCACCTTGCCGGGAGCAATCAGGCTATCGCGCACTCGGCCAATGTCGCCGGTAAAAAGCAATCGGCGACTGCGGCCGTCTATTTGCAGCGTGATTTCCACCATGCAGGAACCCAGAATGTGTGCGGCATGGACGAAACGGAACGCCAGCTCCGGGCTTAGTTGGGTGGTCTCGCCGACCGCGACCGGCTGGAAGCGCTTCAGGCAATCCTGCGCTTCTTTGAGCGTGTACAAAGGCAGCGCCGGATCGTGCTTCGACACCTTCCTTTTGTTGTAGAACGCCGCGTCTTCTTCCTGCAGGTGTCCGGAATCCGGCAACACGACCGAGCACAGATCGATGGTTGGCGCTGTGGCGTAGATGGGCCCGTGGAACCCTTCTTTCACCAGACGCGGAATCCAGCCACAGTGATCGAGATGCGCATGGGTAAGAACAACCGCATCAATTTCACGCGCCGGGACGGGAGTGTCCTGCCAGTTGCGCTCGCGCCATTCTTTCTGTCCCTGGAAGAGTCCGCAGTCGATCAGAATCTGAAATCCCTGCTTGCCGCTCGAATCGTAACCAGTGTTAATCAGGTGCTTCGAACCAGTCACGGTCCCGGCAGCGCCGAGAAATTGAATGTAGGGCAAGCGTCCTCCCGAAGACCGAACAACAGAATCTACCACGGAGGCACGGAGGCGCGGAGGAAAGCAAATGATCGGAACCCGATGGCAGCGCAGAAGGCAGATAGCGGAGCTGATTCCGATCTTTGGGTTTCGAATTTCTCTGTGTCTCCGTGCCTCCGTGGTAGGTGTTGGTTCAGGGTGGCGAAATCTTGAACTCGTTGTTCGTCAAATCGCTTTCCGGAACACTGCCGTCGTTGACCACGATCTGGGTCGCGGTGCCGGGCAACTCAACTCGTGTGGTAGCCGTAGCTTTGGCGCGCACCTCTATCCTCTTAGTGATCTCGCCGCCTTCAAAAGTTATTTTGAACGGAACCTCTGCCCCGGCGTTGCCAAGGTTTTCCAGCGTTACGGTAATCATCTGCACTTCTTTTTCCGTCTTCCACGGATGCACCGACTGCACGCGGAAGTCCGGCAGGCCGCGGTCCTGATACACCCAGTCGTCGAAGAACCACCCCAGGTCGCGCTTGGCGGCGGATTCGACTAACTGCTCCACATACTTCGGGTCTTTGTCGTTGTCGTCCGCGGCGCGATACTTGCCAATCGCCTGCTTCAGCGCATCGTCGCCGATCATGTCGCGCAACATCCACCAGACATATGCGGCTTTGCTCCGATAGTAAGTTTCATCGAACGTGCCGATCAGCGGTTGGCCAACACTCTTCTGCCCGGTGCTCTTTTGCCCGACGTTCTTCTGCAGGGCGGCCGATACTTCTTTTTCCGAATCGAGAAACGCCGCCCGGTGCAGTCCAAGCAGATCGAGCGCCGCCTCACGTCCACCTTGCTGCTGGCGATACATCGCTTCCGCAAAGTGAGCCAGGCCCTCGTACACCCAAGGCCTCGGCGACGGCAACGCGGAATGCACGAGTTCGTGAACCAGGTTGATCCCCGCAAGCTTCGAATCCTCCGCAGCCATTGATGCCATCAGCAAAGTGCCGCTCTCAAACGGCGGGGAATGCGGATCGGCTAAATCAGCGATGGCAATGGGCGCTGTCGGCTGGCCAAACCATCCGCTCACAAATTTTGACGCGGGCTCGAACGCGGCAGAATACGTTTCGGCCCCCGCCTCATGGCCCGGGAGACTGAGTAGATTGAGAGGAGACTTGAACCAGTTGTCATAGCGCGCCATCGCAAAAGTCGGCGTAGCGGTTCCAAACTTGTCCCAGAAACATTCGGCGTTCGTGCGCTGCGACCGGCCCGTCTGTTCTATCAAGCTCTCACTGGCTGATGTGCAGATAAGTAGCGGCGGTATTTCTCCGCCCTCCCGATCCATGCTGACCCTTGCCTTGAATTCGCTTCCCGCTTCCCTCTTTTTCCATCGATCGGCAACCTCGAACAGACTGTTCCCTTCGGAAAAATCCGCCGACTCCGTCGTAATCGGGTACCACGCCACATATCCCGCGCCGCGCACCGCCGTGAATGTTGGACTGATCTGATCCCAGCTTGAATGTTTAGCGACATCCTCGGGCACGCCGAACCGAGTCAGCCGCGTGGTATCTAGCGTAATTACGCCCTCGTAGCCGATTTCGAGCTCTACGGAATCTTTCGGCCTGATCTCGACGGGCAACGTCACGATGGCTTCGGAAAGCGCGCCGGTGTGGTCGATATCCGAAATGTAGGGTTGAGAAACGAATTGAACGGGCTTGCCATCCACCCGGATCGAACGCCAGTTGAGAGATGAAGAGATTTGCAACGCAACGATTTTCTGCGGCTGAGCCGAATCGTTGCGCAGTGTTATCTTGCCCCGCGCGCCGAGCCTCTGCTGTCCAGGCTCGAGGGTGATCTGCAAATCATATTTCGCAATGTTGAAGGCCTCGCGCTCCAGGGCGAAGGGCAAAGAACTTAAACCACAGAGGACACAGAGGACACAGAGGGGTCTCATGATTGTTTCGATGCGCCCAGGCGTCTCTGCCGCACAACTTCGTACAGCACCACGCCCGCCGCCACCGATACATTCAGCGACGGCACTTTCCCCAGCATCGGAATCGACACCAGGAAATCGCAGTGTTTCCGCACCAGATCGTGCAACCCCTTGCCTTCGGCACCGAGCACGATAGCGCAGTGCATCTTGTAGTCCACCGCGTCGTAAGTCTGCGGGCCGCGCTCGTCCAATCCAACAATCCACAGATCCTTCTCTTTTAATTCCTCAAGCGCGCGCGAGATGTTGGTCACCTTGGCAACCGGAAGATGTTCGCTGGCTCCCGCTGAGACCTTCGCGACCGCACCCGTAACGGCGGCGGACCGGCGTTCGGGAATCACCACGCCATCCGCTCCCGCGGCGTCGGCGGTGCGCAGGATCGCTCCCAGATTGTGCGGATCTTCGACTCCATCAAGCACGACGATCAGCGAGCGCTCGCCGCGACGCGACGCCACAAGATCGTCCAGATCGCTGTATTGCTTTGCCGAGGTCGCGGCCACCAGCCCCTGATGCGCGGCGTTGCCAGCAATTTCATCAAGCTCCATCCGCGACAAGACGCGCACCGGAACGCCGATCTTGCGGCACTCGTCAATCACCCGCCGCAGGCGAATATCTTTCCGCTCCTTGGCAACACCGACCCACTCGAAGTTGCGTCCGCGCGCCTTGAGCGCTTCCGTCACCGTATTGATTCCGTAAAGAATGTTCACGCCGATTAGTGTATCGCGTAGCAGCGCACTTCTTTACCACAGGGGGCACAGAGAAACACAGGGAACTTCTTAAGGTTTCCCCTCTGTGTTCCTCCGTGTTCCTCTGTGCCCCCTGTGGTTATGTTTTTCTGCAGTTTGCTAGACTCAAATGTCCGGGAGGCTCTAATTTGAACTCGGTCTACATCCTTTCCGCCGCGCGCACGCCCATCGGCAAGTTTGGGGGCTCGCTCGCCTCGCTCTCCGCCGTTGACATGGGCGTGGTCGCCACGAAGGCAGCGCTCGAACGCGCCGGAGTGCAGCCGCATCAGGTTGAAGAGACAATTTTCGGCAACGCCCGGCAGGCTGGAGGCGGTCCAAATCCCGCGCGCCAAATTTCCATCCGCAGCGGCATTCCTCAGGAGGCTCCCGCCTACACGGTGAACAAGGCGTGCGCGTCCGGCATCAAGTCGATCGCGCTCGCGTTCCAGGAGATTGCTACCGGCAACCTCGATTGCGTGCTCGCCGGAGGAACCGAATCGATGTCGCGGCTTCCTTATTATCTCGAAGGCGCGCGCTGGGGATATCGTCTCGGCAACCAGGAACTCGTCGACGGCATGTATCGCGACGGATTCTTCTGCCCCCTCGCAAAAATGCTGATGGGCGAGACTGCTGAGATCCTCGCTGAGCAGTACAAGGTTTCGCGCGAAGAGCAGGATCAGTTCGCGCTCGTATCGCAGCAGCGCGCCGCAGCAGCGCAATCCAGCGGACGCTTCGACGCCGAAATTGCTCCGGTCACCATCGAGGGCAAGAAGGGCACGACCGTTTTCGCGCGCGATGAACACCTGTTTCTCGACGCAACCATGGAGAAGATGGCTAAGTTGGCTCCGGTGTTTTCGAAGGCCGGGACGAAGACCGGCACCATTACCGCCGCAAATTCTTCCGGCATCACCGATGGAGCGGCCGCCGTGGTCGTGGCGAGCGAGAAATTCATCCAGCAAAACAACCTGAAACCGCTGGCGCGAATTCTCGCCGTAACTTCCGCGGGTGTCGATCCGCGTCTCATGGGCATCGGGCCGGTGCCCGCCATCCGCAAGATGGAACAGAAACACGGCCTTAATCTCAGCAGCTTCGATCTGGTCGAACTCAATGAAGCCTTCGCCGCCCAGGTGCTGGCCTGCGATCGCGAGTTGCATTTCGATCGCGAGAAACTAAACGTCAACGGCGGCTCCATCGCACTCGGCCATCCCATCGGCTGCACTGGGACGCGCATCACGGTGACGCTGCTCCACGAAATGCTGAAGAGAAAGGCGCGTCGCGGCCTGGCCACGCTCTGCGTCAGCGGCGGCATGGGCATGGCGCTGGCCATAGAAACCTCTTAGTAAAGGACTGGCGACTCAAGCGGGCGACTGGCGGCCTACCCGCTCCTCTAGCTATACTCACCATTAAGGATATGGCCATCGCCGCCGCACATGCCGGTCTCACCGGTTCGGTTCGACAACCTATGGCTCTCTCCGCGATCATTGTCGACGACGAACAACTAGCGCGCGACGAACTTGCCTACTTGCTCAAGAACCTGGACGACGTGAACGTGGTCGCGCAGGGCAAGAACGGCCTCGAAGCCATCAGCCTGATCCGCGAACACAATCCAGACATCGTGTTTCTCGACGTCCAGATGCCCGGCCTGGACGGTTTCGGCGTTATCAAGAAGTTGCTCGACCGCAAGGTTCCGCTACCCAAAATTGTCTTCGCGACTGCTTTCGATCAATACGCCGTAAAGGCGTTCGAGGTGAACGCCGTCGACTACATCCTCAAGCCATTCGATAAAAAGCGAGTGGTCCAGTCCATCGAGAAGGTGCGGGCAAAGATTGAAGCGGGCGCCGGGCCGGAAGAAAAATTCGAGACGCTGGTGCGGATGCTGGAATCGCAGAAGCCCCCGACAGGAAAGACGGCGAAGATTCTGATCAAAGCCGCCGGAAGGCTATTCCTGGCCGATCCGAAGGATATCTGCTACGCGACCATCGAAGATGGCGTGATCACGGTAGCCACCAGCGGTCACGCCGGCATGGAAGGCCAGTCGAACTGCCGGACGCTGGAAGAACTTTTCGACAATCTCGATCCCGGTTTGTTCTGGCGGGCGCATCGATCCTTTCTGGTCAACATCAACCACATCCGCGAAGTTGTGCCCTGGTTCAAGAGCTCCTACCAGCTGCGCATGGACGATAAGAAACAGACCGAGATTCCGGTGAGCCGCGCCCAGACCCGCCGCCTGCGCGAACTGTTCAACCTGTAAGGCAGTTGTCAGTTGTCAGTTCTCAGTGAAAACCTTACAGACAGTTCGCGGTGAAGGGTGCCCGGGGCCAGTTACTAGGAACTGAGAATTGAAAAAGGGGCGGGCACGGAGACGGCTGGCCCGCCCGGGGAGGGACCTTTAGGCGGCGATCGCTTGCAAGGCAATCCGGTTGGGGATCACCAGCGTCGCCCCCTCAAGCCGAATTAAATCCTTCCGTTTCATGTCACTCAATAAGCGAGTTACCGTTTCTCGCGAAGATCCGATCATCTGGGCTATTTCTTCATGCGTGAATTCCGTGGGTACGCGGAGTTCCCAGTTGCGGGGCTCGTCCGTGACCCAGGAAAGCAGCAGCCGGGCCAGCTTCTCCGTCGAACTGCGGGCCAGCAACAGGTCGTGCACATCGTCGAACGAGGTTATGGCTTCGCGGGCAAGCAGGGTGGCGCACGCCAACGCGGCGTGGCTGTTGCTTTCGATCAGACGCAGGAAGCTGTCGCGTTCGACGAACTTGATCTGGCATAGCTCGATGGTGGTGACCGTGATCAGCGATGGCCCCCCGCAGACCACCGCGCTCAGCCCCATCACCTGGCGGTCTCCGACAATCTTCAGGATGATCGTCTTCCCATCGCGGGCCTCGACCGAAAGCTTGGAGCGGCGCGAACAGGCGATGTAGACGCCGCGCGGAATTTGACCTTCCGTCAGCAAAGTGGCATTGCCCGGATACAGGGTCAGGTGCCCCAGCGCATTGAACTCCGCCATCAGAGGTTGAGGCAAATTGCAAAAATCGCCATTTCGCCTCAGTGTGCAGCTAAGGCAGTCTCTGGGAATCGCGAAGCGCCGGGGCACACTCATAGCAACATTCTCCTGGTCAGCGAAACTTGGCTGGCGGAATCGTTCGCTGGAGGGAAGCGGAAAATGCGCCACACAAAGCCGCAGTGCACACCAAGTGCCAACTACTCACAATGGCTAAGTGGCTGCACCTTCTCGTCTTAGGGATGGTTTTAACTTAACCCGTGCCAAAGAAGCTGCCGGTGCGCTGGCCGGAGGTGCCGAAGGTTCGGCAGTTGTTGCGTAGGGACAGCCGCATTCGGCTGTCCCTGCGCCTAATTCAGATAATCCGTGCGTGAGATTCCCAGCCGCTGCATCTTGTACTGCAGCGTGGTGCGCTTGAGTCCAAGCCGGGCCGCTGCGCCCGTCGGGCCCGACAGCGCGCCTCGGGTTTGGCGCAGAATTTCGATGATGTGTTCACGCTCTCGGTCGCGCAGAGTGCCGTCGGGGTCGGAGGGTTGCCGTAAGATTTCCTCGCGCAACTCGCTGAGCGGCGGAGTTAACCGGTTGCCTTCCGACAGGATTACCGAGCGCTCGACAAAATTCTCCAGTTCGCGGATGTTTCCCGGCCATCGCCAGCGCATCATGGCTTCCATCGCCTCGTCGGGGATGGCGTCGATCTGTTTGTGCAGCCGGACCGCGCACTTCTCAACGAAACTTCGAACCAGCATGGGGATGTCTTCGCGCCGCTCGCGCAACGCCGGCAGATGCAGGGGAAACACGTGCAGGCGGTAGAACAAGTCACCGCGAAATTCTTTTTCTTCGACCGCCCGCACCAGATCGCGATTGGTGGCGGCGATCAGCCGCACATCCACCCGGATCGTCTTCGTTCCTCCCAACCGCTCGAACTCCTGGTCCTGCAGTACTCGCAGCAACTTGGGCTGCAATTCCAAAGCAACCTCTCCAATCTCGTCGAGCAACAGAGTGCCCTTATCCGCCAACTCCAGCCGGCCTAGCTTCTGGCTGACCGCTCCGGTAAACGCGCCTTTTTCGTGGCCGAACAACTCGCTTTCCAGCAGTCCCGTGGGAATGGCGGCGCAGTTCAGCTTGATAAAGTTGCGGTCTTTGCGCCGGCTCATGCTGTGAATCAAGCGAGCGATACGTTCTTTGCCTGTTCCGGTTTCGCCGGTGATCAGGACGGTGGAATCAGTGTCGGCGACAATGGTTGCGTAATCCAGCACGCGTTTCAAGGCCGGGCTCTCCCCGACGATATCGTCGGACCGGTTCGCGCTTCGGATTTCGTACTCCAGGTAGCGCTTTTCCTGGGCAAGTCGCTCCTTAAGCTGTGCGATCTCGTGGTAGGCATGCGCATTCTGTAGCGCAGCCGCAATCTGATTGGCAACCTGTTGCAGGTATTCAACCTCCGACGGGCCGAAAGCATTTTCGATCATGCTGCTTGGATTCAGCGCTCCCCAGATCTGATTGCCCGCCACCAGGGGCACGCTGCACACCGACCGAACCCCGCCTGCATACATGGCTTTCGCCAGCGGCTCGTTCATGCCGCGCAAATCGTCTGCGGCAAGGAATGTCACCTTACCCGTCTGGATCGCCGGCGCCGAGAGAGATTGCTGAAGCGCAATCGCGCTTCCATGGTTGAAAAAAGACTCCCACTCCAAAGCATCTCCATACAGCTGCACGTTCTTGCCATCCTCGTCGAGCAGGGAGAGAACGGCTCGGTCGTAGCGCGCGATGCTTCGCAGGCTCGAAAGAATGACCGGCAACAACTTTTCCCGCTCCAGGCTGAAACTCAGTTCGCGGCTGATCGCAACCAGGCTCTGCTGCTCCTCAAGAGCGTGGTGGGCTCTGTCCCTCTCAAGCGCAAGCGCTCCCATCAGTGCGACGCGGGAAAGAAACTCCACGTCCTCGCCCTTCAATACCTCCGGAGCGGTCTTACCCAGGCCCAGCGCTCCAAAGCGGCGTGCAGGCGTGCTGATGGGAAGGACGGTGTAGGATCGCACACCGTGATTGAGTAACGCGGGCACGATATCGGGGAACCGCTGTTCGCGCTCGATATCCGGAATCGAGATCGTCTCCTGATGTTTCCACGCCCACCCGCTCACCGCTGCGTCCACGGGGAAAGCGTCGAACTCTCCACTCTCGTGGTTTTTCTTCCAATACTGCGTCAGCATGCAATCCCGGCGCGGGTCGTGGAGGGATAGATTCAGCAATTCGCCTCCCGTCAGTGCCAGCACCGGGGGAGCGAGTTCTTTGAGTGCTTCAGGCAGGCTCCGGGCTCGCGCTACCAGGTCGGTGATCTCGAGTAGCAGCCTGTACCGGCTGTGTTCAGGCGAAGCTTCTCCCTCGAGCGCGACTCTGTTTTCCGGCATGAGCACACCTCCTGCACCTCACCAGTGCAGTGATCGGGCAGTCTGATTCTGAGCAGGAACCGGGGGCCGTCGCAACTTGCCAAGCTGCGAGAAACTACATCTCAACAACGTCGTGTCCGCAGGCGTTGGTTCCTTTACTTGGGAACCAATCTCATCCTCCCCGGCCGGGGAGCCCCCTCAGGTCTGCGGCACAGTTTCCCGGATTTGTGCTTCTCCGGAAAAGTCATTGTTACTCCGTCTCCGGGTCACAGGCAAGTTCTTTCTTGGTGTCATCCCCAAAACTTCGAGTTAAGATTCCTTAAATGGCCCGCGGCTGGGAAAGTAAATCCGTAGAACAGCAACAAGAAGTTATGTTAGAGCGCCGGGAAGCCGCCGGCGCGCGGATCTCGCCCGACGAGCAGCAACGCACCCGGAAACGCGAGGGCTTGCTTCTTTCCCGCTCCCACTTCGCTCAACAACTGCAGGCCGCCAGCAGCCCTCGCCATCGCGAAATGCTGTCGCAGGCGATTGCAGAAGTGGATCGTCAACTATTATGTCTTGAACAAGTTACGGACTCGGACTCGCCCGAGTGATGGGCCCGAACCCATACCTCCTATAACGAAAACCGAGGTCCTGTTCGTAGCCACCTGACGTATAATCGAGGGGTTGATGAAAGCCTACGTCTACGTTTCATTGAAGAAGAGCGTTCTGGATCCGCAGGGTAAGACCATCCACGGCGCTCTGACGAAAATCGGTTATAAGAGTCTGCAGGAAGTGCGGCAAGGCAAGTATTTTGAAATTACTCTCAACGGCGGCATCTCAAAGGATGACGCGCAAGCGGAAGTAGAACAGATCGCGCGCGAAGTTCTAACGAACCCGGTCATTGAAGAGTTTCGTTTCTCCCTCGAAGACGTGTAGAGACGGGGCTTGCCCGTCTCCGGAGTCGCATCGGCAACATCGGTTCGTATCAGGGCATCGCTTTAGCGATGCCGAAAGTTCCGCCGAGTGAGAAGCCCCTTTTAGGGGCTGCCCGAACCATCACCGATCCCCCACCGAACCATTCGTCAAGGAGTCAACTAACCAATGTGCGGAATCGTGGGATATGTAGGGAAGAAGCAGGTCGTCCCCGTAATCATTGAGGGACTAAGGAAGTTGGAGTATCGCGGCTATGACTCGGCCGGAATCGCGGTCGGCGGAAACGGCGAGGGCTTGCAGATCCGCCGCGCGGAAGGCAAGTTGCGCAATCTGGAAGAGGTCATCCGTCTCAAACCGCTCGACGGCACCTACGGCATCGGACACACCCGCTGGGCCACCCATGGCCGCCCCACCGAAGAAAACGCCCATCCCCATCGCGACTGCACTGGCAAGATCGTGGTCGTGCACAATGGCATTGTCGAGAACTACCTCTCGCTCAAGAAGAAGCTGATCGCCGAAGGCCACAAGTTCACCACCGAAACGGACACGGAAGTCATCGCGCACCTGATCGAGAAGCACTACCTGCAGACGGGAAACGGCCACAAGCCACTTCTGGAAGAAGCGGTGCGCAAAGCGGTCAAGGAACTCACCGGCGTGTTCGCGCTGGTTGTGATCGCGGTTGAGGACCCGAACAAGATCGTCGCGGCCCGCAATGGACCACCCGCCGTCATCGGCCTCGGCAAAGATGAATACTTCGTCGCCAGCGACGTGCCCGCGCTCCTCGACCACACCCGCGACCTTTTCTTTCTGGCCGATGGCGATCTGGCTGTGATCACGCAGGCCGGCGTACGGGTCACCGATTTCGACGGCCATCCGCTGGAGCGCAAGGCGCAGCGCATTACCTGGGATCCGATCATGGCGGAGAAGGGTGGCTTCAAGCACTTCATGCTCAAAGAAATTTATGAGCAGCCCCGCACCGTGCGCGACACCACGCTCGGACGCGTCTCGCAGGATACCGGCGCCATCTTCCTCAACGAAATGCAAGTCGGCGAAGTCGAGTTCAAAGCGCTGAAGAAAATCAATATCGCCGCCTGCGGTACCAGTTGGCATGCGGGACTGGCGGGCAAGTTCATGATCGAGAACCTGGCCCGCGTTCCCGTCGAAGTCGATTACGCCAGCGAATGGCGCTATCGCGACCCGATCCTGGGGCCGGACACGATGACGCTGCTGATTTCGCAATCCGGTGAAACCGCAGACACCATCGCAGCCCAGCGTGAAGCCAAGGCTAAGGGCTCGAAGACGCTGGCCATCTGCAACGTGGTTGGCTCCATGATCACGCGCGAAGCCGCCGGCACCGTCTACACCCACGCCGGCCCCGAGATCGGCGTGGCGTCGACCAAGGCTTTTACCGGACAACTGACCGCTCTTTATTTGTTCGCGCTGTATCTGGCGCAGGTGCGCGGCGCCATGACACCTGAGCAAGCCAAGGCCGCCGTGCAAGAACTCATGCGCATCCCCGGCAAACTGGAGCAAATTCTCACCCACGACGAAGCTTGCGACGAGCTGTCTAAAACCTATGTCCGGGCGCAGGACTTCCTTTTCCTCGGACGCGGCATTCACTATCCCATCGCCCTCGAGGGAGCGCTCAAGCTCAAGGAAATTTCCTACATTCACGCGGAAGGTTATCCGGCGGGCGAGATGAAGCACGGCCCGAATGCGCTGATTGACGAAAATCTGCCCGTGGTCATCATCGCGACCCGCGACGTGACCAGTCCGCAGTCGATGGTGCGCTACGAAAAAACCATGTCGAACCTGAAGGAAGTGAAGGCTCGCTCCGGCATAGTCATCGCGCTCGCTACCGAAGGCGACAAAGAGATCGCCGAGGAAGCAGATCACGTACTGTTCGTTCCGCCGGCGCCGGATGAATTGTCGGCGATTCTGGAGATCGTCCCGCTGCAGTTGCTCGCCTATCACATCGCCGTCCGCCGCGGCTGCGATGTGGATCAGCCGAGAAATCTGGCTAAGTCGGTGACAGTGGAATAAGAAAGTCTGCTTCAGCTAGCAGCAGTCGGGAACTAAGAGCCAAAGGGTTAGGTCGCGGCTTCCACCGTAAGTCTCAAACCTACCGCCTTGGTAACGGCCACGAGGGTGGAGAGTCTGGGGTTTCCATGCACCGACAAGGCACGATACAAACTTTCGCGCTCAATGCCGGCAGCTTTGGCCACTTTGGCAATACCACCTCTGGCTTCGGCCACGCGCCGCAGTGCAATCAGGAGCACGCTCGGCTCGTCGGCATCCTCCAACGCAGCGCGGAGATACTCGGCGGCAAACTCGGGATTGTCGCGCAGTTCACGAATTGTGGCCTCGTCATGGGATATGCTCGCTTTACGTTTCATGATGTCCGTGTCCTTTCGATGTAATCTTTGAGATATTCCGCAGCGCGCTTAACGTCGGCAGATTGCTTCCGTTTGTCGCCGCCGCACAACAGCAAAACGCAAGTCCGGCCGTCCAATGAGTAATAAACGCGATAGCCCGGCCCCCAGTCGATGCACAGCTCAAACAATCCTCCGCGCAGCGACTTGCAGTCTCCGAAGTTTCCTGCCGCGAGCCGATCAATGCGGGCAACAATCTTCGCCCGGGTTCGATTGTCCTTCAGTCCACTCAACCACTCGCCGAACACATCCCTGCCGGTCTTGGTCAGATAACGGCGGATTTCTATCACCGTTTCAGTGTAACTTATAAATCACAGAAAGAAAAGGGGTAATCAAGCCCGCCAATCTTCCAGGTTGCGCCCGCGGAGCGTAGTTGCTAAGGTGCGACCATGCCGCGCATCGAGCCCACCGCGCCTGAGGTCACGGCGACAGAAAGGAAGATCGCGTCAGATCCGTCCGCGGAAGTAAGCGCAGGCCAGCCGTGGCGACACCTTTTTAGCTGGCATTTTGTCGTCTTGCTGGCCGTCATTGTTTTCTTTGGAGCGATCCGCTGGCGCCTGCTAGACATGCCGTTGGAGCGCGATGAGGGCGAGTATGCCTATGCCGGTCAACTCATCCTGCAGGGCATTCCTCCCTATCAACTCGGCTACAACATGAAGCTGCCAGGGACCTACGCGGCTTATACCGCCATCCTCGCGGTTTCTGGGCAGACGGCCCGCGGAATCCATCTGGGACTCCTGCTCATCAACGCGGTCTCCGTCATCCTGCTCTACGTGGTCACGGCCCGCCTGTTCGGCGCGCTGGCCGGAACCGTGGCGGGCGCGAGTTACGCCTTGCTCTCCACGAATCTGGCGGTGTTTGGATTTGCCGCACACGCCACTCACTTCGTTGTGCTGCCGGCCCTCATCGGACTCATCCTGCTCTTGCGCGCCGAAGAGACCAGACGCCCAGTTTTTTTCTTCTGGAGCGGCATGGCGTTCGGCGTTGCTTTCCTGATGAAGCAGCCTGGACTTTTGCTCGGCGTATTTGCCGTCCTCTATCTGGCCGTTCAATGTTGGCCGAAGAATAAGAGCGAATGGACATCGTGGGCAAAGAACATGGCTATCTTTCTGCTTGCGGCCGTGCTGCCGTTCGCACTGACGTGCGCCCTGCTTTACCGAGCGGGTGTCTTTCACAATTTCTGGTTTTGGACTTTTTCCTACGCCAGCCACTACGCCGCTGCCGTGCCCTGGCGCACGGGTCTCGGAGCGCTCACGGAAAACTTCGCGGACATACTGCGCTTCACCAAATGGCTCTGGGTGCTCGCTCTGGTGGGTTTTTCCACGGTGTTTTGGAATCCCACTGTCCGTCGCCATGCCTTGTTTGTCTTCGGGCTGCTGGTGTTTTCCTGCGCCGCAGTGTGTCCCGGCCTTTACTTCAGGCACCACTATTTTGTTCTTATGCTGCCCGCAATTGCCATCCTGATCGCCGTTGCAGTTACCTCCACCATCCACTTACTCACCGCGAAGTTCAGCTCGCGTTGGATTCACGTTCTGCCCGTGATCGTGTTTGCCGCCCTATGGGCGCTGACCATCCACCGTAACGCGTTCTACTTCAAACTGACCCCGGTCCAGGCCTGCCGCTTCTCCTATAACCTGAATCCATTTTCGGAAGCGGCGCCCGTCGCCGAGTATCTGCGCCAGCACACCGCGCCCTCAGACACCATCATGGTCCTTGGCTCCGAACCGGAGATTTATTTTTACGCGCATCGCCATTCCGCCAGTGGCTACATCTACATGTACAGCCTCATGGAAGACCAGGCTTACTGGTCTACGATGCAGAAACAAATGATCCAGGAAGTCGAGGCCAACCGGCCCGCGTACGTGGTCTTCGTCAACAGCTCATCTTCCTGGCTGTCCCACCACGGCTCCCCGCAAGTTGTCGCTTTCCGCACCTGGATGGAGCAGTACATCGCCGCGAACCTGGAAGAAGTCGGGGCGGTCGAACTGACGGCTCCGGAATCGCAATATTTCTGGGGCGATGAAGCTCGTGGACATCATCAGCCGGGGCGCGAACTCATCATTTACAAGAGGAAAGGCTAGGAGGCGCAGTGGGCTTGCCCGTCGCAGCGTCCTGCCGCCGTTTGTCATCATCTAAACGAGTAATGGCACAGTTCAAAACTTTTGACGCCCAACTGCTCCGCTCCGTTCCGCTCTCCGAGTTCACCAAGCATATCGAACTCGAAGTAAAGGGAGTGTCTCATTTCGGCTTTGTCCCCGGACAGTGGCTTTCGGTGAAGGCCAACACTCCCGATGGCGAAGAAATGACGCGCGCGTACTCAATCGCGTCGCCGCCCTCCGAGAACGGACACGTCGCCCTCTGCTTGAATCGCGTAGACGACGGATTTATGTCGAACCATCTCTGCAGCCTCGAAGAAGGCGCGCACATCACGTTCCAGGGGCCCTTCGGGGATTTCATCTTGCGCCCGCCGCTCGGTGACACCGCGTTCGTTGCCACGGGAACAGGAATCGCGCCCTTCCGCTCCATGCTGCACTGGCTGCTGGCGGAGCGCGACCGTCACCAGGGACGCCAGTTCTGGCTGCTGTTCGGCGCGCGCCGCGAGCAGGACATTTATTATCGCGAGGAGTTTGAGCGTCTCGCTGCCGACCACGTCAATTTCCATTTTCTGCCCACGTTGAGTCGCGGTGAAGCTGGGTGGAAGGGGCTGCGCGGATACGTACAGGAACATCTGGCCGAAATCGTAGGAACCCGCACCGACATGCACGTCTACATCTGCGGTCTCGACAAGATGGTCAAGGCGAACCGCGAGTTGCTGAAGCGTTTGGGTTGGGATCGAACTTCAATCCGCTACGAAAAATACGACTGAACTCGTAGAATGGTGGGCCGGTCTTGTGCTTGGTTTTGGGTGGTGTTTTGGGTGGCGCAGCGCTTCAGCGCTGCGGTTAATGCACTGTTTTGAGCGCGCCTTTAGGCGCTGAGGGAGAGCTATTGTGTACATCGCGGATGACAAGCGTTACGACTCCATGCAATATCGCCGCTCCGGGCGCAGCGGCATCAAACTTCCCGCCGTCTCGCTCGGACTATGGCACAACTTCGGTGGCGTGGATCACCTCGAAAACTCACGCGCCATGCTGCGTCGCGCCTTCGATCTCGGCATCACGCATTTCGATCTCGCCAACAATTACGGCCCTCCGTACGGATCGGCGGAAGAAACTTTTGGCCAGATCCTGAAGAAAGATTTCCTTCCCTATCGCGACGAGCTGGTCATCTCGACCAAAGCGGGCTGGGACATGTGGCCCGGGCCGTACGGCAACCTGGGCTCGCGCAAGTACATACTGGCCAGCCTCGATCAGAGCCTGAAGCGCATGGGGCTCCAATACGTCGACATTTTCTACCACCACCGGCCCGATCCCGATACACCGATGGAAGAATCGCTCGGAGCGCTCGACACCGCGGTTCGTTCGGGCCGCGCGCTCTACGCGGGCATTTCGGCTTACAACGCCAAGCAAACATCCGAGGCGTTGAAAATTTTGCGCGCTCTCGGAACACCCTGCCTGATTCATCAGCCGAAGTATTCGATGTTCGTACGCGATCCCGAGCAGGGATTGTTCGACGTGCTGGAAAAAGATGGCGTGGGATCGATCGTCTTCAGCCCGCTGGCGCAGGGATTGCTGTCGGATCGCTATCTGCATGGAATTCCCAGCGACTCGCGCGCCGCCCGCGATTTCTTTCTGAAGAAGAAGGACATTGGGGAAGACAAGCTCGCCAAGGTTCGCGAACTCAATGAAATTGCCAAGCAGCGTGGACAGACGCTGGCGGAGATGGCGGTGGCGTGGGTGTTGCGCGATCCGCGCGTCACCAGCGCGCTCGTCGGCACCAGCAAAGTGTCGCAGGTGGACGACAACGTGGCCGCCCTGAAGAACCTGAAATTTTCGGCCGAAGAGTTACGCAAGATTGACGGCGCTCTCGCGGGCAAGCAAGCGGCGTGAGGCCCCCGATTTCGCGCGTGCTATAGACGGTCCCTCCAGTAGCCCGGTGGCCATGGGCGATTGCCAGAACAAGGGTGTGGGATGGGAGAATCGAGTACACCACGATAAACGGGAACTGGTGGACCGTGTATCTTCTGCACCCGGCGAGATAGATCGGCCAGCGATCTGGGGCTTCTCTGATTTTACTTATCGCTCGATCAAATGCGCTTTCGAAGCCAATTGCCGCGGCGGGGCTTCGTTCTGAGTACCAGGCTAACGCCGCTAGATACTCCTGTTCCGCTTCTGGATGGAATTCCAGCGGCTTACCGGACATGGCTTAACTGTTACCAAGCAACGTACGGCCCTTCTGCCGGACATCGTCCCACGAAATCGTCTTCACCTTCCCGGACCGAACCTCTTCGAGGCGGCGAGCGATTTCCTCCTGCCAGACAGCTTCCGCATCTTCATCGACGGCAGCATCCAGACTCTCTATCAAACTGCCGGCCAGATCGGCTCGTTCCTTGTCGGGTAAGGCAAGGGCCTTCTTGAGCAATTCCTGAGCTTCCTGCGTCATGGCCTGGATTATAGTCCTTGGTGTAAAGCCATCCTACGTCTCAAACTGCGCGAATTCCGTTAGAATCGGCGGACCGGACCATTCTTTGGCGGCCGGTTTCCGATGAAAGCACCTAAGAAGAATCTCGTTCGCTGCTCGTGGCCCAGCAACGATCTCTCCATCCTCTATCACGATCGCGAGTGGGGCGTGCCGCAGCACGACGACCGCGCGCTATTCGAGTTCCTGATATTGGAAGGCGCGCAAGCCGGTCTCAGCTGGGACACGATTCTGAAGAAGCGCGAAAACTATCGCGCGGCCCTCGACGGTTTCGACCCGAAGAAAATCGCCCGCTACGACCGGCGGAAAACGCAGCGCTTGCTGCGCTCGAAAGATGCAGGGATCGTCCGCAACCGGCTGAAGATAACTTCCGCGATACAGAACGCCAAGGCATTTCTGGCGGTGCAAAAGGAGTTCGGCTCGTTCGATCGCTACATCTGGCAATTTGTCGGAGGCAAGCCGCGAGTGAACGCCTGGCGGTTGGGGAAGAAAATTCCGGCGCGGACTTCTGAATCAGATGCCATGAGCAAAGATTTGAAGAAACGTGGCTTCAATTTCGTCGGCTCAACCATCTGCTACGCCTTCATGCAGGCCACGGGGATGGTCAACGACCACGCGGTCGAGTGTTTCCGCTATCCCAAGTAGTCACCGGCACCGCAGCAGACGCAGCTCTGGTTACTTTGGTTCGTTCGAGCCTTTCGTGCGACCTCCTATAATCTCCCCATGCCGCGCCACGCAAGATGTGGAATCTTCCTCCTCCTGATCGGCCTTGCGGTCAGCTGCAGTGCCAAGCAACTCGCCGTGGTCGTCGAGAAAGAGAATCCGGCGTCGGCTCTCACTTCCGCCGATCTAATCAAAATTCTTAAAGCTCAAACCAAGGTGTGGCCGGATGGCTCGGCCATCACAATTGTGATCCGGGACCCAGACTCTCCTGACATGCAAATCGCGCTGGACCGCCTCTACAAGACCTCGTCGGATGAGCTGAAAGCACTGGCGGCGTCCCACAAAGGCGCCATCGTGGTCGCCAGTTCCGATGAGGACTTGCTGCATATCGTTGGATCCAAGCGCGGCGCCATTGGCCTGGTTGATGTCTATTCCATCACTCATGACGTCAATGTCTTGAAGATCGATGGCCGGCTTCCTCTGGAAGCGGGATATTTACTGCGGGGAAAATAGAGGCCTTCATGCTAAGCAATCGTGTAGTTTTCTTGCGTGCAGTTTTTTTATCAGTCCTCATCGGTACTGGTCTCCCGTCGGCTTTCGCGGGGACGCCCCAGGCAGAGACGCTTCCCGTCACCACCAGCTCTCCCGAGGCACGACAGGTGTTCGAGCAGGGTCTGGCCCGCTTTGAGAATGACCTGAGGGTTGAAACCACCGTCAACATCTGGGAACAGGCGATCGCGAAAGATCCCAATTTCGCTCTGGCGCACGGATTTATCGCTTTCGTTTCACGGGACCCGATCGACCAGGCGACCCATCGCAAGGCAGCTCTGGAGTTGTCGAAGAATGCTACGAAGGGCGAGCAGTTGTTCATTGCCTGGATGGCCGACGACAGCAACGGCCATTTCCTAGACGCCATCGCCGACATGAATCAGGTCCTGGGTCTTTATCCGCACGACCAGAATCTGGCGTGGTTTGCCGGTTGGTGGCTAATCCACCTCAACGAGCACAAGAGAGCCATCCCTTTCTTTGAACGCACGACCAACTTCCCCGGCTCGTGGAATGAACTCGCCTATTGCTATGCCGCTGGTCACGATTGGCAAAAAACGTTGGCGGCGGCTCGAAAATATATGGAAGCGGCTCCCAAAGAAGCCAACCCGCATGACAGCCTCGCCGAACTCTCCCGCGTGATGGGACGATTTGATGATGCGTTTTCGGAGTACCGGGCGGCCTTGCAGCTTGATCCAACCTTCTCCTCAGCTCAGCTCGGCATCGCGGATACCTACGCATTGACGGGTGATGAGCCTCGGGCGCGCGCCGAATACGATAAGGCCATCAAAATGGCTCCCACCGACGCACAGGCAGCCGATTGGGCCCTGCAGTCCGCGAATACCTACGTGCGCGAGAACGATTTCGAGGCCGCGGACAGAGCCTTTCGCGCCGTAGCCAGCCAGGCGCGCGCAAAAGGATTGGGAGAGCAGGAAGCGGAGGCCTATCGCAGGATGGCCCTCTATCAGAAAGATCCGCAGGCCGCGCTGGAACTGCTGAACAAGGCGGCCGACGTGTTGGAGGCAGACAAGGGGATGAGCCAGGGCGCGCGGGAACAGGAAATGGCGGTCGTGCTCTATGCCCGCGTTCTTCGCGATCTCGATGCTGGCAAATTAAAAGAAGCGCGAGCTTCGGTGGACGAACTCAACAAGCTGGCGAACTCCAACCGGCGCCTTACGATCTTGCATGCCTACTACAGCGCTAGCGGCGCCGTGCTGGCCGCCGAAGGCAACTGGGACGATGCCGCTCAAGACCTGGAAGAGGACGACCGCGATCCCTTCGCCCTGCGAACGTTGCTGCTGGCCTACCAAAAGCTCGGCAAACCTGCAGAATCGAAACACGCGGCGGAAGCTCTGTCGAATCTGAATCGTCCGACATTGGAACAGGCGCTGATCGTCCCTGCCTTTCGCCTGCAACGGCAGACGGTCGCCGGTGCCGCGCATTAGAGCGAAGACCAAATCGAACAATCATAAATCCCGACTGGCTGCCGCCTGCCCTCATCCGTGTGTCCGCATCCGAATCGCGCCCATACGATTGACAAGGGGCTTATCCTGAAAGCACTCGGAGAGCAATCCACATGAACGATAGACCAATGGCGTTCACTACCGTTGGATTGGCATTGGCTGGCTTTTTATACATCTTTCTCAATCCTGCTGCCGTCAAGGCGGCGAACGAAGCAGCCAACTACAAATGGATCGGATTCGGCAAGAAACCGATTTGGTTCTTCAGAGCGGTTGGTGCGGTTGGGTCTGTTGCCAGCGGTTTTGCATTGCTTCAAATTATTCTGTGGAAATCAAATTGACCCACAGCCTGCCATACGCCCCCGCCCATTGCGAAAACCCCTAAGCTCCGGCATAATAATGGTTTGTCTTTACTTCGTTGGTTCTAACCCGCCGGACTCTTCCGGGCAAAGGATACTGAAGTCTGTGTTAATGATCCGACTGGCGCGCTTTGGTGCGCGCAAACAACCGTATTACCGAGTGGTGGTGATTGAGAAAGAGCACGCTCGCAATGGCCGTCCGGTGGAAGTGGTGGGCACGTACAATCCACGCACCAATCCGGCCACTTTCGACCTGAAACGCGACCGTATTGAGCACTGGGTTTCGAAAGGCGCCCAGCTTTCGGACCGGGTCAGGAAACTGCTTGCTCTCCCCGCGCCGGCTGCGACTGCTTCGGTCGCCTAGCCGCGACTAACTCTCACACTCGCCAATTCAGGAGCGCTAAATGATCGAGCCGGCCGTCAGCCCGCGCGTCATGATCGAGTACATCGCCAAGGCGATCGTCGAGGCCAAGGGCGAGGTTTTTGTTGAGGAGTACGAGGACGGAGACGAAACCGTTATCGAACTCGAAGTGGCCGAGGCCGAGCTGGGCAAGATCATTGGCCGCTCCGGCCGCGTCGCCCGCGCCTTTCGCAACGTGCTGAGCGCGGCGGGTTCGAAGCAGGGCAAGCGCTACGCACTGGAGATCATCGAGTAACAAAGCGGCAAATGGCGGCACCCGACGCAAGCGGCGAGTGGATCACTCTGGCGGTAGTCATCAAGACCCAGGGACGCCGTGGAGAAGTAGCCGTCGAATTGCACACCGGCGTTCCGGACCGCTTCCGGCAAAACATGCGGCTGTGGGCGCTCGCGAAAGATAGGGATAACGATAAAGGCGGTCAGCGCCGCGAAGTAACCGTCGAAGATCTTTGGCCGCATAAGAGTTTTCTGGTGCTGAAGTTTGCGGGCATCGAGACGATTTCCGATGCCGAGCCGCTGGTGGGCGCCGAACTTCAGCTTCCGCGCAGCGAACGCGCCGAGTTGGAGCCGGGCTGGACGTACTTGAGCGACCTGATCGGTTGCACGGTGTTCGACGGCCAGCGCGAGATCGGCGAGATAGAAGACGTACAGTTCGGAGCCGGAGAAGCGCCGCTGCTGGTGGTCAGAGGTAAGCAGCAGGGCGAAACGAAGAGTCGGGCGAAGCTGCCTTACGAAATCCCCTTCGCCGAGGCGTACTTGGAGAAGCTGGATCTGGAGCGGCGGCAAGTCCGGATGAAGTTGCCGGAAGGATTGCTGGAAGTGAACGCGCCGCTGGCAAGAGATGAGAAAGAAAGAAGTCTGTAGTATTTAGTCGTTCGCTGTTCGTCGTTCGCAAAGCGAGGGTGTTCGATCTCTGACCGATTTGCTCTGCGAACTCAGCGTCCTCCGCGGTTAAAGGGTTTAGTCCGCAAATGAAGATCGACATTCTCACGATCTTTCCCGACTTCTTTCGCGGACCACTGGATTACGGAATCGTCCGCCGGGCGCGGGAAACGGGCCTGGTGGAAATCAGCATTCACGATCTGCGGGAGTTCACGAAAGACAAGCACCGCACCGTGGACGACCGCCCGTTCGGCGGCGGCGAGGGCATGGTCCTGAAGCCGGAACCGATCTTTGAATGTTTGGAATCGTTCGGCGATGTGGCGCCGCGTGAATTGCGCTTAAGCGGGACCGCGAAGCAGTCGGTGATTCTGCTTTCCGCACAGGGACGCAGGCTCGATCAGGCGATGGCAGCTGATCTTGCCGCGCTCGACCGGATGGTCCTGATCTGCGGACGCTACGAAGGCGTGGATGAACGCATCAGCGAACACCTGGCGGATCGCGAAGTTTCGATTGGCGACTATGTGCTGAGCGGTGGCGAACTGGGCGCAGCGGTGATTGTGGATACGGTGACGCGGCTGATTCCGGGTGCCGTGGGCAACCAGAATTCGACGCGGGAGGAGTCGTTTACCGACCACGCGGAGCTGGCCGGCGAGGGCCCGAGTTCGACCTGCGTTTCCGGCGGATTGCTCGACTATCCGCATTACACGCGGCCCGCGGATTTTCGCGGCATGGCGGTGCCGGAAGTGCTGATGAACGGCAACCACGACCAGATTCGCAGCTGGCGCCGCAAAACGGCTTTGGAAAAAACGCTGCGCAACCGTCCCGATCTGCTGGAGCGGGTTGCGCTGACGGCGGAAGACAGGGAACTGCTGGCCCAGATCAGGCGGGACCAGGACATATTGCGAGACGGGGCAAGCCCCGTCTCTACCAGAGATTAATCAGGAAGGAAACGTTATGCGCAATCCGATTATCGAAAAACTGCTGGCGAAATCGCGCCGCACCGACATCCCGAAGTTTGGCCCGGGCGATACGATTAAAGTGCTGGTCAAGATCAGAGAAGGCGAAAAAGAGCGCCTGCAGGCGTTCGAAGGCGTCGTCATTGCGCGGAAGCGAGGCGCCCAGCCCAGCTTTACGGTCCGCAAGATCAGCTTTGGCCAGGGCGTGGAGCGTATCTTCCCCATCGACTCCAAGGTCATCGACAAGATTGACGTGGTGCGCTCCGCCAAAGTCCGCCGCGCCAAGCTGTACTACCTGCGCGGGCTCAAGGGCAAAGCCGCGCGACTAAAAGAAGTCGACCAACAACAATAATCAGCGGTTATTTTCAGACCGCAGGTTCTCGTGTGGTGACGGGGCTTCGCCCCGTCCAAGCGGGGCGAGGTCCCGCTGCCGCACAATCATTGGACATCTGCTCTTGCGTCGCGGGTCTTCTTCAGCGAAGATGCTGATCAGCTCCGTGTCCAAGTCCGCGTGCACATCGAACGCTCCCGGCGCAGAAAAACTCTCTGCCTCCGCCGCAAAATTGCGCCTGCTGAAAAAACTGCGCTGCACTCTCAGTTTTGAAAAGCGCGCATGGGCCGCGGGCGCCCAACATGTTGCCGGAGTCGATGAAGTCGGCCGCGGATCGCTCTTCGGCCCGGTCGTAGCTGCCGCTGTGATTCTAGACCCCACACACCGCATTCGCGGATTGCGCGATTCAAAACTGCTCCCCGCCGAACGCCGTGAAGAACTCGCGCTCCTGATCCGCCAGCATTCCATCGCCTGGGCCGTTGCCGCCGTGGATTCCGCCCGCATCGATCAAATCAATATCTACCAGGCTTCGCGCCTCGCCATGCTGCATGCGGTTCAGCAACTGGTGCCGTCGGCGGGCTATCTCCTTGTCGATGCGGTGAGGCTTGACTGCGAACTTCTCCAACAACCGATCATTCACGGCGACGCTCTCTCCGCCTCGATCGCCGCCGCATCCATTATTGCGAAAGTCGAACGCGACCGCATGATCTCCGCCTGGGACCCCGTCTTTCCCATGTACGGGCTGGCATCGAACAAGGGATACTGCACACCACACCACCTCGCGGCCCTGCGCGAGCACGGCCCCTCGCCGCTCCATCGTCAGTCGTTTTCGCCGGTATGGAGCGCGCCAATTCCGCAGGAAGTTCTGAGTTTCATGCTGGAGGAACCGGTCGCAGCGGGCTAGCAAGAATTTTCTGTCGAGACGCCGGCTGGCCGCGTCTCTCGCACTATCCACAGGCATTCAGAGCCTGCTCGCCTGCTATCATCCCGACGTGCCCACGCGCGGGAAATTTATCACTTTCGAGGGTCTCGACGGCAGCGGCAAGAGCACGCAAGTCGAGAAGTTGGCGCGTTCCCTACGCGCCCACGGCCTCTCCGTTACCATCACCCGCGAACCGGGAGGAACGGCTGCGGGCGAGAGGATTCGCGAGGTGCTGCTGCACTCCGCCACCTCGGGACTCTCTCCGCTCACCGAATTGGCCCTCATGTTCGCCTCCCGCGCCCAGCACATCCACGAGGTGATTCTGCCCGCGCTCGCCGAAGGACGCATCGTGCTCTGCGATCGCTTCACCGATTCGACCGAGGCTTACCAGGGCGGAGGCCGCAAGCTCGGCGCAAAGCCGGTGCTCGAGATGCACGAAATCCTCTGCGGCAATTTGCAACCCGACCTGACCGTCTTACTAGACAATGAGGTGGCGTTCAGCGTCGAGCGTGCCCGGCGACGTAATCGAAAACACAAGGGCGGACGGTCAGAGAAAGGCTCGGAAAGAGACGAGAACCGCTTTGAGCAGGAGAGCCGCGCTTTTTTCGGACGCGTCCGCCAAGCGTACTTGGCCATCGCGCACCGCGAGCCGCAGCGCGTGCACGTGGTAAACGCTCGAGGCACGCCCAGCGAAACGCATGCGGTTATCATGGAGTTGGTGCGGAAAAAGCTAAAGATCTAGTGTGGGGACGGGCGTCTCGCCCGTCCGCCGGGCGGGGACGCCCGGCGCTCCACCAGCAAAGCAACCCTATGCCCTTTTCTGATTTCGCCGGCAACCCGGAAACCCTCCATCGCCTCCGCGAGATGCTGGCGCGCAACCGCTTTCCGCACGCCGTCATTCTTTCCGGAGCGCACGGCTCGGGTAAATATACGCTGGCTCTGATGCTCGCCCGCGCCATGAACTGCCTGGAGCGGCCACCGATAGAAGGCAGCGCCTTGCCCGATTTCTGTGGACATTGCTCGAACTGCACGCGCATCGCGCAATCCGAAGACCTCGACTCCCGCTTCGCCGAAGCCGTCGAGGCTCGCGAAAATCTGCGCGATACGGATAAGAAAGAAACCCGCCTCTTCGTCCAGACCCACCCCGACGTGCTCATCATTCCGCCCGATCCTCCGCAAATGATGATCAAGGTCGACCAGGTTCGCCACGTAATCGAGACCATCTACTATCGCCCCGCCGAAGCTCGCGAGCGCGTGTACATCTTCACAAGTTCCGCCTTCATGAAAGAAGCGGCCAACTCGCTGCTCAAGGTTCTGGAAGAACCACCCGAGTTCGCCACCATTTTTCTGCTCACCGAAAACGCAGGCGAATTGCTGCCTACAATTCGTTCTCGATCCATGATCTTCCATCTGGGCGCGCTCGCTTTCGCGGAGATCGAAAGCCGCCTCGCCCAACTTCGTCCCCAGTGGAATCCCCGGCAGCGCACGCTGGTCGCGCGCCTCAGCGAAGGCGCCGTCGGACGCGCTTTATCCTCCGATCTGGAAAGTTACGTTGCCGCTCGCAACCACGCGCTCGTCATGCTGAAATCCGCGCTAGGCGGCAGCAACAGCGACCACACCGAGTTGTTCAAAGTAACCGAGACCTATCGGCCCGGAGCCGAAGGCCGTGAGAAAATCGACACTCTGCTCCGCACTCTCTACTCCTTGCTCGAAGACCTGATGTTCCTGCAGTCGGGTGCGGCACAACTGGTCCGCAATACGGATATTCTGGGCGAACTCAAGAAATTGTCCGAATCTGCCGACTTCGCCTGGGTGCAGCGCGCCGCGGAGGGTCTTGCCGAAGTCGAGCGCGGCCTGCGTCGCAACCTGCTGCGCTCGCTCTCGCTCGATGCCTTCGCCACCGCGCTCGAACGCGCCTCGTAAACCGTAACAACTCTCTGGTAGAGACGGGGCCTGCCCCGTCTCCGGCAGCGTACAACCTCCGCGCAAACAAGACGGGGCAAGCCCCGTCTCTACAGTGGAGAAGTATGCCAGCGCCTCCCAAGGGCGGCGCTCAGGCGGCACGAAAGTGACCGCACAAAACATGTTGTTGCAACGAGAAAATGTCGTATTAACTGCAACGAGACTTTGTCACCCCCTATCGATTAAGTAACGGCCGCCAAAGCGGGGCGGCCGGAGAGATTATAGATACGCGGTGTCGGGGTTTTTCGTTTCTGGGCCGAG
>DATFZT010000018.1:0-3574 GCA_035314185.1 Terriglobales bacterium
CGCACTTCGCGGTCCTTCTCCAGAGCCTTCTGGATCACCCTCTCGAGTTCTGATGGAACTTGTGGATTTAACCGTCCAGGAGCCGCGGGAAGGCCATGCAGTACCGCGTCAATAATCGCTCCAGAAGTATCGCCTGCGAAAGGTAGTCTACCCGTCGCCATCTCGTAGAGCACTATTCCGAACGAAAACAGATCCGTTCGGGCGTCGAGTTGTTTGCCCAGCACCTGCTCGGGCGACATATACGACACCGTACCCAAAGTCGATCCCGGGTTCGTGAGATGCTTATCTTCTGAGAGTGTGTTCGCCGCGGCGATGCGGCTGGCCGAGGAATTTCGCTCCGCCACTTTCGCCAGTCCGAAGTCCAGAATTTTCGCGTGCCCGCGCTTGGTAACGAAGATATTGGCTGGCTTGATGTCTCGATGCACGATTCCTTCGCCATGCGCCGCATCCAGCCCGTCGGCGATCTCGATTCCCAGCGACAGGCTGGCTTCCAGTTCCATCGCGCGCCCGCCAATCAAGTGTTTGAGCGTGACACCGTCGAGGAACTCCATCGCCAGGAAGGTGCGGCCGTTCTCTTCTCCGATGTCATAGATAGTGCAGATATTGGGATGATTGAGCGCCGACGCCGCCTGCGCTTCGCGCTGAAACCGTGCCAGGGCCTGAGGGTCGCGGGCCAGATCATCGGGCAAGAACTTAAGCGCTACAAAACGATGCAACCGCATGTCTTCGGCTTTGTAGACGACTCCCATCCCCCCTCCGCCGAGCTTCTCGACGATGCGGTAGTGCGAGATGGTCTGGCCGATCATGGAGTGGTGCAATGCTAGGCGCGATGCGAGGGCAAGTCAATGAAAGCCATGGAGTTGGCGGTGGTTCAAGCGGATGGTTGGCGATAAATTCTCTATTACGCTAACTGAGAAGTGCCGAGAGATGGGAAGGAGACGCGGCAAGCCGCGTCTCTACGGAAACGTTCCCCGGCTTACTCTTTGTATAAGAAGCCCGCGACTACGGCGGCTAAGATCGAGCCTACCCACAGGTCGAGCATCCATCCGAGGGGCAACATGCGCGGAATCGGGGACCAGGCTGCCTGTCCAAAGTTGCCCGGGACACCGGCGCAGAAGCCGACGATCATCCCGACTTTGAGAGCGGTCTTCAGGCCCGGACCGGCGGTGGCGCGGGCGTTCGCGTAAAGATACGCGATAAGAATCGCCATCACGAAGATCAGCACAAACCAAAGCGGCGTGAAATACGCATAACGCGGTTCCTTCAGGAACAGTCCTTTTTGCTGCATGGCCGCGTAGAGCGGAGCCTCCCGCATACCAATGAAGAAACCCCATGCAAGCCAGACCACGCCCCCAGCAATGCCTCCGAGCAACACCCGAATCTTGTTCAGCTTCATTGTGCCCCCTGTTTATGTTGGCTTGAATTCGCACAAGTGTACTCCAGCGCGTCAAGGTGGAGGAGTCCCGGGCGAGATGCGGCCAAGAGGCGCGCGCGACAGTCGCCCTCAGCGGCTAGAAACCGTGCCCTTCCCGTTCGTGCTCGGGCCTGGTTCACGGATGATGCAAGACGGGGCAAGCCCCGTCTCTACACGAGTTTTTCCGCAAGCTGTAGAGCCGGCACTGAGAACAATCCGTTGATCGCAGCGGTGAACCGCTGCGCCACCCAAAGGCGGGCGCTACAAATCCCACGCACGATGCTTTTGTGGGGCACCCGGCGGTTCTTCGCACGAGAATTTCCACAGCAAACATCAGCGTCCGAAATGCAAGGAAAATCGTAGCGAATGAATGGCGAAGGCACCTAGACCATAAACCCAACCCCTAGTGGTCATCTGGCTGGTTAACCCCTACATTTCGTGCTCCGGACGATGAGTTCCTAATTGGGACTTCGACCTTGAACTTTCCTGTTGACAACAAACGATTTAGGCGTAGGATGTGGACAAAAGTGGTTGAAAGTGGAGTAACTATTAGAGGTTGTGGGCATAAACCCTAAGTTTCGAGGCGCCAGTGGTTTCTGAGACTGACACCGACAAAAAAAGGCCCAACGAACCCGAGTCCACTGCTATTGCGACCGCTTCAATCTCCCTCGTGCTAGTGGTAGCAGCCATAAGTAAACGGACCCCAACAACGAGCCGGACACATGTTTCGCGGAAACCATCCAACGCGCGTCGACGAAAAGGGACGGTTAAAGGTCCCCGCCGAATTCAAGCGCGTGATCGACGAGAAATATGCGCAGAAATTTTACATCACAAGTCAGGACGGAGTTGTTGCTCAAGTGTATCCCTTCGAGGAATGGGAGCGGATCGAGCAGAAACTGGCGGCGCTCTCGACTTTCAATCCGACGAAGAAAAAGTTTCTAACGCGCACGAATTATTACGGGCAGGTCGTGGAGATGGACGGGCAGGGGCGTCTGCTGGTGCCGCAGATCCTGCGTGAGTCGGCGCAGATTCGTGGCGAAGTGGCAGTGCTCGGAAATCTGACCTACCTGGAAGTCAGGAACCTGGAAGCGCTCGACAAGGAGATTAAAGAGCCCTTCACGGATGAAGACATCAAGATCCTCGACGATTTGGGCATCTAGCCATCGGGCGAACAGTGCGCACGGATTCGGATTCAATAAACACCCCCGAGCGGGGTGGGCATGGGGAAGTTGGCCATGTCCCGGTTCTTTTAAAAGAAGCGATCGATTTTCTGGCCGTAAAGCGTGGCGGAACTTATCTGGATGCCACGGTGGGCCTGGGCGGGCACAGTTTGGAAATCGCAAGACGCCTCGGCGCACCGGGACATTTGATTGGCTTCGATAAGGATGCGGCGGCGCTGGAGAGGGCGAGGCAAAGGCTGACACAAGGTCCCTCGACTACGCTCGACGATTCGCTTCGCGAATCATCGAGCTCCGCTCGGGATGACAGAGTGGGGCGGGATGACAGAGCGAAGGATTGGCCGAGCGTCACGCTGATGCATGGATCGTTTGCGGAAGTGGGTGAGCGCGTTGCTCCGGCTTCTTTTGACGGTTTGCTGGCGGATCTGGGGGTTAGCAGTTTGCAGCTCTCGGACGCGACGCGGGGATTTAGTTTTCAGGCGGAAGGACCGCTGGACATGCGGATGAATCCGATGTCGGGCGAGACCGCTGAACAAGTGGTAAACCACATCGACGAGCGCGAGCTAGCCGATGTGATTTACGAATTCGGTGAGGAAAGGAGGTCGCGGAGAATCGCCAGAGCCATTGTCCGGTCGCGGCCGATACGCACGACGAAGCAACTTGTCGAGGTGGTAGCGGCCGCGGCCCGGTCAATGAAGCACGAGCGGATTCATCCGGCGACCCGAACCTTTCAAGCTCTCCGAATCTTCGTAAACCGTGAACTGGACGATCTGAAGGCGCTTCTGGAAGCGGCGCCCGGCGTGCTGAAGCCGGGAGGAAGGCTGGTGGTGATCAGCTTTCACTCGCTCGAAGACAGGATCGTCAAGGATGCGCTTCGCGAGGGTGCGAAGCAGGGCTGGTACCGGCTGCTGACCAAGAAGCCGGTGACGGCGAGCGAAGAAGAGATAGATCGTAATCCGCGGTCGCGCAGCGCGAAGATGCG
>DATFZT010000019.1:0-21439 GCA_035314185.1 Terriglobales bacterium
CGCCATGCCTGCTTCTTGAATGGTCCAGCCGTTTTTCGAGTTGCGCAACGCTTCGTATTTCTCTGAGAGGTGGGTGACGACGTGCATACGGGTCGGGTTCAGCCAGACGAAGAAGGGCTTGTTGGCGGCCTTCGCCTGGTCCATGAACTTGAGCGACAGGTCGAGAATCTCATCGTCTACAGTCTCCATCCGTTTCGGATAAAGCGTGCCTGCATCCTCAACCTTCTGTTTTCCTACCTTGCCCCAGCGTGGGTCCACGGTAGGGTCATCTTTATCGGAAGCCCAGGAATGAACCATGTTGCGCGGGCCAACTTGATTCAACAGCTCCTGCGGGTAGCCGGGGTGCGCGGGATCCTCCATCGCGTCGAGGTGATAGAGGTAGCCGAAGAACTCGTCGAAGCCGTGAACGGTGGGCAGGAATTCATTGAGATCGCCGAGGTGGTTCTTGCCGAATTGGCCTGTCGCATAGCCCATCGACTTGAGAACCGTAGCTATGGTCGCCGCTTCGGCGGGCAGTCCGAGTTTGGCGCCAGCCTGGCCGACTGTGGTCATCCCCGTGCGGATCGGCAGCTCGCCGGTGATGAACGCCGCGCGGCCCGCCGTGCAGCTTGCCTCGCCGTAGGAGTCAGTGAACAACATGCCTTCGGCGGCGAGTTTATCGAGGTTCGGGGTGTGCCCGGCCATCATCCCGCGATGGTAGGCGCCAATGTTCCAGATGCCGATGTCGTCCGCCATGATGGCGATGATATTGGGTTGCTTAGCTGCCATGATCTTTTCCTCTCTTTAAAGCGAGATTGCGTTGAGGGTGTCCCTCTTTACGAAAGCCACTTACCGTAACGGCGTCAGTGCATCATCTCCGCTGCTCTGCGCAAACTGTCACTTCTTACAGTCGGGACACTCATTGAACCGCTGATCCGTTTCGGTGAACGAAAAAGCCCCGTCCAAAAACACCGGACGAGGTTTCCTTAAAGGAAGGTAGCGCCAGTTTAAACCGTGGTTTGGTGTGGGAGAACTGTCAAAATTGACGACGGCACGAGAATCGAAACTTGCGCCTCTCTCGACAGTTGACGCAATCACGATTTCACTCAGAACCACGCAGCAGCCAGATCAGGTTCCACTCTTTTTTCAGACAGATAACGGACGAGCAACAGCGGCGGAAACTCGGACCGTGGTACCGGAGCTGACCGCTGACCCTAAGAGCTGTCCCGCTAGAAGAATCCGCGCAAAGAGACGACAATGGTTCCCGTCAAGTAAAGGAGCAACGGTGGGAACCAGCCCAATTCTGAACCCCGCGAGTCCAAAGCCTAAGCTCGGCCTGCGTGCCTGGATGGACCGCGTGCTGGTGGAATGCGATCGGGCGGCTGCGGGGTTCGAGCCCGATCCGGTGCATGATCTTCGTGTGGCTCTGCGGCGCTGCCGCTCCCTGGCCGATGGATTGATGGCCATCGATCCCAACCCTTCCTGGAAGGACATGAAAAAGGCGGGGAAAAAGCTTTTCCAGGCGCTGGGTGAACTGCGCGACATGCAGGTGATGCAGGAGTGGATCGAGAAGCTGGGCGTTGCCAGTGATTCGTCGAGCAACCCAGTGTCCGCCGACCCGGCGGCGGGCGATCCTGTTGCGACCCGGCTACTCGATTACGTGCGCGCGCGTGAAGCCGAATGCAAGCAGCGCGCCTTCAAAGATCTCAATCAGTTTGACCGCAGGCAATGGCGACAGTGGGCAAGAGCTCTGCCGCAGCGCGCGGCGCGGGTCCGTCCGGGGAGCACGGTGTACCTGCATCTGGCGCTCGAAAAGTGGACAGCCGCTTATGCTCTGCACAAACATGCTCTGCGGACGCGGTCGCAGGTTAGTTGGCACGAACTGCGTATTGCCATCAAACGCTTCCGTTACACGGTGGAAAATTTTCTGCCGCGCCAGCACGCGGCATGGGGCGGAGATCTGAAAGAGCTTCAGGATCTTCTAGGAGAGGTGCATGATTTGGATGTGCTGTGGGCGCTGGCCGCCGAGGTGCATGCGTTTGCAGATATTGAAAGCCGCGAGCGCTGGCGAGAAAAGTTGAATGCGGCTCGATCTAAGAGAATTGAGCGCTATCGCGAGAAGATGGTGGGCCGCGAGTCGCTGTGGCGCGTCTGGCGGGCGGAGTTGCCCCAGGGTCCGCAATTGCGCGCTGCGGCGATGGCCCGTCTTCGAGCCTGGGCCGGATATCTCGATCCTGATTTTCCCCATTCGCAGCGCGTGGCCCAGTTGGCGCTTCTTTTGTACGACGGGCTGAAGGATGCAGGCCTGCTGACGACGGACGCTGTTGCGGAAACGCTGGAGGCCTCGGATCCGGACCATAATTGGCGGCCGATTCTGCAGGCGGCGGCACTCATGCATGACGTCGGCAAAGCAAAAGGCACGGAAAATCACCAGAAGAATTCATACCGGATGATCCGTGGGCTGGCACGGCCTCTGGGCTGGAGCGCGCGAGAGCTGGAATTGGCTGCGGTGGTGGCGCGCTATCATCGCGGGGCATTGCCGCGTCCGCGTGGCAAGACCATGCAACTGCTGGAACTCCCGGATCGGCGGATCGCCATGGAGTTGTCCGGCATTTTGCGTCTGGCAAACGCGTTGGACCCGCACCATCGACACCGCGGGAATGAAAATGAAAACGAGAACGAAAATGCTCCCCGCCTCCAGGTTAGTCTGCAGGACCGTTGCGTAGCCGTACGAGTGGCAGGATACTCGTCGCTGGACGGCGCGGCGGAAGGCGTAGCCGCAGCGCGACATCTATTGGAAACCGTGTTGCGTCGCCCCGTGCTGGTGCGAGAGTTAAGACTGCATACCGCCCCGCCCCTAAAAGCACCCGCCTCTCTCCGGGAAAGGCCAAAAGCGAGAAGCTAGAAGCTAACAGCTAATCTTCAGAATTCCGCCAGTTCCTTCATTGCGCGGAACAAATCGCTGGCCTGGGGGAGGATGGCATTTTCGAGAATCGGCTGATAGGCGACGAATGTATCCGTCGCCGCGATTCGCTTCACCGGGGCATCGAGGTGATGAAACAGTTGGTCGGCGATGCGGGCGGCAATTTCGGCGCCGTATCCCCAGCTCAGCGAGTCTTCGTAGGCAATTAACGCGCGGTTGGTTTTCTTTACCGACGCGGCGATCGCCTCCCAGTCAAATGGATTCAGACAACGCAGATCGATCAGTTCGACACTGACGCGATGCTCGCGCTCCAGTTTTTGTGCCGCCTGCAGCGCGCGCGGAACCACCGCGCCGTAGGTGATGACGGTGAGATCGGTTCCGGGCTGAACGACTTTCGCTTTTCCAAACGGCACCATGTAGTCGGGCCCGGGATAGGGCGCCCGTCCATAGGTCTCGCGATACAGACGCTTGTGTTCGAGGAACAAAACCGGGTCGTCGCAGCGTATCGCGGTGCGCAGCAGGCCCGCGGCATCGAGTGCGTTCGAAGGGAACACGACGCGCAATCCGGGAGTATGCGTGAAGATGCTCTCGCCGCACTGCGAGTGGTAAATGGCACCGCCCGTCAAATACCCGCCAATCGCGACGCGAATCACCACCGGCGCCGAGAAGGCGTTGTTCGAGCGCCAGCGGATAATGGGGAGTTCGTCGCGCAATTGCATCATCGCCGGCCAGATGTAATCGAAGAACTGGATCTCAACCACCGGCTTCAATCCGCGCGTGGCCATGCCCGTGGCGCGGCCCACGATTGCGGCTTCGGCCAGCGGAGAATTGAAGACGCGGTCAGCGCCGAATTCCGTCTGCAATCCGGAAGTCAGCTTGAAGACTCCGCCCTTGCCCTTGATCAGCTTTTGCTTGAGATACTGTTCGCGGCTGGCGTCGGCCACGTCTTCACCGAAGATGATGACGCGCTCATCGCGACGCATCTCGTCGCGCAGGGCGGTGTTGATCAGGTCCGCCATGGTTTTATTTTGCGAGGCGGGTTTCTTGCCATCCGTGGCAGTCTCGGGAGCCGCAAATGCGGGACGAGTCTCGAATGCCGCCGAAGTCGGATCCAGATCGGGCGAGTACACGAAGTTGTAGATCGTTTCCGGCTGCGGGATCGCGGCTTCGAGCGCGCGGTCGGCATCGGCTTGAATCTGCTCCTCGATTTCCTTCTCGATTTTGTTGATCCCTTTTTCGTCGAGAATTCCCTCGCGCAGCAGAAACATTTGCAGGCAGTGCACCGGGTCCCGCGCGGCATCGGCCTGACGCTCGGCGTCGGGACGGTAAAGACGCTCATCGTCGGAGAGCGAGTGCGAGTACGGACGAATCACATGCGCATGCACAAACGCAGGACCATGACCCGCGCGGCAATAGTCGGCTGCCCGTTTAAACGCGGCGTAGGCAACGACCGGGTCGGTTCCGTCGATTTCTTCGAAATGGAAGTTGGGGAAGCCGGAGACCAGGCGCGAAATGTTCCCGCCCGAGGTTTGGACTTCCACAGGAACGGAAATCGCATACTGGTTGTCTTCGACGCAAAAAATTACCGGCAGGCGGAGATTGGAGGCCGAGTTCAGCGCTTCCCAGAACTCACCCTCGCTGGTGGTGCCGTCGCCGAGCGAGACGTAAGTGATCTCGTCGCCCTGGAATTGGACGTCCTTGAATTGCCGGTAATCGTCCTCGGCCTTCTGGCACGCCTTGGGATGCCTGGCCAGATAGCGGCCGGCTTCGGCGCATCCCACAGCCTGCAGGATTTGCGTTCCCGTGGCCGATGATTGGGTGACGACATTGAGCCGCTTGTAGGCCCAGTGCGAGGGCATTTGGCGACCGCCGGAACAGGGGTCGTCGGCCGCGCCCACGGCGCCGAGCAGCATTTCATACGGAGTTGCGCCCAGCGCCAGACACAGGGCGCGGTCACGGTAATAGGGATAGAACCAGTCGTATCCGGCCTTCAACGCAAAGGCCGCGGCAACGCCCATCGCTTCGTGGCCCGCGCCCGAGATCTGGAAGAAGACCTTCTGCTGCCGCTTGAGCAGAATCTCGCGGTCGTCCAAACGCCGCGAGGTGAACATGGTGCGATAAGCGTCAATGAGTTGCTGACTCGTCAGGCCCTGATAGATTTTGGCCTTTTTCGCAAGGTTGCTTTCGTTGAGCTTGGGATCGACTTTGGTCGTGGCCATGCCGCGCTTTTCACCCCACAGAGTTGCAGCCCGCATCATTGTAAACCAAGGTCGCAGGTGTCAGGTGACAGGTCTCAGGAGAATCTTTTCACCTTGAGTCCGCGGTTTTGAAGTGGCCCTTCCTGGCGCCTGAGACCTGACCCCTGACACCTTGGTTTATCCTGAACTGAACATGATCCGTTTCCTGCGCCCCTTTGATCCGCATCGCGTCCGTTTGCTGGTGTTTGATCTGGATGGCACCCTGATCGACTCGCGTCTTGATTTGGTTCACTCCGTGAACGCCATGCTGCGCCATATCGGCCGTCCTGAACTGGATGGCGACGTCATTGCCAGCTATGTCGGAGATGGCGCTCCCGCGCTGGTGCGCCGCGCGCTCGGGGACGCGGACACAGGCAGAGACAGAGACAAAGATAGGGACAACGAGGCAGTGTTTCGAGCGGCGTTGGAGTATTTTCTTGGCTACTACCGCCAACACAAGCTCGACCACACGACGGTTTATGCGGGCATTCCCGAGCTGCTGGCGAGACTGGCTGATTCGCAGAATCGGGTTGAGTCGAAAGGTGTACAGCGGCGGATGGCGGTGCTCTCGAACAAACCGGTCAACCCTTCGCGCGACATTTTACGGGCGCTGGGGTTGGGAGACTTCTTCGTGCGCGTATACGGCGGCAACAGCTTCACGACGAAGAAGCCCGATCCGCTGGGGGTGCGGACCATCCTCGAGGAGACGGGTGTCGCGGCGAATGAGGCGCTGATCATTGGGGATTCATCGGTTGACGTTTTGACCGGGCAAAGTGCCGGATTGTGGACCTGCGGTGTGACCTACGGGTTCGCTCCCCACACGCTGGAAAAGGTGCCTCCGGATGTGCTGATCGAGAGTCCTCGCGAACTGGGGGAGTTGCTCCGGTAGCCGCGGTGCTTTGTCTAGAAACGTAAACTTGCAGCCGGAATTGCATTTCTTGCATCTCTTACTATAGAGGGCCTTCGGGTGATAAAGACGCAAGGGGAGGTTCCACAAACATGAACATTTTCGCAGATACCGCGGAGTTCGCATTGCTTCGATTAGCCAAACAGAGTTTGGCTTTCCTACTGTCATTCGCTCTTTTGTTCGCGACCCTGCCGCTGACCTTGTCGGCGCAAGATGCGCCACCGCAAGACGCGCAACCCGCACCACCGAAGGACGCGCAAGCCGCGCCACCGCAAGATGCGCAGGGCGCTCAGCCGCCGTACGCGCAGCAGACTCCTGAACAGCTGCAGCGGTTAGTTGCGCCGATTGCCCTGTATCCGGACTCGCTGGTGGCACAGATCCTCGCGGCATCCACGTTTCCCGAGGAAGTCGTCGAGGCCGACCGATGGGTGCAGGCGAATCCTGATTTAAAGGGCGATGCTTTGGGTAAAGCGGTTGACCAGCAACCCTGGGACCCGAGCGTCAAGGCGCTGGCTGCATTTCCGTCCGTGCTCGGAAATATGGACAAGAACCTCTCCTGGACGTCATCTCTCGGCGACGCATATTACAACCAGCAGCAGGACGTGATGGATGCGGTGCAAGTGATGCGTCACAAGGCGAAAGACGCCGGCAATCTAAAGACCACGCAGCAGGAAGTCGTGAAGGACGATGGCCCGGATGTCGATATTGAGCCTGCCGATCCCGATGTCGTTTACGTCCCGGCCTATAACCCTTGGCTGATTTACGGATATCCCGTCGTGGCCTGGCCGGGATGGTACCCGTATCCCGGAATCTGGTTTGGCGGCCCGTATCTCTCTTTCGGACTCGGCTTCGGCATAGGCTGGTTCGGCGGTTTTGGATGGGGCTGGGGTCATTGGGGATTCGACTGGCATAATCACTACGCACTCTACAACCACGCCCGGTATTACTCTGCAAGCAGGACGTTTTATAACCGCAGCAATTACTACCGCGGCGGAATGGCGCACGGTGGAGTTTACAACCGTCCCGGCGCAACCCCCAGGCCTTTCAACGGAAACCAGCAGGCGGCTCGAGGATACGCTGAACCTCACGGCCAGAGCGGCGTTCGCTCCGGCGCTTACAGCAACTACGACCACGGCGGACAGACAAGGAGTTTCTCGTCACGCGGAGGCGCCAGCATGGGTGGCGGAGCAGGCCATGGCGGTGGAGGCTCTCATGGCGGCGGTGGCGGGCGTCATTGATCGAGGATGCGGATCGAGAGTTAGTCGAGGTTGAAAAACTTGAGATGGAGAGAAGCCATATGCGGCGAACGAAGCTGAATGTCGACAAATTTCATGGGGCCAATCTTCTTAAATTAGCCGTGGTCGCTATGCTTTTGGCGGCGTGTTTTCCCGCTGGTTCCATGGCGCAACAACCTGGCCAGAAAACATTTTCCTCGGCGGAAGACGCGAGCAACGCACTGGTCACAGCAACCCAGAGTAACGATGAAAAAGCGCTGCTCGAAATCCTGGGACCAGACGGCAAACAAATCGTCTCGTCGGGAGACGAAGTCGAGGACGCCCACGGCCGCGCCAATTTCGTACAGAAATATCAGGAAATGCACCGTCTGGTGAAAGAGCCGAATGGAACCACTATGGTTTTATATATCGGCGCGGAGAATTGGCCGACTCCCATCCCGCTCGTGCAGAAAGGTAGTTCGTGGTATTTCGACACCGAGGCGGGCAAAAAAGAAATCTTGTACCGGCGTGTTGGCCGGAATGAACTGTCGGCCATTCGCGTTTGTCAGGAACTCGTCGCGGCGCAAAAGGAATATTTTGCCCAGCGCGGCGAGTACGCCCAGAAAATCTTCAGCGATGAAGGCCAGCACAACGGCCTTTATTGGAAGGCTGCCAATGGCGAGCCTCAGAGCCCCATCGGGCCGCTGGTCGCGTCGGCCGTAGCCGAGGGCTACGCCAAGAGCCAGGCCGGCGCTCCGACTCCCTATCGGGGATACTACTTCCACGTCTTGACGCGCGGTGCAGGCGGAGCGAAGAGTTACATCGTGAACGGCAAGATGACCGAAGGTTTCGCTTTTGTGGCCTATCCCGCGGAATATAGATCGTCGGGCGTGATGACCTTCATCGTCAATCAGGATGGGGCGGTGTATGAGAAGGATCTCGGCAAAAAGACCGATGGTCTTGCCAAAGGCTTGAAGCAATACAGTCCGACGTCCGGCTGGCGCAAGACAGAAGAAGAGCAAGTGGAGACTGCTGGCGGGCCAGCCAAGTAACGTCGCGCCCGGACGGCGCACGGAATTGGTATCGCAATATCATCCTCCTTTTGGTGACGTTTGCCACGCGTCCGCACCCGCTCCTCTATTCCCAATCATCGCTCGATCCTGCTACCTTCAAATGACTCCGCAATCCGCGGGAGACGCGGCCCGCCGCGCCTCTACCAGAAAGTTGGGATGAGTAACAACAACTCCTGGGGCTTGACCCCCGCCGAACTTCGCCAGCTGCGCGGCTTGAAGACTCCGCATGGCATTCAGCGCTTGCTCGACGACATGCCTTACCACCTCGCCGACAGCGCCTGGTCCCCGCGACGCGTGTTGCGGGAAAACACTTCGCATTGCTACGAGGGGGCGTTGTTTGCGGCGGCGGCACTGCGGGCTATTGGATATCCTCCACTGATTCTTGATCTGGAAGCCGAACACGATACCGACCACGTGATTGCCGTGTATCAGGTCGGCGGACATTGGGGCGCGTTGGCTAAATCAAACTACACCGGCTGCCGCTATCGCGAACCGGTGTATCGTTCCTTGCGCGAACTGGCGCTCAGTTATTTCGACACGTACTTCAATCTGCGGGGAGAACGAACGCTGCGGACGTTTTCCCGGCCTGTCCACATGCGCCGCTTCGATCCCCTGCAATGGATGACCACCGACCAGCCGGTGTGGTTCGTAGCCGAGTATCTGCTGACGATTTCTCATTATTCGCTGATCACGCGCGCCCAGGCGAAGCGGTTGCATAGGCTGGATGGGCGGTCGTTCCGGGCCGGGTGTTTGGAGCGGGCAGAGAAAAAATTCTAGCGGTCAGTGGTGCACGTGCGATTTGTATCAGCAGTCAGTGGTGCAAGTGCGATTTGTATCAGGGTATGCCTTTAGGCATACCGTAAGTGCTGTCATCAATGCGCCTTTAGGCGCTGGTTCTGGCCGCCGGAGTCTCACCGCAGGCTACCCACCGGGATACACACCGGAAGCGGCCTTTTTTGAGGAACTGCCGGTAGGGTTGCTTCGTATGTCGCTCATGCGTTTTTGTGGCGGGCTCATCTTCGTGGCTATTTTGCTGGCGGGGTGCGTCTTCGGGCAGGATTCGGCTTCAGCTTCCACTTCAACTCATAATTCAGCACCAACCGCGGCGGCCTCGCGGACGGCGGATCTGAAGCCCATCGATCTGAAACCAATCGATCTGACGCCCGATGCCACCGGCACCGTGCCGGCGGAGCAGATCCGGGAAATTCTGCGCCGCGCCGGAGAGAAGGATTTGGAAAACGACAAGCAGCAGCACGATTACACCTACGTCGAGCGCGAGGAGCAGCACCACCTCGATGGTCATGGCGGGGTAAAGAAAATCGAATCGAGAACCTCCGAGATCCTTGAGATTTACGGTGAGCCCGTCGAGCGTCTGACCGCCAAGGATGACAAACCGCTGTCGCCGGACGAAGCCAAGAAGGAAGACGACAAGCTTCAGAAGATTATCGACAAACGCAAGAACGAATCCGAACAGGACCGCCGCAAACGGCTGGAGCGTGAAGAGAAGGATCGCGAAGAGGGTCGCAAGTTTGTGCTGGAGGTCGCTGACGCCTTCAACTTCCGGCTGATCGGCTCCGAAGTGGTCGACGGGCACGATACCTGGGTGCTGGAGGGCGATCCCCGTCCCGGCTACGAACCCAGGCAGCGCGAAGCCAGGATGCTCAGCAAGCTCAAAGGCCGCGTCTGGATCGACAAGGCTGAAGGCCAATGGGTGAAGCTCGATATCACCGCCATCGATACGATTTCGTTTGGCTTCGTGCTCGCCCGGATCCACAAAGGCACGCGGGTTCTGGTTGAGCTGACACACGTAAATGATGAAGTGTGGCTGCCCAAACACGTTCAGCTCCACTTCGACGCGCGGGTGGCGCTGTTCAAGAGCTATGACGAGGATGTCGAAGAGACCTATCGCGATTACAAGAAATTCCGCACGGACACGAAGATTACGGTGGTGGGGGAGGAGAATCGCGAGCAGTGAGGGCGGATCTACTTCGTAACGTAACCAGGCGCTCAAAACCCCGTTCATCTGGTCAGTGACGGCAACCGAGATCGTTGCTTGGTGAACGTCCATGCCAATATACTTTTCTTGCTTCATAACGGCGCTCCTTTTGGTAAGTGGTGATCCCAACAATCACAACCTACCGCAAAGTGGGCGCCTTTTTATATTGCGTGTGATGGCGGTGTTACGCCAGCACTAGATTGGAAGCTGGTCGTTTAGAGCCATCCTAAAGAGCCTTGTCTGATGAGGGAACAAGTCTGGGCGTTTGCAATCGTACCAGAATGACCCTTGTTCGAACGCTTTAATCATGATCGCTTTCCTCAGATCAGCGGTACCAACCTTAAAGGCACCATGCGAGTGACGAAGGAATTCGGCTAGCCAAGGATCATTGTTAAACATGTGCACAAATGCAAAGGCTAGGACGTTCGGTAGATAATCGACGAAGCAGGCGCGAAAACCCGGACGATGTTCCCAATCGATGACTACTGTGTGTTGAGGCAGCTTCACTAGATTGCGAGGATAAAAATCCCCATTACCAAAAATCTGATCATTGAGCTCGAACCCAGTGCCGATGATCTCCTCCGCACGCTTAATCTCCCCCTCTGAGATGCCTAATTCATGCCCGCGTGTTCTGTTGTTGCGAAACTGCTGAAGCCATGCTTGGAGATCGAATTCTCGCATCCAACTGCCCGCGGGATGCTGTAGAAGCCAAGCGATATCAATACGTCGAAAATCCTGGATGAGCCGGACCATCTCCAAAGAGAGCTCAGTTCCCAGGCCAGCGCCACCGTTCTCCTCTCTCCAGTTGTACGTTTCGCCGTCGTAGTAGCGGGTACAGATGATCCCGAATTGGCAGACTTGTGCATCAAATCCTAGCACCTCCGGAATTTCTAAGAAATCAAAGCTGGGGCCGTACTTCTCGCGTATAGAGGGAAGAAGGGAGCTATATACAAGAAATTCTTCAGCACTCTTCGCTGCTATCGGACGGCTCGTGATCTTCACCCGCTCATTCTAAATCGGAGGAGATAGTGAGCGCTGAGCTCTTGCTGAATTTTCCGGCAGCAACGTCAACGGTCGCTAACACCATTACACCAACTATCTTCGAGCCAAACTCCAGAAAGTGGTTAGTCCCTACTCCATCCGATACTCGATCTTGACGCCCCGCCGCTCAATTTCTTCGAGGAAGGTTTCGGCGGGGACGTCTCGTTCCTGCAAAACTGCTCCATGCTTGCTGATCGCGCCCGAACACATCATCTGCAGGACGATGGACGCCGGGAAGGCCGTGGTGCGCATCATGGCGCTCATGTCGCTCTTGGGATCGTAGTGGTCGACCATGGTAAAGCTGGCGACCCGGCCTTTGAGTTTTCCGCCGAGCAGGCCGCGGACTCCGGGAGCTTTGACCGACTCGTGCGCTTCCAGGCGCATGATGCAGACGTCCGGGCCCTTGCCGGCAAATTTTCCTTCGAACACTTTTGACATCAGCGCGCGCGGCGAAACTTCCACGCTGCCAACCCGCATTTTCTCGTTCGAAAACAATCCCAAGTCCTTCAGCTCGCAGAGCAGATCGTAGTGGCCGGGATAGCGCAGGGTTTTCTCAAAGCACTCACCCACTCTTCCCTCGAAGGTTTCTGGCAAGGTCGAAGTTCCGCCGGAAGTTTGAAAAGCCACGAGCGGCGCGAAACCTTCCATGTGAAACGGTTCGGGTTCGGTGAGCGGATCGATAGTGATCAGCTTGCCTTTGCGCAGGATGCGGGCCGGTTCCACGTATTCGTTGATGAGTCCCTCGACGGAAAACACGAGCTGATAGTGAAACGGAGGCATGGGTCTCTCAGGCAGACCTCCGACGTAGAGCTTGAGCGCGTCGGCGCGCCCGTCGAGACGGCGAACCAGTTCGCCGCCAAGAATCGATGCCATGCCGGGAGAGAGACCGCAATCGGGAGCGATGCCAATGCCGCGTTTCTCGGCTGGCTTGCCGAGCGCCAACTCCTGCCGCACCGCGGTGTTGTTGCCGCCGAGATCGGCGAAATGGCATCCCGCGCCGATGGCGGCCTTTGCCAGGCCGAAGTTCAGACGGTAGGGAACCGCGGAGAGCGCGCCATCGTGGCCTTTCATAAGGCGAGCGGCTTCCTTTTCTTTGGAGGCGTCGAGCCCGACGGCGCGGACTTTTTTGCCGGCGGTGATGCGGTTGACGCGGGCAGCTACATCTTTGGCGCGCTTGAGGTCGCTGTCGGCGAGAGTGACCGAGTCGACATGGTCCTGGCGCGCCATATCGTAGGCAGCCGCTGAACCCATCATGCCGGAACCGATTACGAGTAGTTTCATGAGTGCTCCTTACCTTCACTTTGACTTTGCAATTCGAAGACAGATCAGCCTACAGAAATCCGTTCGAACCAGAAGTGACGAGGCTCACGCAGTGCGGGGTGATCGAAGTATGGCGCAGTGCTCGGAAATCGAGCCGGGAGCGAAACCAAAATAATACCGATTTTCTCGTTGGAGCTGGTAAGTGAGTTGCAGTATTTTCAGCGGTTTGCGCGCCCGTGCCGGTACTTCCGTACCGTCTCTAGTACCTTAGTTACCGGAATTCGGGTGACCTATGCTGTATTCGTGCAAGCGCTACTACCTGTAGTGAGATAAAGAATAGCAACTACAATATATAGACATCGCCTGCAAGTCCACTTCTTGTGAAATCCAGAAAACCCCCATAAAACCCAACAAAACCGTGAGATTCACGTGGAGGGGCCCTCTCTACCGGTTGGGATATGCTCAGCACACCAAAATACACTCGAACGCGTTTGAATCGAGGACTTGGTTCTCCCAATTTCCTCAGCGTAGCCGGAAAGAAAAGGCGGGGCTGGGAGTTGGACTTGGTGGGAGAGGGAAAAAGGTAATGGCCGACTCGCGAGAAGTGATGAACATTCGCCAAGCTTCGCAGTATCTGGGAGTGAGTCCGGACACGCTTTACAAGTACGTGAACGAACAAAAGATTCCGGCGTTCAAATTGGGCAATCGCTGGCGCTTCAAGAAATCGAAGCTGGATCAGTGGATGGAAGAGAAGTCCATGGAAACGGAATCGCAGGGCAAAAGAAAAATCAAGGCAGCCGGTAAAGCTGCGGGAACTCCGTAAGCGAACTTCGGTAAGAGAAGGGCGGGCACATGTTTGGCATGGGATCGAAAACGATAGTGGGTCTGGATGTGGGCTCTTCGAGCATCAAGGCCGTCGAACTCAGGAAGACACGCGCTGGAATCGAGGTGGCGCACCTTGGACTGGAGCCGATCGCGCCCGACATCGTGGTCGATTCCATGATTGTCGACTCGGGCACGGTTTCGAGCGCCATCGCCAAGCTCTTCACCGACACGCAGATCAAGTCGAAGCTGGTGGCCACGGCGGTCAGCGGACACTCGGTGATCGTGAAGAAAATTTCGCTGCCCTCGATGAGCGATCAGGAATTGGCCGAGACCATCCAGAAGGAAGCCGCGCAGCACATTCCGTTCGATCTCGCGGATGTGAACCTCGACTACCAGATTCTTTCCGACGACGCGACCAGCCCGCAGATGGATGTGCTGCTGGTGGCTGTCAAGAAAGACAAGATTCTGAACTACACCAACGTACTCTCGATGGCAGGCAGGACTCCGGCTATTGTGGATATCGATGCGCTCGCTCTGCAGAATTGCTACGAGTACAACTATGAGCCGGCGCCGACGCAGGTGGTGGCATTGCTCAACCTGGGCGCAAGCGTGATGAACATCAACATCGTGAAGGGCACGACCCCGCTGTTCCCGCGCGACGTTTCGGTGGGCGGCCATCAGTACACCGATTCGCTGCAGAAGGAACTGGATCTCAGTTTCGATGACGCCGAATCGCTCAAGCTGGGGCACAAGGTGGGCACCGTGCAGGACGACGCCAAGACGCCCATCCTGCAGCAGGTGACCGAAATTATCGTGCTGGAAATTCAAAAGACATTCGACTTCTTCCGCGCCAGCGCCGCGGGCGAGCACATCGAGAAGATTTATCTGGCCGGCGGTTCGGCCAAGGTTCCCGGCTTGGTGGAAGCACTGCGCCAGGAGTTCTCGATGCCGGTCGAGTTGTTCAACCCGTTTCAAAGAGTGCTGGCTCCGGCGGAAGGCGCCGGGGCGGAGCTGGTCGAACAGAACGCCGGCCAGTTAGCAGTGGCCGTGGGTTTGGCCCTGAGGAGCTTTGAAAAGCTATGATCCGAATCAACCTGCTGGGTTCTCCGAAACCGAAAGGCAAGAAAGGCCCCGCCATCAGCATGCCAAGCTTCGAGTTTGGCAACCTGGGCGGGCCCATTGTCCAAGTCGCAGCCGTTGTGCTGATCGCGGGCGCGATCAATGGCGGGTACTGGTACCAGCTCGATCGGGAAAAGAAATCGATCGAGGTGCAAGCCCGGCTGGCGGAACAGAAAAATCGCGAACTCGCCGACATCAAGGTTAAGTACCTGGCACGGCAGAAGCAAGCCGAGGCTTACAAACGCCGGGTGGATGTCATTGACCAGCTCCGCGCCAACCAAACCGGCCCGGTCAGTCTGCTGTCCATGATCGCCGATACCGTCAACGGCACCGAAGCCGTCTGGTTGAACAGCATGCAGGACCTGGGTCCGAACGTGGCCATTGACGGCACGGCGCTGTCGAGCGATGCCGTGGCCAACCTGATTTCCAATCTGCAGAAGACGGGTTTTTTCAAGAACATCGAGATCAAGGAAAGTTTTCAGGACGACAGTGTAAGGGACATGCAGGCGTTCCAGTTCACGCTGACCTGCGAAAAGGCGACCGAAAAGGCGACTGAAAAGGCGAAGTCGTAAAGGCGGAACCGACTATGAATCTTGGCGAATTAACAGGGGTGAAGTTGTTGGGAGTCCTGCTGCTGGCGGCGGTGGTGGGCACGGGTGCCCTCTACTACACGATCTTCAAGTCGCAGCGCGATCAAAACGCGGCGGCCCAGGTCAAGCTGCAGGCCAAACTGCGCGAGAACGCTGAACTCCAAGCCTATCGGCCGAAGCTGGCTGACATCGAGCGCCAACTGGCCAGCTTGAAGCAGCAGCTCGAAATCGAGCGGCGCATCGTGCCTGATGAGAAAGAAATCGACAATTTCATGCGCATGGTGAGCGGAGAAGCGCGCAAGGCGGGGGTGGAAATCCGCCGCTATACGGCCAAGCCATACGCCAACAAAGAGTTCTACACCGAGGTCCCGTTCGAAGTTGAATTTGACGGTCCGTACTACTCGATGCTCGGGTTCTTCGACCGGCTGGGGAAAGTGGAGCGCATCGTCAACGTCTCGAATCTGGCGGTGTCGACGAGCCGCAAGCCGAACGATGCCCACGTGAAGCATACGTATCAGTACGCGCCCAGTGAGAGTGTTGTGGCCACCTGCCTGACCACGACGTATTTCAGTCATGACCTGGATCCGGCGGTGGTGCCGGCCAGCAAACCCGCGCCACCGGTGAAGAAGTAGGAGGACATGAAGATGAAGCCAGCAATCACGATTACGACGACCATTCTGGTTTCTGTGCTGGCCGCGGGCTTGGCCTCGGCTCAGAGTCCGAGAATTATCCAGAACACACGCGACACCATGAATGCGGTGAGCAACAATGCCACGGCTGCGGAGAATGAAGCTCTGCGCCAGACCGCGCCCGCGCCATCGAGCGCCGCGCATGCGGGGATGGCTACTGCACCCAAGTCTTCAGCTTCAGTGCCAGCAGGTGCGAAAAGAAAGCACAGCCCGAAACGGGCTGGTGCAGTCCTGGTCAGCGTGCCGGCGCCAACGGCTGTGGCTCCTCAGGGTAATGCGCCGGCGACCGCAGCCGTAGCCGGCAATAGCGCTTCGGGAAGCCCGGAAGGCCAGAGCGAGGCGAACGAGCAGCAGGTTGTCCCCGACACCAAGTACAACGCCAACGGGAGACGGGATCCTTTTATCAGTCCGGTGGTCAGCCACACGGGCGGTTCCGGTTGCAGCACCGGCAAGAAGTGTCTGGAAATTGGCGCCATCAACTTGCGGGGTGTGGTGCATGCGGAAAGCGGTTTCATCGCCGTGGTCAGTAACAGTATGAACAAGGCTTATTTTCTGCGGGAGAACGATCCGGTATTCAACGGTTACGTGGTGAAAATCACGGGCGACTCCATCGTTTTCCAGGAAACTTTGCAAGACCGGTTGGGTAAGACGTTTACGCGGGAAGTAGTGAAGAAGATTACGACTCCGGCAGTTTAAGCCTGAGACGAAAAGACTCTGAAGAAACACATGGAGGCGAAACAGCCTCGCATGGGGGGATAGGGAAATGCGAAAGCAACTGCTGGGCATCTTGGTTCCGCTGCTGGCGTTCATTCTGATCGCAGCCGCGGCTGACACGACGGGCACGGGGGTGGCCGCGAGCGCTGCATTGCAGAGGCTCGAGGTCGCGCACAGCCAGGACGGATTGCGGGTCGAGTTCAGAGCTAAGGGCGCCCTGGCGCCCAAGGTGACGACGCTCGATTCTCCGGCGCGCATCGTCGTCGACTTTCCCAACACCGTGATGGCCACGGCGCAGAGCCGCATCAGCGTTGGCAGCGATGGCGTGAAAGACGTCCGCATCGGGATGGACGGGCAAACCCCGGCCACCACGCGCGTGGTCGTCGATCTGGCCGGGAACGATCTCGCCAGCAGCCGCCAGCATGAGTTAGTGGCGGGCCCGGACGGCAGCTTCGTTCTCAAGATTCACGACGCTGTGCTGGCCCATCGCCAAACCGCGCCCGCCGTGAAATCGGTGGCCGCGACCGCCGCGCCGCAACTGGTGCTGGCTTCGGCTCCCGTGGCGGACAACCCCCAGACGCCGGTGGACTTTGCTCTCGTCGAGCCCAAGTACACGGTGCAGCCAGCCGTGAAGGCTCAGGAAGCAGCCGGTCGATTTGCCGATAAGACGGCGTCGGAACTGGTGGCCACCAACACCAATGCCGCCCTCGCGCAAGCGGGCGCTGCCGCTCCCGCTGCCGCGAACGCTCCGGCCATCCAGCCGGCCGTCAATCTGGCCGCCGAGCAGAAGGTCCAGCTGGAGCAGAAGCCGGCTGACAAGGGCGCCAAGTACACGGGCGAGCCCATCTCGGTCAATCTTAAAGATGTGGATCTGAAGGATTTCTTCCGTCTGATCCACGAGATCAGCGGTCTGAACGTCGTGCTCGATCCGCTGGTCCACGGCAATCTGACCATCGTGCTCGATGACGTGCCGTGGGATCAGGCGCTGGACATCGTGCTCAAGAACAACGATCTGTCCCGCCAACTGGACGGCAATGTGCTGCGCATCGCCACCGTGGAAACCTTGAAGAAGGAAGCCGAGAACCGGCGCGCCCAGATCGATGCCGAGGCGCTCGCGGTCGACAAAGTCAGCATCACCCGCTTCCTCAGCTACGCGCACGCCCGGGACCTCTTAACGCCGGTCAAGAAATTCCTGAGTCAGCGTGGCGACATTGTTGCCGACGAACGCACTAACGCGATCATCGTCAACGACATTCCATCGGTTCTGCCGCAGATTGACCGCATCATCCAGCAGATGGACCGCAAGACGCAGGAAGTTGAAATTGAAGCTCGCGTCGTGGCGGCCACCCGCAGCTTCGCTCGCGATATCGGTGTGCAGCTGGGCATGGGTTGGGGCAACGGCACCACCGGCGTTGGCGGCGCGCCCGGCGCTGGCGGCACCGGGTCTTCGCCGATCCTCGTCGGTCCCTACGTAAACAATCCCTTGTACCCCGTTGTCGGCAACCCCACGAGCGGAACTTCGATTCCGTTGTTTTCAAATCTGGGCGTAACTGGACCAACCAGCGGTCTGTCACTTGTCAACGCCACCAACAACATGCGCATCGACGTGATTCTCACCATGGCCGAGTCGCGCGGGTTGCTGAAAGTTCTCTCCCGTCCGCGTATCGTCACCCAGAACAACATTCAGGCGATCGTGAAACAGGGCGTGAAAATACCGATCATGACCGCAGCCTCGTTAGGCGCTCCTCCGACCACTACCTACGTGGATGCTTTCCTGAGACTGACGGTAACTCCGCAGATCACGTCGGAAGGAACCATCTTCCTCAACGTGGATGTGGAAAACACCTTGCCTGACTACAGCCACGAAGACTCAAACAACAACCCGTCTCTGATCACGCAGCAGGCCACCACGCAAGTGCTGGTGACGGACGGCGGCACGGTGGTGATTGGCGGCGTGATCCAGACCCAGAACTCGCTGGCCATATCGCAGGTGCCTTTGCTCGGGGACATTCCGTACCTTGGCAACCTGTTCAAGCATCGCACCGTGACCACTACCAGTCAGGAACTGATTTTCTTCATTACTCCGCGCATCATTCAGACGTAAGCGCGAAGTTAAGAATAGCGAAAGCCGCCGGCTTTCTCGGAGAACCTGCCGAGAGTCCGGCGGTTTCGCTTTTGCGGCGAGCTACGAGCTTCGAGCTTGAGGCCATGAACTCGTAGCTCGCGGCTCGGAGCTCGCAGCCGCTTCTTGCTACACTTCCTCCCATGGATCACGCTGGCCGCCTGAGTCGTCTTCGCTATGCCCTCGAAGAGAACCATCTGGACTCGCTGCTGGTGACGCATCTTCCGAATATCCGCTATCTGTGCGGCTTTACCGGCAGCGCCGGGGTCTTGCTGGTCGCGGACCGCGGTTGCGTCCTGTTTACGGATGGCCGTTATCGCACCCAGGCAAAAGAAGAAGTCGACGGCGCGAACGTCGATAAGGTGAGCATCGTCATTGCGCGCAAGTCCCCGCTGCTGGAGGCTGCGGACTGGCTGATCGCGCACAAAGCGAGATCGATGTCCGCATCGGTAGGCATCGAACCCGAATCGATTACCGCCGGCATGCGCGACCGGTTAGCGTCTGCGCTGAAAGGGAGGATGACCCGGAGAATAAAAAGGATGATGAAAGTGACGATGAAAGCTCGCCTCCGTTCCGCGCCGCCGCTAATCGAGCGTGCTCGCATGGTGAAGGATGCCGCCGAGATCCTGCTGATCCGGCAAGCGGTCGAACTCGGCGCCAGTCTTTTCCCCATAGCACGCGAAAAAATTCGGCCGGGTGTGAGTGAGACCGAAGTCGCCGGCGCCATGGAATACCAGGCTCGTCGCGCCGGGGCCGAAGGAATGTCGTTCCCGACCATACTCGCCGCCGGAACTCGCTCGGCAGTTGTGCATGGCCGGGCCTCCAGCGCCCGGATTCCCCGGCGCGGGTTCGTGGTGTGTGATTTTGGTGTTATACTCGCCGGTTATTGTTCGGATCGCACGCGGACTGTGCACGTCGGCCGGCCGTCGGGAGAAGCTCGACAGCTGTACGATGCGGTCCTGGAAGCGCAGCAGGCCGCGATCGCGGCCGTTCGCCCGGGAGTCACTGCCGCCGAAGTCGATGGCGCGGCGCGGCGTGTGCTTCGCAAGCGGAAACTGGCCCGGTATTTCACCCATTCGACCGGGCATGGTTTAGGATTAGAGATACACGAGGCGCCCCGGCTGGCGGAAGGACAAACCCAGAAGTTGGAACCGGGGATGGTTGTTACGATTGAGCCGGGCGCATATGTTCCCGGGGAATGCGGTGTGCGGATCGAAGACGTGGTGTTGGTGACCCCTTCGGGCTGCGAAGTGCTGACGCCGACAGACAAAGAACTGATTATTATTTAGCAGCGTGTGATTTAGCATCGTGTGGTGACGGGGCTTGCCCCGTCATGGCGGGGCAAAGCCCCGCCGCCACAAGGAACACGGAACCCGCCCTCATCCATGAATCAAAAAGAGCTGAAAGAACTCATCGAGTTCTTAATCGAGAAGGACATTGCCGAATTTGAATTGGAGCGCGGCGATGTCAAGGTGAAGATCAAACGCGCCGCCGAGCCGTTGCCGGCGGCGTTGCCTGACTCCCGCTATATCGCGGTTCACCACGCGCCCGCCCCGGTCCCGGCGACCGGACCCGTGTCCGGCCGGATTGATCTGGCAGCTAACGCCGGCACCCCTCAACCCGACGAAGGCTTGCACATTGTGCGGTCGCCGATCGTGGGCACCTTTTATGAGTCGCCTTCGCCCGGGTCTCCACCCTTCGTCAAAGTCGGCGACATGTTGGAAGTGGGCCAGGTTTTGTGCATTGTTGAAGCGATGAAGCTGATGAACGAAATCGAATGCGACGTGGCGGGAGAGTTGGTCAAGAAGCTCATCGCCAACGGCCAGCCCATCGAGTACGGCCAGGAACTGTTCGCCGTCCGGCCCAAGAAATAAGCTCTCAGTTCTCAGCTCGCAGCTCTCAGGGAAAATCCAGTGCTGTGCAGTCAGGTGATTTTCCTGAGAGCTGAGAGCTGACAGACTGAGAGCTTTCACATCATGTTCAAGAAAATTCTGGTAGCGAATCGTGGCGAGATTGCGTTGCGCGTCATTTGCGCATGCAAGGAACTCGGCATCCGCTCGGTGGCGATCTACAGCGAGGCGGACCGGAATTCGCTCCACGTGCGCTTTGCCGATGAAGCGATTTGCATTGGTCCGCCGCAGCTGGCCCAGAGCTATCTCAACATTCCCGCCGTGATCAGCGCGGCCGAGATCGCCAACGTCGACGCCATCCATCCCGGCTACGGCCTGCTTTCGGAAAACGCCAACTTCGCGGAAGTCTGCGAAGCCTGTCACATCAAATTCATCGGGCCGACTCCCGATGTCATCCGCCTCATGGGCGAAAAAGAAAAAGCTCGCGCCGCCATGAAACAACACGGCGTGCAAATTGTTCCTGGCTCGGACGGAGTGGTCGCTTCCGCCGAGGAAGCGCAGGAATGGGCACGGCAAATCGGTTTTCCTATCATCGTAAAAGCCACGGCCGGCGGCGGCGGGCGCGGCATGCGCATTGTGCGCAACCAGGATGAATTACCCGGGCTCTACCGTCAGGCGCAGTCGGAGGCCGCGGGCGCCTTCGGCAACGGCGACCTTTACCTGGAGCGCTACGTCGAGAACCCGCGCCACATCGAATTTCAGGTGCTGGGCGACGAGCACGGCAACGTCGTCAGTCTGGGAGAACGCGAGTGCTCGATTCAGCGTCGCCACCAGAAATTGCTCGAAGAGTCGCCCTCGGTGCGCATGACGCCTGAACTGCGCAAGGAAGTCGGAGACGTC
>DATFZT010000020.1:0-11311 GCA_035314185.1 Terriglobales bacterium
GAGCGGGTCGGCGCCAATCTTGCTCAACTCTTCCGCGAGCGGACCTGCCGACAGATAGGCCAGACGCCCGAAACGCCGCGCATCGGTGTACCGTAACTCGCGAGCATCGTCGAGCAGGAAGCATGCATGAGTATGTCTTACGCAAGGCTGTGCGGCAGGATTCGGCGTGATCTGTCCGGTCATTCCCAAATGCACGAGCAAGGCTGCGGGGGCCACATCTCCAATTGCAGGCGGAGAACCGACACGGTGTACCGGTGAAAGCCGTAGCAGCATGAATTTCCCGTAGCGCTCGACGGCTTCGATCTTCCTGCCCGGCAGGTGCTGCTCTAGGGCAGCCGGGTCATCAATGAAATCTGTTTTTCCCAACCGAACGGACAAGATTCGCCGGCCGACAATCGTTCGCCGCAGCCCGCGCGCTACTGTTTCGACTTCAGGAAGTTCTGGCATGAGGGGATCGCAAACAAAATAGCACATCCCATCGCCGCGAGGCAGGCCAGCGACACGAATCCAAAGAGATCCGCGACTTGCGGTGACTTTTGCGGGTCACTTCTTCTGATTCTGATAATTCGGCGCAGACGGAGGCCCGGGGATCACAACTGGATGCGCCTTCAACGCCTCCAGCGTAACCTGCACGGCGCGTTCGAGCTGCGGGTCGTGACCCGCAGCAACGGAAGCCGGATCGTTCTCGACTTCAATGTCCGGCGCAATCCCGTGGTTTTCTACCTCCCACTCGTTGCGCAAGCCAAATATCGCCACGCGCGGAGCCGTAACGCCGCCCCCATCCAGCAGCGGTGGGTAACCGTAAATGCCAACGAGGCCGCCCCATGTTCGCGTGCCGACCAGCGGCCCTACCTTGTCTTGTTTGAACATCCACGGCAACGCATCGCCGCCCGAGCCGGACATTTCGTTGATGACCATGGTCTTAGGGCCGTAGATCTGCGCGAGCGGCGAGCAAAATTCCTCGCCTTCGCGGGTAATGGCGCAATTGCGGAGCGGCCGTTTGAGCAGGTCGATGATGTAGTCCGCGATGTCGCCGCCGTGGTTGTAGCGTTCATCGATGACGGCGGCTTGTTTGCCAACCTGCGCAAAGTAATAGCGGTTGAAATTGATGAAGCCCCCGGTCGCTGTGTCCGGCACGTGAACGTAAGCGACTTTGCCGCCGCTCATCTGATCCACTTTACGGCGATTGTCTTCTTCCCAAGCGAGGTTGCGCAGCGGAAACTCGCTCGGCAGCGGAACGACGGTCACTTCGCGAGAGTCCTTGCCGTCCGGGTTCGGACCGACCTTGATTCTGATTTGCGTGCCCGCCGTGTTTTCAAAGTAGCTGTAGACGTCGATTGGCGGACGCACTTCGCGACCACCCACTTCCAGGAGATAGTCTCCGACCTTGACGTCGACGCCCGGCTGGGTCAGTGGCGCGCGCAATTCAGGATTCCAATTTTCTCCATTGAATATACGTGCAAAACGATACCGCCCGTTCTCCACTCTGTAGTCCGCACCCAGGAGTCCGCCCTTCACCCGCTTCGGCTGCGGCACATCGCCTCCGCCGATGAACATGTGTCCGACGGTAAGCTCTCCAAGCATCTCATCGAAAAGATGATTGACGTCAGCTCGCCCTCCTGCACCTTTCAAGTACGGCGCATACTTCTTCTCCTCCGCGGTAATATTCAGCCCGTGATGGTTCGGGTCGTAGAAAAAGTCGCGCTCGATGCGCCAGACTTCGCGGTACATCTGGTTCCACTCGACGCGCGGATCGGTGTAGACCTCCATCCCATCGAGATTCAGTGCGCCATCTCCCGGCTTGACCACGACTGCCGTCGCGGCGATGAACCATGGCGCGCTAGGCCCGGGACCTTGACGGTAGAGAACCTTTTCGCCATTCGCCGAAACCACGAACGCACTCACGCCGCCGACAAACGGCTCTGTCTTCCGTGTGCTCAGGTCAAACTTCGAAACCGAGATCATTGTCGGCTCGGTAAGACTCGGCACACCCGGGATTTCGCTCAGAAACAGCACGCCGGTCTTGCCGGAATCCAGGCCGACGTAGTTCGAGGCTTTGATGGGCATCGCCACGATGCGTTGGCCGATTCCATCGAGGTCGATCGTGACCTTCACTTCGTCTTTCTTTTCGCCTTCTTTTTTCTCCCCTTCTTTTCCTTTGTCTGCGCCCTTGTCGGATTCTTTGGCTTTGTCGGCGTCCTTGCTCTTTTCGTCGCTGGCCGATTTTTCCTCATCGCTCTGCGGTTCAACTGGTGAGGAATCGCCCTTCTTCAGCACAACCGCGTAAATGCTTCTCGAAATCGGGTGCTGGAAGCTCGAGAGATCGAGCCACCCGATGGAGAGTCCCAAGTCCGTGCTGGCCGCGAAATAGAGCGATTTTCCATTCTTGTCGAACACCGGATACCGCGCATCGCTGGTGCCGTCCGTGATTTGTGATTCCTTCCCCGTTTCCAGTGAATACACGAAGATGTTCCGCATGTGGTTTTCGAGATACTTCGCATACGTCAGCCACTTGCTGTCCGGCGACCATGTTTCATTCATCGTCGAGGACGGATCCTCGTACCGGTCGGACGTCACCTTCACCGGAGTGGCTTTTTCTACGTCCACATACCAGAGATTCAGGCGCTTGTCGGTGTAGGCAATCTTCTTGCTATCCGGAGACCATACGGGTCCATAAAAAAACGAGGGGGGATTGCCCAGGCTGATTTTCTTCACTGCGCCCAATCCGGTTTGATCCGCTATGTGCAATGCGTATTCGCCGGATTCGTCAGAGAAAAATGCAATGGACTTCCCGTCCGGCGACCACGCAGGATCCCGTTCCGCAACTGCCGTCGTTCGCGTGAGATTTCGCACGTCGCCCTTCTCTGCGGGAACTGTCAGGACTTCGCCGCGTGCTTCGAAGACCGCGCGGACACCCGTTGGCGAAATTGCCGCGTTCTGAATCTTGTCTCCCACCTTTTCATAGTGTGGGCGAGTCGCGGGCAAATCACCGGAGATTCGGATTTCCACTTTGCTGGCTTTTTCGCTTTTCAAATCGAGGGTATAGATTCCGCCGAATTGTTCATACACAAGTGCATCCGGTCCGGCGGAAAGCGATTTAACGTCGAGGCCTTTGTTGTCCAGCACCTGCTTCACGTTCTTTGTTTTTGTGTCGTAAGCAAAGATCGTCACGGCCCCTTTGCGGTCCGACAAAAAATAGACAGTGTCGCCGATCCAGACCGGATCATCGTCATTCGAGTTTTCGCGAGGCACTTTCTCAAGTTGCAAGTCGCTCAACCGCAGCACATAGATGGGAGTTGTTTGGCCGCCATGATAGCGCTTCCAGGCGGTTTGCCATTTCAGGTTCGGCACATACGCGATGCGCGTGGCGTCCGGAGAATAGGAAGCCGCTTCGCCTCGCCACATGGGCAGCACCTCCGGAACGCCGCCTTCGACCGGCACTGTGTACAAGCGGTCAAAGTCCGCGTATGCTTCGCGGCCGGAACTTATCAAAACTTTTTTGCCGTCCGGGGTCCAACCGACAACGACGTCCGGGTCGGGATGCCAGGTTAGGCGTTTTGGTTCACCGCCATCGGCGGGCATGACGTAGGCGTCGACATTACCGTCATACTGGCCCGTGAACGCGATCCAATTTCCGTCAGGAGAAAATTTCGGCCGACCCTCGTGGCCCCCGGTCGTAAGCTGGCGCGCCTCGCCGCCTTGGCGTGGCACACTCCACAGATATCCGCCGTAGGCGAATACGATTTGCGTCTTGCTCATCGTAGGCGCCTGAACGAGCAGCGGAGCTTCGTCCGCCGCACTGGACCAACTCGCCGTGCACAACACCGCAAGCAAAAAGGCCGCTATCATTTCCGAGATTCGAAAATGCATCAATCCTCCTGAATAACTCCGAACAGAACTCTCTAGCCTGTGTAGACCGCGGCGTTTGCCGTTATTTCTGAGCACCCGCCGACGGCGGCCAGAAGCCAGGATCGCTGATGGGACGCTGGTCTATCTTCTCGGCGTACTTTTTTACGGCAGGCCCGACCGAAGATGCGTTCCCAATGAGCACAAAAACCAGATTATCGAGAGGAAAATGCTTCTCGATGACCTGCTTGGCGATGGCCGGGGTTACTGCGTCAACGCGTGCTTCCAGTTGGTTGACCTCGTCGTCACCGAGCCCGTAATACTCGTTGACCACTATGCGCCGGACAAGCTGGGCCGAAGTTTCAATGGTCGGTGGAAATTGCCCTTTGATGTAACTCTTCGCCGACTTGAGTTGTTCTTCGGTCACGCCATTCTTGTGAAGCTTTTCCAAGACCTGGAGCGCAAGATCAATCGCCGGAGTCGTCGTTTCGTTCTTGGTGAAGCTGGTTATTTCAAACGGTCCGGGCGCCTTACGCGAGTCAAAAAACGACCGTGCTCCATAGGTGTAACCCGATTCGACGCGCAGCGCTTCATTCAGCTCGGATGTAAACCTGCCGCCGAAAATCGTGTTGACCACGCGAATCGCAACGCGGTCCGGATCGTTCACGGCGGTGCCGATGTTTCCAATGGCGAAATAGGTCTGCGTCGCGTCGGGCTTGTCGATCAGCAGCAGTCTTTTCCCTTTTGTAGGCGGGACGGCGGTGATAGATGTCGTTGCGACTGTCCGCGCGGGCCACGCGCCAAGCGTTTCTTCGAGTTTCTTTCGCATTTCCGCGGCATCGAACTCGCCGGCGATACCGAGAATGGTGTTCGCCGGCGCGTAGTTCGCTTCATAAAACTTCACAATGGCATCTCGCTGGATGCGCTTTAGCGAAAGTTCATCGCCATCCGACGGATGCCCGTATGGATGCGAACCGTAGAGATAGCCTCCGAAGTACAAGCCCAGCACGGACTGCGGCTCGTCCTTCGCGGCTTTCACGCCGTCCAGGCTTTGCGCCAGGACTTTGTCGCTCTCGGCTTGGGGAAACGTCGGATGCAGCACGGCATCCGAAAAAAGTTCCAACCCGCGCGCCATGTCCTTGGTTAGGAATTCCGCGCTGATGTTCGTGAAGTCAGCGCCGGCATCGGCACTGAATGAGCCGCCAATGTAATCGAAATCAGCGGAAAATTGCTGGGCCGTGCGTGTCTTAGTACCCTTGCGCAAGAGCGCGGCCGTGACCGAGGCAAGACCTTCTTGTCCTGTGGGGTCGGCGGCAGCCCCAGTTTTGACGATAGCGAAGACATTGATCAGCGGGACGCCGCGCTTCTCCATCAGCAGCACGGTCAATCCGTTCTTGAGCACGAATTTCTCATGCGGGGGCAGCCGCAGCGATTGTGCCGGCGCAGCTGTGCAAATCTGGAGAAAAAATCCAAAGAGTGCAAGAAGGCGGAAAATATTTCTTTCGCGTGTCATTGTTTTGCCTTCTCCTGGTTCTCGGGAAGCAGCGTCGCGACAGTGCGGTTGTTTGCGCTGAAGTATTTTTTCGCCACGCGCTGGACGTCTTCTTTCGTCACCGTGGAGTAGCTCTTCGCCGCATCGAACAGCTTGTTATAGTCGCCCATGAAAACTTCGTAGGTTCCAATCGTATTCGCGCGCCCGTTGATCGTCCGCATCTCCCTGTAAAATTCCACCAGCCGGGCGTTTTTGGCTTTCTCAAGTTCCTGATCGCTGATCGGTGCGCTTTTTATTCTCTCTAGTTCCTCATAAATCGCCTTTTCGCAGGCCTGAGGGTCCACCCCCTGCCGCGGCTGCGCCGTGATAATGGCGAGCGTGGGATCGAACGCCGGCTCAACGTAGGAGGAGACGTCGAGCGCTATCTGATCTTTATCAACCAGCCGCTGGTACATACGCGAGCTTTCTCCCTGAAACAGAACGCTGCGGAGAATATTGAGCGCGTAGAAGTCTGGATCGTCGGTTTTTGAGACGTGATAACCGATCATCACAAGAGGCAGTTCCGCGGGCTTGTGAACCACCAGCCTCCGCTCGCCCATCTGTTCGGGCTCGACAGTGGTTACGGGCGGTGGCGGCGCGTGGGAGGGAATCGGCTCGATGTATTTTTCGCAAAGCTGGAAAATCTCTTCTGGCGAAACATCTCCGACCACCACCATCGTGGCGTTGCTGGGCGAGTAGCCCATTTCAAAATGGTGCTTCAGGTCTTCCATTGTCCAGTGCTCGATATCGCTCATCCAGCCGACGACAGGCCATTGATAGGTATGCGCGATGAACGCGGTGGCCCAAAGCTGCTCGTCGAGCAAACCTCCATTGTCGTTGTCGACGCTGAGCCGCCGTTCGGAAGCGACCACTTCGCGCTCGGAAGCGATTTTCTTTGGATCGAAGGTTAGATCGCCGATGCGGTCGGCCTCGATGTCGTAGATCAGCGGCAGCGCCGAGCGGGGAAACCAGTCCTGGTAGACGGTCACGTTTTGCGTGGTATAGGCGTTGTTCGAGCCCCCGTTAGCTTCCATCACCTTGTCGAGATCGCCGGGCCCGTATTTCTTTGCGCCGTTGAACATCATGTGTTCGAAAAAGTGCGAGAGGCCGGTCGTCCCCGGGTGTTCGTTGCGCGACCCGATGCGGTAAAAAATGTAGAGCGCCACATTCGGAATGCTGTGGTCCGGCTGCACGAGCACCTTCATGCCGTTTTTCAAAGTACGAGTGCTGACCGGAAACTCTTGCGATTGTGCCCACACCGGCGAAGCAACCATTGCACTGGCGCACAACAACAGCAATGTGGTCCTGCGGTACCAGATTGATTTCATGAACCCCACCCTCACGCGAACTCTTTATCTAAGACGTATGTGGCCTAGGAAATGTTTACGGCTATCTGGGCTTCTTCACGGCAGCAACGCAAACACGCGGACCGGCCCTCCAGAACCGCCTTCGAGCTTGATCGGCGCTACAACGAGGAACGCGCCTTTTTCCGGTAGTTCACTTAAGTCCGACAGATTCTCAAGGTGATAGAGCCCCGCTCCAAGCGCCAATCGATGCACCGCAAAGTGTTCTGAAGCGCCGCAATCCACGCTCATTGTGTCACATCCAATGCCGCTGACCTTGCGCTCGATCAACCGTTCCACGGCTTCCACGGAGAATCCAGGAAAGTGCATGAGCCCTGCGGCATCCTGGTTGAGGTAACTCTTGGCATCTGGCCAGCGTGAGGCCCATCCGGTTCTGAGTAGCACAACCGCTCCCTCAGGAACGCGCCCGTGCCGATTTTCCCACGCATTAATTCGCGCAGCTGGGAGTTGGTGATCTGCGTCAGCAGCACCTTCAGCCCTGACATCGAAGACCGCAGCCATCCCAAAAAATTGTCTCGGCGGGATCTGGTCAACCGGCGTCTTCCCTGGAGGAAAATGGATCGGCGCGTCTAGGTGCGTCCCGTAATGCTCCAGCATCCAGAAGCTGCGCGTGAAGTAGCCGTCTTTCTCCACGCTGGCATTGTTTTTAGCCTCGAAACACCGCTCATCGCCAGGCCACGGAACAAGCCTGTCGTTGATAGCGTAAGCGAGGTCCAAGACTCGCGTCTTCCCGGAGAGGATCCCCTCAAGCATAGCGTCAGGGAAGAGGGATGCCGGGCGAAGCCACAATTCCAGCCATGCGCAGGATTTCCTGGTATTCGGCTTCGGTAATCTGTGAAACGAGCACGCGCACTTTTTTCAAAAGCTTCATTTTTCTCAAGGCGTGATTGGCGCGCAGCTCAACCAGTGTGACTTGCCTCGGCAAACGGTCAAACGCTCTCAGGTCCGCGACGAGGTTCTTTTCTTTGTGGTCGTGTGGATCGGGATAGGGGTCGCGCGTGATTTCCGCGATGGAGTAGAGCGTCCGCTCCGGTGCGGAGTGGTAACAAAGTACGCGGTCGCCTTTGCGCACCTGTTTAAGGGCACGAATGGCGTCGGGCTTCGACTCCGCACCGTGCCACATTTCCTTGCCCTTTACGAAGAGCGTGTCCCAATGGTAGTGGTGCGGGTCGGCGCTAAATATCCAATAGTGTCGTTGCGAGGTCGGAGTTGCCATCGAGGCGTCGAGTCGGCAGCAATATACACGGGGACGGCCAAAAAGCGAAACAAAATGTTGGGGTTAGCCGCGATTCCGTGCAAGCTGAGGAAATCAGCACAGATACGCCAAGAAGCGCGGATTTCACAATATCTTCTTTGTTTTTATGGTGTTAGATGAAATTTTATGCGATATCGACAAAAACCTCTTCACCACGGACTTCTGTCGGGTAGCAGGCCACCCCCATAGTTGGGTTCTGGAGGAGCTTTCCTGTGGTCACGTCGTACTCCCAGCCGTGCCAGGGACAGGTGACAATCTTGTCTTGGAGCGAACCTTGGCCCAGCGGCCCTCCCCTGTGCAAGCACGTATTGTTGATAGCGAAGAACTTGCCTGCAACATTGGCAAGCGCGACGGCTTTGCCGTTAACCTGAATTTCGTGGACGGCGCCCATTGGCACATCGGCAATCTTGGCGGCTTGCACAAACGGCATACTGGCTCCTTGCTGCATAGAAAGATGAATAGAAAACTGGACCAGCGAAGTCTTAAGAAACCTTTATGTTGCGCCGCCGAGTATAACTTCCGCGCCAGGCACGGTCAAAGCAACCGCTTGCGATTATTTCGCAGGAGACGGGCCACTCGCTCGTTTCGCCATCATTTTCCAGTACGTAGCAGGTCGAAGCCGTTGAACGATGTCTATCTTGCGAGCGTCGCTGCCGATAAGGATGCGCGGTTCGCGCCGTTCGACGCCTTTCAGGATGCGAGCGGCGGCAGCTTCCGGCGAAGTAGGAGTTACCTTTTCGAAATAAGCTACCGCCGCTTCCCGTTTGCTTTCGGAGGCATGGGCCCCTAGGCGCGCACGCTTCGCGATCGGAGTATGAATTCCGCCGGGGTGAACGCACGAAACAACAACCGAGGAGCCTTCCAGTTCGTGCCTGATTGCCTCGGTGAATCCGCGCACGGCAAATTTGCTGGCGGAGTATGCGCTTTGCCCCGCTGGCGCAATAATCCCGAACACGCTCGACAAATTTACAACCTGGGCGCGCGGCTGTTGCTTCAAGACTGGCAGGAAATATTTCACGCCGTATACGACGCCCCAAAAGTTGATGCCCAGCAACCAGCGCAAGTCGTCGAGCGAGATTTCTTCGAAGGTACCATGAAGGGCTACGCCTGCATTGTTGATCAGCAGCGTGACCCGGCCATGGCGCACTACCACATCTTCGGCGAAGCCTTTGACGGCCGCCTCATCGGAGACATCGAGGACATGCGTGGAAAGCGCGGCTTGTTTGGCCGTCAGCAAGGCTGCCGTCTCAGCTAGCCCTTTGTCGTCAATGTCCGCAATGGCCAACGCGGAACCAGCTGCGGCAAGTTGTTGCGCAAGCGCGCGCCCTATCCCGCTACCCGCGCCGGTAACCACAGCAACTCCGCCCTGAAGAAACGACATTTAGGCGCCTGCGCCCTGCACTTTGGCTAGAAGTTCGACGAATTTTTGCTTGCGCTCCTTCTGATCGTGTCCGCCTTCGGCTTCGGCAAGCTGGGTGATGTTCATCGAGCAGAACTTGGGCCCACACATCGAGCAGAACTTCGCCTCTTTGTAAAAATCGTCGGGCAGATTTTCATCGTGCATGGCCTTCGCGGTCGGAGGATCAAGCGACAGCTCGAACTGCTTGTTCCAGTCGAACAAAAACCGCGCATAGCTCAAGGCATCGTCGCGGTCCCGTGCGCCAGGGCGGTGACGCGCCACATCCGCAGCGTGAGCCGCAATCTTGTAGGCAATCACGCCTTGTTTCACGTCTTCTGGATTCGGCAGGCCCAGGTGCTCCTTCGGAGTGACATAGCACAGCATTGAAGCCCCATGCCACCCGATCATCGCCGCGCCAATGGCGCTCGTGATGTGGTCGTACCCTGGAGCGATATCAATCACGAGAGGTCCTAGCGTATAAAACGGTGCTTCGTAGCACCATTCCATCTCTTTGTCGACCTGCTCTTTGATCTTGTCGAGCGGGACGTGTCCCGGGCCCTCGATCATTACCTGAACATCATGCTCCCAAGCCTTTTTCGTAAGTTCGCCCAGCACCTTGAGCTCCGCGAATTGCGCTTCATCGCTTGCATCCGCAATGCATCCCGGCCGCAGCCCGTCGCCGAACGAAAAGCTCACGTCGTGCTTCTTGAAGATCTTGCAAATTTTTTCGATATTCTCGTAGAGAAAATTCTGCTTCTTGTGGTGCTCCATCCAGTGGGCCATCAGAGAGCCGCCGCGGCTCACAATCCCCGTAATCCGTTTCCGCACGAGTGGCACGTGCTCGCGCAACACCCCTGCGTGAATCGTCATGTAATCCACGCCCTGCTCGGCCTGCTCTTCAATTACCTCGAGCATCAAGTCAATCGTCAAATCCTCGGGACGTCGCACGCGCGAGATCGCCTCGTATACGGGGACAGTGCCGACCGGCACAGGCGAAGCATCTATGATCGCCTTCCGGATCACGGGGATGTCTCCGCCCGTCGAAAGATCCATCACGGTGTCCGCACCGTAATGCACGGCGTGGTGCAGCTTCTTCAGCTCTTCCTCAATATTCGAGCTCGTCGCTGAATTCCCGATGTTTGCATTGATTTTGCATTTCGTGGCGATGCCGATCGCCATCGGCTCCAGGTTGCGGTGATTCACATTCGCCGGAATGATGCAGCGCCCCTGCGCCACTTCGCTGCGAATCAGTTCAGGCTCGATCTTTTCGCGGCCAGCCACAAACCGCATCTCTTCCGTGATGACGCCCTGCCGCGCAAAGTGCATCTGCGACATATTGCGATTCCCGATTGCTGTGGCAACTTTCGCTTCTCTCGTTTCGATCCAGCTATCGCGCATTGCCATAGAGCCCCCTCAGAAGCCGCCCCGAATGACTCGTGACGGAAAACTCTCTCACGCCCAACTCACTCGGCGTCAGAAGTTTGGATTATGGCACCGGGTGAGGGGTGCCGCAACCTGCCTGAGGGGGATTTGGCAAGTCGGGGAAGCTGAACCACTGATGACGTAAATATGCGTTTTACACAACCTGGGCCCAAAAATGACAGAGCACGGGACCGTAATCCCGTGCTCTGTCGATACTTTCCCAGCCGGTTTCCCAGCCGAGAATTAAGCTTACTGAAGTGGGGGGTCGGCAATCGTCGGTGCGGCGCCGGTCGTGGTGTAACGGATCACACCGGACTGATCAGAGAAGAAACCACGCTGACCAGAACTGCCTGGGACAACCGGCACGCCAGTAACCGTATAGTTGACCGAAGGAGTGAGTCCGTCGCCAGTCCAAGCGAACGTATATCCGCTCTTGGTGGCCGCCGAAAGAACGGGGTCAAGCAAGCAAGCAGTCGCCGGAGCGGCCGTGCAAG
>DATFZT010000021.1:0-11967 GCA_035314185.1 Terriglobales bacterium
CCGCGTCACCCAGCTGGCGATCGCCGCGGGCATCGACGCATTGCGCGACGCCGGCGTCCCGCTGGTAATGCGCTATAAAACCACGACCAAAGGCACGCAATTACCGGAGCGCTGGGGATTGCCCGAGGCTTTGCGCGACGATACTGGCGTGATTTTTGCTTCCGCCTTCCCTGGATACGATTCGTTTGCAGACGAAATGGCGCGTTATTATACGGACCACGAACACCGCGAGCAGCTGGCCATGCTCGAAAGCCTGCCCGCTCTTGCGGTCGAAGCGAACGGTCATTCTATCCTGCTGCAGGAGATCAACCGGCACATCAACGAATTGCGCGCGGCCATCAAGAATGAACCGTATGTCTTCAACCGCCGCTTCTTGCTGCGAGTCTTGTCCATGGGACATTCGCAATTCGCTGAATTCATCGGTGCGCGCGGTCCCAACACTCAAATCAACGCTGCCTGCGCGAGCACCACGCAGGCGCTGGCGCTGGCGGAGGACTGGATCCACGCCGGGCGGTGCAGCCGGGTGATTGTCATCTCTGCCGACGACGTCACCTCCGACCGTCTGATCGATTGGATGGGCGCTGGCTTCCTGGCCAGTGGTGCGGCGGCCACCGACGAAGTGGTCGCGGATGCCGCCGTTCCCTTCGACCGGCGGCGACACGGCATGATCATTGGCATGGGCGCCGCGGCTCTGGTGGTAGAGAGCGCGGCCGCCGCTCGCGAACGGGGAATACGGCCCATCTGCGAAGTGTTGTCCACCATGACGGGCAACAGCGCTTTCCACGGTACTCGTCTCGATGTCCAGCACATCGGCCAAGTGATGGAGACACTGGTGGCCAAAGCCGAAGCGGGAAGCGGCATTTCGCGCCACCAGATCGCGCCGCAGACAGTTTTTGTTTCCCATGAAACTTATACGCCGGCGCGCGGCGGCAGCGCCTCTGCCGAGATCCACGCGCTTCGTCGTGTTTTCGGCGACGTGGCAGATCGCATCGTAATCGCCAACACCAAGGGCTTCACCGGTCACGCCATGGCCACCGGTATCGAAGATGTCGTTGCGGTTAAGGCGCTGGAAACCGGCTGCGTGCCTCCGGTCGCCAACTTTAAGGAGGTCGATCCGGAGTTGGGACAGTTGAATCTGTCGAAAGGCGGCGTCTATCCCGTCGAGTACGCTTTGCACCTGGGAGCGGGCTTCGGTTCGCAGATCAGCATGATGCTGCTGCGTTGGATAAAGACGAAAGACGGAATCCGGCGCAGCCCGAACGCTCTGGGCTATTCCTACCGCATCGCCGATGCCACCGCCTGGAGTGCCTGGCTGAGTAACATCGCGGGGCATCCGGCCGCGGATTTGGAAGTGGTCCACCGCACGCTGCGCGTGCGAGATCACGCAGCAGCAGCACGGGTCTCCGAAGCCGCTCCGGAGTTACGAACGGCAACGACAACGTCAACGGCCCGGACGCTGCAAACACCGCCGCCCGCGCTCGTCGTCACAAAACCGGATCCACTGCCGCTCCGTGCGATCACTGAACCGGCACCAAGCGTTCCAGTCAGAGACGCCGCTCCCTCCGGAGCGCCAGAACAGGCGGCGAAGGGCGACCCGGTGAAAGACAAAGTATTGGCTCTGGTCGCGGAGAAAACCGGTTATCCGGTTGATATGCTCGATTTGGATCTCGATCTCGAAGCCGATCTGGGCGTCGATACGGTTAAACAAGCGGAGGTCTTTGCCTCGATCCGCGAGGCGTACAGCATTCCGCGCGACGAGAACCGCAAGCTGCGCGACTATCCAACGTTGGCGCATGTGATCCGGTTCGTGTATGAGAAGCGGCCAGACTTGGCTGCAGCCCCGGCGGCAGCGCTGGAAGAAGTCAAAAGTGCGACACCGACAATCGCTGTGGTGGCTCAGAAACCGGCGACATCGGCGCAAGTCGTCCCCGGCGATTCCGTGAAGGAACGCATTCTTGCGTTGGTGGTAGAAAAGACCGGTTATCCGAAAGACATGCTCGACCTGGATCTCGATCTCGAAGCCGACCTCGGCGTCGACACCGTCAAACAGGCCGAGTTGTTCGCGGCCGTGCGCGAGATCTACAACATTCCGCGCGATGAAAACCGCAAGCTGCGCGACTATCCGACATTAGCGCACGTCATCCGTTTCGTGTATGAGAAACGGCCAGACCTGGCAGCAGCTCCGGCGGTTGCGGGGGACGTCAAACCCGCCGCGGGGAAGACCGCTGTGGCCGCTGAGGAACCGGCGCCGACTGCGACATCGGCGCCGGTCTCCGCACACGATGCCGTCAAAGAACGCATTCTCGCATTGGTCGTAGAGAAGACCGGGTACCCGAAAGACATGCTCGACCTCGATCTCGACCTCGAAGCCGACCTCGGCGTGGACACTGTAAAACAAGCGGAGATGTTTGCCGCGATCCGAACCACGTATGACATTCCGCGCGACGAGAACCGCAAACTGCGCGACTATCCGACATTAGCGCACGTGATCCGATTTGTGTATGAGAAGCGCCCCGACCTGGCGGGGGTGCCTGCGACTCCGTCATCGCCAAGTATCAGCGAGCCAACTGTACCCACCCCTCTCCCTGTCGCGGCCCAAGCGGCAACGGACGATGCAATTAAAGAGAAGGTGCTGGAGATCGTGGCCGAGAAAACCGGCTATCCAAAAGACATGCTGGATCTGGATCTGGATCTGGATCTCGATCTGGAAGCGGACCTCGGCGTCGACACTGTGAAACAGGCGGAGATGTTTGCAGCCGTGCGAGCGGCGTACAACATTTCGCGCGATGAGAATCTCAAGCTGCGCGACTTCCCGACCCTGGCTCACGTGATCAAGTTCGCTCACGACCGGCAGCCCGGGCTGGCTAAGGCGTCTGCTGGAAACGCTTCCTCCACGCCGGAGAAACCAGAACCGGCGCAGAAAAAACCCGCGGTGTCCGCATCTTTATCCTTCGCTTCGAAACCGATACCGACCGCGCGTCCGATCCCCGTCAGCTTCGAGGCCGCCAATCGCATTCCACGCCGCGTACCTGTTCCCAGCTTGCGTCCGCCGCTTGCCCTTTGCAAGCTAACCGGTGTGACGCTTGGGTCCGGTCGGCGAGTCGTTATTATGCCGGACAAGGCTGGTGTAGGAGACGTGCTAACGCAACGGCTGCGAACTTTGGGTGTGGAAGTTCTACGCATCGAGCAGACGATCGATGCAGAGGCAGAGGCAGAAACATTGACTAGTCGCCTCAAGAACTGGCTGGCTGCGGGTCCGGTACAGGGCATTTACTGGCTACCCGCGCTGGACAACGAGGGTGACCTCACTGCAATGGACCTCGCCAGCTGGCATGAGGGTCTACGGGTCCGCGTCAAATCGCTATATGCCACCATGCGCATTCTGTACGACCAGATTGCGGCGCCGGGCACGTTTCTGGTGTCGGCGACGCGACTGGGTGGACAGCACGGCTACGATGAGGCGGGCGCGACGGCCCCGTTAGGTGGCGCGGTTGCAGGCTTCACCAAAACATATAAACGAGAGAGGTTGGACGCTCTGGTCAAGGCGGTCGACTTTGAAGCGGAACGGAAGCCGTCCGAAGTCGCCGACATCTTGATTGAAGAAACTCTGCGCGATCCGGGCGCTGTCGAAATCGGCTACCAGGAAGGTTTGCGCTGGGCCGTTGGGCTTCAGGAACAGCTCGCCGCCGATGGCGAGCCAGGTTTGACCTTGGATAGCAACACCGTATTTCTCGTCACCGGCGCAGCCGGAAGTATCGTCTCAGCCATTACGGCCGATTTGGCTACGGCCTCCGGAGGCACGTTCTATCTGCTTGATCTGGTGCCCGAGCCTGATCCGGAAAATCCCGATCTCAAGCGCTTCGCCAGCGGCTTAGCGAGTGATAAAGACGGGCTCAAGCGTGATCTGTTCGCACGCATTCAGGCGCGCGGCGAACGGGCTACGCCGGCGCTGGTGGAAAAAGAGCTGGCAGCGCTGGAGCGAGCGCAGGCAGCGTGCAGTGCAATCGCTGCGGTGCGAGCCGCCGGTGGTAGGGCGCATTACTTCAGCGTCAACCTCACCGATGCAGATGCCGTAACCAAGATCATCCAGCAAGTGCGGGAGCGCAGCGGACACGTCGACGTGCTTCTGCACGCCGCGGGCGTGGAGCGCAGTCACTTCCTACCTGAGAAGGATGCGCGCGAATTCGATCTGGTCTTCGACGTCAAGAGCGACGGCTGGTTCAATCTTCTACATGCCATCGGCGACATGCCCCTCGGGGCAACGGTGGCGTTCAGCTCGATTGCCGGACGCTTCGGCAACGCCGGACAGGCGGATTACAGCTCGGCCAACGATCTGTTGTGCAAGATCACGTCGAGCTTCCGCACCACGCGTCCGGGTACACGCGGCATCGTCGTCGACTGGACGGCATGGGGCGGCATTGGTATGGCCACGCGCGGCTCCATCCCCAAGATGATGGAACTGGCAGGCATCGACATGCTGCCGCCAGAGGCGGGGATTCCCTTGATTCGCCGCGAACTTACTGCGGGAGGCACCAAGGGTGAAATTGTCGTCGGCCAGCGACTCGGCGTCCTGCTGAACGAGTGGGATGCCACCGGCGGGCTGGATACATCCGCGACCGAGGCCTCGAAGAACTCACTGGCGCCGGGACCAGGACCAGGACCAATGTTCGGCAAGATCGCAAGCGTGGGCCTGCAGAGTGGCATCACCATCGAGACCACGCTGGACCCGGCGATTCAGCCGTTTCTCCACGATCATCAAATCGACGGCACTCCGGTGCTGCCCGGAGTCATGGGCATCGAGGCGTTTGCCGAAGCTGCGCTCTGCCTGCTTCCCGGCTGGCATGTCGCGGCGATCGAAGACGTGAACTTCCTGGCGCCGTTCAAGTTCTATCGGAACGAACCACGCACGGTGACGGTCGAGGCCTCTATCCATCCGCAATGGGACTGCTGTTCGCAAATCGACAACTTAACCTTGGTTGCTGATTGTCGCTTAACCGGCAGCCGGTCGCTTCCCAACCAGACCGAGCCTCAAGTGACAACACACTTCACCGCGCGGGTGCGGCTCACAAAACAGATGCCCCAAGCGGTGACCGGGCCGCCGCTGGACTTGCCTGAGGGAAACATCATCGAAGCCGCCGATATCTATCGCCTCTACTTCCACGGACCCGCATACCAGGTGGTGGAGCGGGCGTGGTGGGACGGACACCGGATTATCGGGCTGATGGCCAAAGGCTTGCCGGCAAACCATCTGCCCTCCGAACTGCCGACGCTCACAGCGCCACGTCTGATTGAGCTTTGTTTCCAAACTGCGGGACTCTGGGAGATGGGTGCGCGGGGCAGTATGGGTCTGCCGCAGCACATTGATTGCGTTTCATCATTGTTATTACGAGTCCCGAAGCCGGCCGACGGCACTTTATACGCCGTGGTCACTTCCGGCCAGGGTCACGGCAGCTTCGATGCGGAAGTTGTGGATGCGAAAGGGAACGGCTACCTGCAGCTTCGCGGCTACCGCACGGTAGTGGTTCCGAACACAGTGAACGCGGAGCGCTTGAAGGCACTGCAGGCGGCGATGTCACTGGAAACTGTCGCCGCGTGAATATGCCTTGGTTGTCCTGACGATGTTGTCCCGACAATCTGTTGATTGGGGGGACTTATGAAAAACGAATTTCAACGCGTGGCTATCGTCAATCGCGGGGAAGCCGCCATGCGTTTCATCCACGCCGCCCGAGATTTCAATCAGGAATACGGCACATCGTCGGGCACGATGTCACGCACGACGTTGCGTACGATCGCGCTTTTCACCGAGCCTGACCGCCGTAGCATGTTTGTGCGTGAGGCCGACGAGGCAGTGTGTCTCGGTCCCGCTCAGGTCCTCGATCCAAACACGCAACAGCTCAAGAGCAGTTACCTTGACTATGGCCGGCTGCAACGCGCGCTGGCCGTGGCACGCGCGGACGCGGTCTGGGTGGGATGGGGCTTCGTGGCTGAGCACGCGGCGTTCGCCGATCTTTGCCGCGAGTTGGGCATCGTTTTCATCGGTCCGGATGGCGATGCGATGCGCCGGGTGGGTGACAAGATTGCCTCCAAGCGACTGGCCGAACAGGTGCTGATACCGCTAGTGCCATGGAGCAATGGGCCGGTCGAAACACTCGCCGACGCCCGTGGCCACGCCGAACGCCTGGGTTATCCGCTCCTTATTAAGGCCACCGCCGGAGGCGGCGGTCGAGGCATTCGCCTGGTGCGATCGGCGGCCCAGCTCTCGCAAGCCTTTGAGAGCGCCCGCAGCGAGGCGTTCAAGGCCTTTGGCGACCCAACCGTTTTTCTGGAGCAACTGGTGCAAGGCGCGCGCCACGTCGAAGTCCAGATTATTGCCGACCACTACGGGACAACATGGGCTGCTGGCGTGCGCGACTGCACCGTCCAGCGCCGTCACCAGAAAATCCTGGAAGAAGCACCCTCGCCGGCGCTCTCCCCGGAGCAAGATCAGGCGCTGCGCGAAGCGGCGGTGCGCTTGAGTCAAGCAGCCGGCTATCGCAACGCGGGCACGGTCGAATTTCTGTACCAACCGGAAATCAACCGCTTCTCGTTCATGGAAATGAACACCCGGTTGCAGGTCGAACATCCAGTGACCGAATGCACGACCGGGATCGATCTCGTAAAACTTCAGATACACGTCGCGCGCGGTGGCCGCCTGGAAGGCGAACCGCCGCGCACCACAGGTCATGCCATTGAGGTGCGACTGAATGCGGAAGATCCGGAGAATGGCTTTGCTCCGGCTCCGGGCGTTATTGAGCGCTTCAGAATTCCGTCATCACCAGGGGTGCGCGTTGACACCGGAGTGGCCGAAGGCGATTCCATTTCAGCTGAGTTCGACTCGATGATCGCCAAGATCATAGCCTACGGCCAGAACCGGAAAGAGGCGATTTCCCGCTTGCAGCGAGCGTTGCGCGAGAGCGTTGTCGTCATCAAGGGCGGAACGAGTAACAAAGCGTTTCTGCAGGAACTGCTGAACCGGCCCGAGGTGCAGAGTGGAGAAATACATAACGGATGGCTGGACCATCTGGCGGCAAAGGGCGAGCACCTCTCCAGGCGCTATGCCGACGTGGCTCTGGTTCAAGCCGCGATCGAGTCATACGACGCCCAGTTGGCGGTCGAGCAGAAACAGTTTTATGCGTCGGCGGTACACGGACGGCCGCAGGTCCGAAGCGAGGTAGGTCTGACTGCCGAACTACGCTATCGAGGCCATTGCTACTCGCCGAAGACTTATCGCCTGGGCCCGCAGCGATACCGGGTAGAGATGAATGGGGCACGCATCGATGCCCAGCTGGACCGTTTGGGCCGGTTCGAATGTTGGCTTACTGTCTTCGGACAGCGCTTTCGCGTCGTATCCGTAGTCCAGGGGGTAAGCTACCGGATCGAAGTGGAAGGAGTATCGCACACGATTGATCGAAATGACGGGGGCGTGGTGCACGCGCCGGCACCGGCGGTAGTGGTTTCCATTTTCGTGAAGGCGGGCGACACGGTTGCTGTCGGCGACCGCCTGGCGGTGCTCGAGGCCATGAAAATGGAGACACAGGTGGTGGCCCCATTTTCCGGCAAAATCCGGCAGGTGATGGCCATACCCAATGTTCAGGTGGACACCGGATCCCCACTCCTGCAGATCGACCCCGTCGCCGGTGGCGATGCCGAGGCGAACGCGGAGCGTGTGGTCTTTGGCACGTCGTTCGGCACGTCGTTCGCTTTGGACGCAAGCGGAGAAGGCTTTCAATCCAGTTGCCGTCAGAGCCAGAGCCTCGATGAATTGCGCCAGCTCATGTTGGGCTTTGACGTCGATCCCAAACAAACCACGCGCTTGCTCGCTGAATGGAGCCAGAATTGTCCAGTGGACAGTGCCGAAATTAGACAGCGCGAAGATGAGATCCTCAACATCTTTGTGGACATACGGTCCCTCTTCCAACGCGAGCCGGAGGTAAACCATCGAGCCAGCGGTGAAGAACCCACTGCCGAGGCTTATCTGTTCTCTTACTTGCGTATGCTGGAAATGCGCGGTGAAGGGCTCCCGCCAGCTTTTGTCAGCGCGCTCCAGCGGGCACTTGCTCACTACGGTGTAAAGACGCTGGATCGCTCTCCTGAACTCGAAGAGAGCTTGCTCTGGATCTACAAGTCGCATCAACGTGTGGAGCAAAAAATCGCGCCGGTTGTAAGCGTCCTCGAACGGCGTCTCCGGAGCGCCCAGACTCTGTCGCCGCACGCTGAGGAAGCCTTCCGGACGCTCCTCGACCGGATGGCCTCCATCAGCAATGGGCTTTTCCCCGCGGTGACCGACCTGGCTCGGGAAGTACGCTATCGCTACTTCGATCAACAGCTGTTTGAGCGGGCGCGTCAGCAGGTCTATGAGCAAATGGAGGAACACCTCGCCTATCTGGCCGACCATCCCCATGCCGCGGACCGCCACGAGAGAGTCCGCGCTTTGGTCGAATGTCCGCAGCCGCTGTTCAGCCTGATCTCCTGCCGGTTCGCAACTGCCGACCAAGCCATGCGCAAATCGATGCTGGAGGCGCTGACCTGGCGGTACTACCGGATTCGAACGCTCACGAACTTTCGCTCCGTGACTGTGGACGGACAGTGCTGCACATTGGCCGAGTACGACCATGAAGGGAAACGCATTCATGTGTTCACGACCCACGCCGAGTACTCCCGGCTCGCGGAGGCGGCGCGGACGCTGTTTCCAATGATCGCGGAAGTACCGGCGGACCATGACGTCGCCATCGATTTTTATGTTTTCCATTCCGGCAAGCTGGGCGACGCGGAAACTACGGAGCAGGAAGTACGGTCGGTGCTCAACCAGGCTGGGTTCCCGCGCTCCATCCGGCGCATCGTAGCAACCGCCGCCGGCACTGGTCACGGACGTGGTATAGCGGGCATGCATTTCACCTATCGTCCCAACGGGAATACGTATGAAGAAGAGAAGCTCTACCGCGGTATCCATCCCATGATGGGGAAACGCCTGCACCTCTGGCGACTCGCCAATTTCAAAATTGAACGGCTGCCGTCGGTCGAAGATGTATACCTGCTTCATGCCGTGGCCCGCGATAATCCGAAAGATGAGCGGTTGTTCGCCTGCGCGGAAGTGCGCGACGTAACTCCAGTACGAGATGAGGCGGGTCGCGTCGTACAACTGCCGCAACTGGAACGCATGCTAATGGAAGCGATGGCCAGCATCCGGCTGTTTCAGTCGCGGCGGTCGACCTATCAACGCCTGCAGTGGAACCGCATCCTGCTGAACGTGTGGCCACCGTTCAATCTAACGCGGGATGAATTGCGCGATCTTGTCCGCAAACTTGCGCCCGCCACCGCAGGCCTGGGGTTGGAACAAGTGATAGTGCGCCTCCGCATTCCCAGTCCGGCGACCGGCGAGTTGCGCGATATGGTGGTGCGCATCTCGAGCCCAGGCGGCAGCGGGATGCTCATCACCTTCCGGCCCGGCGGCCAACTCCAACCAATCAAACCGCTGACCGAATACGACCAGAAGGTCGTCCGCATGCGCCAGCGCGGGCTCATCTACCCTTACGAAATCATCAAAATGCTTACCCCTGCTCCGGAACACACGCGGGCGGAATTTCCCAGTGGTGATTTTGTCGAGCATGATCTTAACTCGGAAGGCCGTCTGGTCGCCGTTGATCGTCCCTATGGTCAAAACAAGGCGAACATCATCGTCGGCATCATCCGCAACTTTGCAGCCCAGTATCCGGAGGGTATGACGCGTGTCGTGTTGCTGGGCGATCCGAGTAGGGATCTGGGCGCCCTCGCCGAACCGGAATGCCGGCGCATTCTCGCAGCCTTAGATCTGGCTCAAGCGAAGGGCATTCCCCTGGAATGGTTTACCCTTTCGGCCGGCGCCAAGATATCAATGGACAGTGGCGTGGAAAACATGGATTGGATTGCCCGCGTCTTACGGGGATTGATCGAATTTACGCAGGCGGGCGGCGAGGTAAATCTGGTGGTGAACGGGATCAACGTCGGCGCGCAACCTTACTGGAACGCCGAGGCCACCATGCTCATGCACACCCGCGGCATTCTGATCATGACGCCGAAAGCGGCGATGGTGCTCACCGGCAAACGCGCGTTGGAATTCTCCGGCAGCATCTCGGCCGAGGACAACCAAGGAATCGGTGGCTACGATCGCATCATGGGCGTCAACGGCCAGGCGCAATATTGGGCTCGCGACATCGAGGAAGCCTGTCACATTCTGCTGCGCCACTATGATCATACTTACGTGGCTCCCGGCGAGCGTTTTCCCCGGCGGGCGGCGACTGCCGACCCCCTGGATCGCGATGTGCGAGTCTATCCTCATGGGGGGAACAGCAACGGTGACGACGGTTTCGAACTGATCGGCGATATCTTGTCGGACCAGACCAACCCCGGCCGTAAGAAGTCCTTTGATATTCGCAAAGTGATGATGGCCGCCATCGACCAGGACCATGCCCCGCTGGAACGCTGGGCTGGCATGCGGGCGGCGGAAACCGCGGTGGTGTGGGACGCCCATCTCGGCGGCTATCCTGTCTGTCTCTTCGGTATCGAATCACAGCCACTGCCGAGGTTAGGATTTGTTCCAGCAGACGGGCCCGATCACTGGACCTCGGGCACGCTTTTCCCGCAATCGTCCAAGAAAATCGCGCGCGCGATCAATGCGGCGAGCAACAATCGGCCAGTGGTGGTACTGGCGAACTTGTCGGGCTTTGATGGCTCCCCGGAGTCAATGCGCAGGTTGCAACTGGAGTATGGCGCCGAGATCGGGAGGGCGGTGGTGAACTTCAAAGGCCCCATCGTCTTTTGCGTGATCTCCCGCTATCACGGAGGCGCTTATGTGGTTTTCTCGCGCGCGCTGAATGAAAGCGTCGAAGTGGCAGCCTTGGAGGGAACATATGCCTCCGTCATCGGCGGCGCTCCGGCGGCAGCCGTGGTTTTCGCCGGTGAGGTGGAAGCCCGGGCCAAGAAAGATGCGCGCCTGCAGGCGCTAAGCCAGGCGATGGCCCAGGCTGGAGGCGCGGAAAAAGGCCGGTTGCGCGCCCAGTGGGACGAACTCTTCAAGGTTGTGCACTCCGAGAAGTTGGGCGAAATGGCCGCCGAGTTTGACCACGTGCACAGCGTGCAGCGGGCTCTCGCCGTGGGCGCGCTCAATTGCATCATTCCGCCTGCAGACCTGCGTCCTTATCTTATTCAGGCGATCGAACGAGGGATTGCGCGAGAGGGAGAATCGGAGTCCGCAAAATCGAAGAGCAGGCTCCCGGCAGCGGCCTAGGGGCAGAGAGCTGAGGGTGGGTGAATTTGATGAACGTGTATTGGTTCGAACAAACCGAGGCTGATGTACCGAAGGAAAATGATTGGCTGAGCGCAGGCGAAGCCGTGCGCGTGAACGCCATGCTCTTTGCCAAACGCCGTGCCGACTGGCGGCTGGGACGCTGGACGGCAAAACGCGCGCTGTCCGTTATCCTGGATCTGCCTGCTCTTCCCCAAGTCTTCAAGAGAATAGAAATACGCGCGTCCGCGTCCGGTGCGCCCGAGGTCTTTTTCGACAGCCAACCGGCAGCGGTCACGATTTCACTCAGCCACCGCGCCGGTATCGCGGCGTGCGCCGTGTCGATCTCCAACGTGGAGATGGGTTGCGATCTGGAAATCATTGAGCCGCGCAGCGATGCGTTTGTCGCCGACTATTTCACCATCGAAGAACAAGCGCTGGTTGCGCACGCCTCCGCGACGGACCGTGATCGGCTCCTGGCCCTGCTTTGGAGCGGGAAAGAGAGTGCGCTCAAGGCCTTGCGCGAGGGCCTTCGACTCGACACCCGATCAGTGATCGTTATCCCGTGCGGCCTGTCATTCGACCCCAATCGCTGGAGCCAACTCCGGGTTTGTTACACAGGCGGTCGCCGTGCCGGAGGTCGCGATGCCGGAGACCGTTCTACCAGG
>DATFZT010000022.1:0-4687 GCA_035314185.1 Terriglobales bacterium
TATCGCGGCGTCGAACTTCTCGGGATGGCATCTGCAGAAGTCAATTGCGATTAGCGAACATCATGGGTGGGCACGTTATGTAGCGCACCAGGTTTACTACTCGCTCGTCGGGCGCGATTATGAATGGGAGCTGATGCCGCAGGCCTATGCAGAGGGGTTGGGTGCTCTGGTGTGGAGCCCGCTCGGATGGGGCCGTCTCACCGGCAAGATACGGCGTGGCCAGCCGCTACCGAAGGTGAGCCGGTTGCACAAGGCGGCGGAAGGTGGTCCGGTGGTTGCGGACGAGTATCTCTACAAAGTTGTTGACGCGCTTGACGCAGTCGCGGCGGAGAGTGGGAAGACGGTGTCGCAGGTGGCTCTGAACTGGTTGTTGCGAAAGCCGACGGTCGCCAGCGTGATCATCGGCGCGCGCAATGAACAGCAACTGCGGGACAACTTGTTAGCGGCGAGCTTTGCGCTGACGAGCGCGCAGGTCGCGAAGCTGGACGAGGCGAGCGCGCCACAGGTGGCCTATCCTTACTGGCACCAGCGGCAATTCCAGGACCGCAATCCCCTGCCGCCGACCTATCGATGACGTCGGGCGAATCGCCGTTGCGGGTGGAATCTTTGCTGGCCGCGTAGAGCGTACTACTCTGGCGCTGGCTGTCGGGCGGCCCACTCATCGCAAAGTACGCGATGAGTGGGGCACCCCGTTCTCTTTGCTGCCGGCACTTAGTAACGTTGTTACAATCAAGCTAGCGGTGTTCCCTCCATAATGTTGTGAGTTCTTGACTAGCGCACATGCAGACGTTTGACGAACATTTCGAGGTGGTAGTGGTCGGTGCTGGTCATGCCGGGTGCGAAGCGGCGATGGCGGCGGCTCGTATGGGGCTGAAGACTGCTCTTTTTACGTTGAACGTCGATCTGATTGCGCAGATGTCTTGTAACCCGGCCATCGGCGGCATCGCGAAGGGGCATCTCGTGCGGGAAGTGGATGCGCTGGGCGGCATCATGGGTGAAATCACGGACGCGGTCGGAATTCAATTTCGCCTGCTTAACACTTCGCGTGGGCCCGCCGTCTGGTCGCCGCGGGCGCAGTGCGACAAGCAGGCTTACAGGCTGAAGATGCGCGAAGTGCTGGAGTCGCAGGCGAATTTGAAGATTAAGCAGGCCGAAGTGTCGGATGTGGTGGTGGAGCAGCTCTCAGCTGTCAGCTCTCAGCTCTCAGTTACACCTGACGCTGCTGAGAACCGAGAACTGAGAACTGAGAGCTTTATTCGTGGCGTTTTGTTGCGCGATGGGCGGCGCGTTTCGGCGGATGCAGTCGTCATCACTACTGGAACTTTTCTTAACGGCCTGATTCATTGCGGCGAGCAGCAGTATCCGGCTGGACGGTCGGGAGAAGCGGCGGCGGTTCTGCTGGGCGAAGCGCTCAAGAAGCTGGGACTGCGCGGATGCCGACTCAAGACCGGGACGCCTCCACGGCTGGATGGGCGCACCATTGACTGGTCACGCTTTGAACGGCAGCCGGGCGATTTGGATCCGACTCCGTTCAGCTTTCGCACGCGGCGGGTTGCGCATCACGACTCGCAGGTGCCTTGCTACATCGCTTTTACCACGGAAGAGACGCATCGGATCATCCGCGAGAACGTGCATCGCTCGCCGATGTACAGCGGGCAGATTCAATCGACGGGGCCGCGTTATTGCCCGTCCATTGAAGACAAGATCGTCAAGTTTCCCGACAAACTGACGCATCAGCTTTTTTTGGAGCCGGAGGGGCTGAATACGCACGAGATCTACGTCAACGGCATGAGCACTTCGCTGCCAATTGATGTGCAGCTGGCGATCCTCAAGTCGATTCCGGGGCTCGAAAGCGCCGAGATGATGCGGCCGGGTTATGCGATTGAGTATGACTCGATCGATCCCACGGAACTTCGGCGCACCCTGGAAACGAAAAAGATTGCGGGGCTATTTCTGGCTGGGCAGATCAATGGGACTTCCGGATATGAAGAAGCGGCGTGCCAGGGGATTATGGCTGGGATTAACGCGGCTTTGAAGGTGAAGCAGGAGGAGCCGCTGGTGCTCGATCGCACGGAGGCTTACACGGCCATTCTGATCGACGATCTGATTTCGAAGGGGACCAACGAGCCTTATCGGATGTTTACTTCGCGGGCGGAGTTTCGCTTGCATCTGCGGATCGACAACGCCGACCGGCGGCTCACTCCGCATGGACGGCGGGTAGGGCTGATTTCGGATGAGGCCTGGGCGGAGTTTGAGGCGAAGCAGCGGCGGCTGGATGAGCTGAAGTTAGTGCTGGAGCGGACTAAGGTTTCGGGGGCTATGGCGGAGTTGATTGAGGCTGCCTTGGCTGCCGACGAAGGCACGCGGACAGGAGTGTCCGCGCCACACGACCTTTCATCGGCGGCTGGGCAGGCTTTGGCGCAACTGCTCAAGCGGCCTGAGATCACTATTGAACAACTCGTGCCGGTTCTGATCGAACTACTGCCCGAGTTTTTCCAAAGAGATTCCTCGGTGACCCCTGAGGTTAAGCTTTCGTCGGAAATCCGGAACGAGCTCAAGTCCGTTCAAACCGAAATTAAGTATGCCGGATACCTTGACCAGCAGCAGCGTGCTATCGAACGGCTGAAGAAGGCCGAGCAGCGCCGCATTCCCGATTGGTTCGATTACCGGGCGGTCAGCGGGTTGTCGCGCGAAATGCAGGAGAAGCTTGGAAAAGTTATTCCGCAAACGCTAGGGCAGGCATCGCGTATTCCGGGGGTCACGCCGGCGGCTGTTTCGCTGATCAATGTTTATATTGAGATTCAAGGGCGGCGGCGGGAGCAGGCCGCGACGCTGTAGTTGTCCGCAGCGGCTGAAAAGGTCGCCGAGCTTCGCTCGGCATGGACGGGCGAGGGCGCCCGTCCCCACACAAACTATTCACCGAGCAACCGCTTTCTGCACGGCGGATCTTAGTTCTTCGTACGACAGCGCTCCGGGATGGTACATCGCCACTTGTCCGGCTCGATTCAGGACTACCAGAGTCGGCGTTGTGCTTGCTCCGTAGGCATTGAAGTTCTGTTTGCTTAACGGCACCGGCATATCCTGCAGGCTGGCGTAATAACGGGCGCGGACGGATTCGATGTAGGTGCGCTCCTGCTCGGGGGCGGCATCGGCTCCCTGGGCGGCGTAGCCGTAGAGTTGAGTTGGGCCGATGACCGCCAGACCCTCGGGCCCGAACTCCTGGCGCAGTTGGGCGATGATGGGGACTTCGGCTTTGCAGTCCACGCACCAATGCGCCCAGAAGAATAAGAGAACGGGCGAGCCTTTCAGCGACGCCAGAGTTGGCGGCTTCGGTCCGAGATACTGAATTGCTTGTATGGGCGGAGCGGGTTGACCGACCAGAGCCAACAGGTTGAGATTTTTCTGGAGCCGCGCTCTTATGGATGTAGTGCCATAGCGGGTTAGAGCCGAGTGCAACAGGCTTACTGCTTGCGCGTGCTGTCCTTTTTCGGCCAGAGCCTGGGCGAGGACTTCGTAGGCGGCGCCGAGGGCGATGGGGAGATGGGGTTCGGCGTCGAGTTTGCGTTTGGTCGTCGCCAGTTGCTGCTCTGAAAGGCGGCGCGTCTCGGTGGCGTAGGCGGCAGCTTGGTCCCATTGCTTGGTCGCTGCCGCTCCTCGGGCCATCCACGACAGAGCTTCGAGGTAGTCGGGCGTGACCCCATGCTGAGCCCTATAGGTGCGAAGCTCTGACTCGGCCGCGGAAATGGAGTTCTGCGCCAGTTGAGTGCGGACATCCTCGACCAGGTCGGCTTGGGCTCGCATGGAAGCAGTGCAGAGAAAGACCCCGGCGGCAACGAGGCCCCAAACTCGTATTCGCATACGCATGATTTGATGATGAATGAGCGGCCCGGAAGTTGCAAACCGGATGCTCAGGCAGCGACGCTATATCGGTTGTCGGAGTGGGCCAGGACGCTCATCATCTGGTGGAAAGAGGCAATTTCGAAATTCAGAATGGAGCGGTTTTGGGCCAGCCCCTCCAAGACCGGCCTGGAGGGACAGAACAGTTTCAATCGAATATCGTGTTCGCGGGTCCAGCGCTCGAGAAGGGCGAGCATCCCCAAGCCGCCACCGCTGATCGCTTCCACTTCAGAGAGATCCAGGGCGATGACGTGGGACGCCCCCTGAGCCTGCACGACGTCGCGAAGCTTGAAAACCGCGTCGCTGCGGATGATCCTGCCTTTGCACTCAATGACTGCCAGGTCGCTCAGGTTCTCGACGTGTATGGCCAGCATGGACGCCTCCAGACAGATTCAGTTGTCGTTCTGAGTTACTCAGTGCATGCAGGGAGCAAGAACCCTGCCAAAAGGCGATGAGCCTTATTTTTCAATTTGATATGAAAAAATGGAGGGTTGAAACAGAGAATTTTCGGGAGTGTACCAGGGAAATGTGTACCTCGGACGGATTACTTCAGTAAACACAGAATCCTGTAGCCATTTACCCTCGAATATGTACAATTTAGGTGCGTTTGATCTTTGCGGTTGTCAGCAGCACCCCGCTCTGAAGCGTGATCTGCCTGCACTATCCTCCGAGTTCCAGCGCATACTTCAACACAAAAGGAACACAGCAACATCATGGAAACAGGAACCGTAAAGTGGTTTAACGATGCCAAGGGCTATGGTTTTATCAGCCGCCAGAATGGCGAGGACGT
>DATFZT010000023.1:0-11850 GCA_035314185.1 Terriglobales bacterium
CGACCTCCACCAATCCGTATGGAATTCCAATCGTCGCGGGCAATTACGCGGCGGCGTTCGCAGCGCCACCGGCGGGCGACACCTATAACCTGTACTTCGCCGCCGCGTCGAACGCGGTGCCAACTGCCGGCGTGGTGAGTGCTGGCACCAGTACTGCCAACGCCGGTGTCGAGGGCCCAGAATGGCCCTACGCGCCGCTGGGGTGGTTGGGCAACGCAAACAACTCAAGCCCCACAAAAACGGGGCTTCAACCAACGGGCCCCGCAGGCGGGCCCGGCGCTCCGATAACCTCGGGCAGCAGTGCCAGCGTCGCGCCGACGCTCGCCCTTTGCCCTCCGGCGGCTCCGACGCCACTATACCTTCCTACAGGCTGCCCGGCGGTGCCGGCATCTCCGTATTACGCGGTAAACGGCGCAGCCGCAGTGAACACCTCGGCCGCAGTGGCCGCCCAGACCGCAACCTGGAACCTGATCGATGGCTACCTGCGCGTGGAATATCTCAACAACTCGGGCGTATGGATCCCCGTAACCAACGAATGGCTGGCGCTCGGATTTGCGCGCGGCACCTTTGCGCCCACGCAGTCGGGTGGGGGCACTCCCGCGGCTTCACCTGACTTCGCCCCGACGCCGAACCCGATCAATCCGAACGCGATTCTGCTGTTGCAAGAGCCGGCGGATCGGAGCACTGTCCCGTTGAGCGCCGGCGGGGCTGTCCCGGTCTGCACCGCGAACAACGGTGCTATTCCCCCGAAGTGCACAGCGTGGTCCGCAACGCCGCCGCTTCTGCTGGACAACCCGGCGACGAGTCTGTACTGGCAGTTTGGGGTTACCACTGCGGCGCCGGCCACCCAGAGCGTCACCCAGTTCAACTGGTATCCCATCAACTTCTACGATGCCCGCGAAGGCGAGGTTCGCGACAACGCCGTTGCGGACAACAGCTGCACGACCATGGGCGTAATGAATGCCGTTGAAATCGACGTGGGCAACCTGAAACGATGGCTGAGCGGAGCGATCGGAACCAGCGGCACCAGTGTGAATTACACTAATCAGAATGGATACGTTCTGTATTTCTCCGATCGCCGGGGAATGCTGCTAAATCCGAACCCGACTACTCCGGATCCCGCTGGGGTTAAAAGCGGAGACTCGGGCCTGGAAGACGTGGTCAACGCCGCCAGCGCCGCGGGTACACCCGACGGAGTGCTGGAGCCGATTCCAGCCGGCAAGACCGTTTCTCCCGAAGACGTCAATCAGAACGGAGTACTGGACAACTTCGGCACCAACAACCTGGGATTGGGGTTCTGGGGCATACAGAGCAGCGCCACCAAGAACCTGAACGCCCAAATCAACAGCGGAGGAGTCGACGATCCCTGGGGCACGACGGCTGGCACCCGGATTGCGAGTTGCAGCAACACCCCGCGCAAGAACTGGGTGAGCGGGGCACGCCACGTTTTGAGACTGGTGGATGCTTCGCTCGGCAACCTGCCGACGGCTCCGGGCGGAACGTTAGCTGACCCGGGCGGCTTCACGGTCGCATCGGAGAATCCGGTGTACGTCTGGGGCGATTACAACACCAACTCGACCGACACGGTCTGGAACTCGCCGCCGGTAGACTTGGCCGGGCACTCCTCGGCCTCGGTGATCGCGGACGCAGTCACTTTTCTCTCGAACCAGTGGAATGACTATGAAAGCTATGGCATCGGCGGCGACGGTACCGTCACCAACGTGGCGGGCAACCGGGTCGCTACCAGTGCCTGGTATCGGCTTGCCGTTGCGGGCGGGAAGAACATCAATTTCCCGCAGCCGGGTTGGGCTGGAGTTGCAAATGACTTCGGCACCGACGGTGGCGTGCACAACTTCCTGCGCTACCTGGAAAACTGGAATGGCGCCCTGAATTACACCGGCTCGATCGTGAGCTTGTATTACTCAACCTATAACACCGGCGTCTACAAATGCTGTACCGTCGTGTATAACCCGCCAGCTCGAAACTACAGTTTCGACTTGGACTTCTCCACTCCGGCGGGGCTGCCGCCCGGAACGCCGATGTTCCGCGACGTGAACAGCCTGGGATTCCGGGAGATGCTCGCGACCCGCACCGACTAAAGGCACAGGCTAACGGATTCACCTAACCCCGATCCGCAAGGATCGGGGTTTTTCTTGGTCTGAAGGTGTTATCCTCAATTTCTTCGAGTTGAGATTCGCGTGTACCAACATAGGGGATGAATCTTCGGGTGATGTTTCGGGCAATCAAAAATGAACAAATCTGAGAATCGCTGGTTATGGCTGCTGCTGGGGCTGCTGGCTGTGTTTTCGCTAAGCCTGTTTCTGATTCCGGCGTTTGTCATCCGGCCATTTCGTCACCAGTCGGAGAGGGCGCTGGGGCTGGCGATCGCGGTGAAGGGGATTGCGCCGGCGCTCACGGTGGCCGCCCTGGTGGGAGTGGTGGCGCTGGGCGCGCGTCTGTGGCGAACCTCGTCGAGATGGTTGCGGACGGGCATGGTGACGGCGCTAGTGTTAAGCGCGGCGGCGGCGGTGATGGTCCGGCAGAACTATTTTGAATGGATGTTCAATCCGATTACGGCCGCGGGCTTCGTCTCGGCTGGCGATGCCCACCTCGACGATAAGGAAATGGTGATGGCGGTGCGAATCGGGCAGGAAGCGCGCGCTTATCCGATCGTGCAGATGGCCTACCATCACATCCTGAACGACACGGTGGCGGATGTGCCGATCGTCGTCACCTATTGAACGCTCTGTCACACCGGTCTGGTGTGGAAGAGAACAGCGCGGGGACGCGAGCTGCATTTCTATCTGGCGGGGATCAATAACCAGAATTTTCTGATGCGCGATCGCGAGACGGGTTCGTGGTGGCAGCAGGTCACAGGGCGCGCGATTGCGGGCGCACTGGCCGGCAGCGCGCTGGAATTGATGCCGAATGACGAACTCACGTTTGGGTTGTGGAAGTCCGAAGCGTCGCAGGGGCAAGGAAGATTCCTGGTGCTGACGCCGGTTCCCGGGCATGACGATAAGGACTACGACAAGAAATGGGAAGAAGAGGTTGCGAAGTATCCGGTGCCGCTGACGTTCCCGGGGCGAGGACTGAAGGATCGCGACGTCATTCTGGGAGTCGCCATGGGCGGGCAGGCACGCGCCTTTCCTTTGGAGAAGGTGCGCGGAACAAATCCGGTGGAGGATAAGATCGCCGGCGTTCCAGTGGTTTTGGTGACCGGGGCGGACGGCGAGTCGGTCCGCGTGTTTCGCTCACAGTGGAACGGACAGGACATAGAGCTCTATCGGGACACGCAGAATGATGGACAGCGTGATGGACAAAGTGATGGGCGGAGTAGTGGACAAAGCACGGAGTGGCGGCTGGTCGATTCCATGGGCAACACGTGGAATTTCGCGGGGTGCGCTACCAGCGGGCCAGCGGTGGGCCAGTGTCTGGAGAAGATAAATTTCTTGAAGGACTACTGGTTCGACTGGAAGAACTACAATCCGCAGACTACGGTGTATAGCCACTAAAGCGTCGTTGGTCTTTGGTCGTTAGTCGTTAGTCGTTGGGAAGCAAGAGCCGAAGCTATCTAAGAGTTTTAGGCAAGTGGACCGAGTTAGACCGCGAACGACCAACGAACTAGCGACCAACGACTGAGTAGCTTTCAGCGGGGCTTACGCAGAGGTGGGACTGGCTCGCTTGCCTTGCGGACAGCGGGCTCGGACGGCGGGACGCTGACCGCCAGATCGGCCGACCAGCAATCGGCCAGGATCTTCCAGGTGCCGGCGGGCTGGCGCACCAGGACGATCAGATACTTTCCGCGCTCTTCGCGGCGCTTCCCCATGGCTACGGGCACGAGCATTTTGCAACGACCGAGATCGAGAGCAATCTCACCCAGCACTTCGACGCGCAGCGATTCCATTTCCACGTCACCCAATCCGGCTTCGAGCAGCGAAATAAGAAATTCCCTGATCGCAGGCAAGCTGCGAACCGGCGGGACGCTGGAGCGGATGAGCGTAGCGTCGGCAGCGTAGAGTTCGAGCAGGTCGTCGATGTGCCGGGTGTTGCAGGCCTGCGCCCAGTCCTGGACAACCTGGCGAGCGCTGGCTTCGGCGCGGCCTCCAGTGGGAACGCCGACAGAACCGGGAGCACGTCCGCGAGGAGCAGTGGGCTCGGACTCGACAGAGGGTGCGCCCGATGCCGTGGCAGAGCCGGGGACAAGATGATGATAGTGATGGTGAACGTGATTTTGCGCGCCGGCGCGAGATTGCGGCTGAGCGGTAGTATTACCCGCTGCAGATTCCTGCGGGGTTCCGCACGAGGCACAAAAACGCGCACCCGCCGGCAGCGGGCCTCCGCAGGCTGAGCAGGCGATTCCCGACTCGACCGCGTCACCGGCCGCCGCCAGGTCGTACGCAGCCACGCTCCCCCCCGCCATGCGTTGAATGGCTTCCACGGCTGCCGCGACCGCTTCGGCATTCGGCTTCGGCCAGTGAAAGCTGCCGGGGAGCCGTTGAAAGAACTCTTCGACCTCCTTGCCTTCGACGAGCTGGTCCTTCCCCCGGTCGGGCTCTCGGCCGGGCTGTCGGTCATGCTGTCGGTCCGGCTTTGGGTCGGGAGGATTGGGATGATCTGCGGTCACGGCAACCTCATCGCTGACATTGTAGGAGAATTCGCGCGCTAGCGGATGCTGAATCTTACCAACGCCTCGGAATCGGTGGGAACACCGTTGCAGAGTGCGGGACGATAGCGCCAGAAGCGGACTGCGCGCAGCACGATCTGGTCTTCCACGGGGCCGCCGCTGTCCAGAACGAAGGCGCTGTGCACGTGTCCGTCGGATCCAACAATGAAGCTGACGCGCACATGCAGATCGTCCTCCTGAACGTGCAGCAGCGGATCGGGCGTAAGCAAGGCTTCGGGCGGACGGACGTGTCCACATCTCGGCAGGGCCAGCGGCGCCGACGCGGGAGCAAACTCGGAAATGTGCGCGGGCACACGGCGCAGGTTCTTTTCCAGCTGCGCGAGCGGGATATGAGGCGGAATGACGATGATGGTCGACGGAGAGGCTGTTGCAGACGTTACGGAACACCAGGCAAGAACTCCGCTGAAGCCCGCCAGTGCTAGAGCTGCCACCACCAGGGCTGCCGCAAATGCCTTACTGCTCCTCGTTTTCGTGCTCGGCCAGAGACACTGCATCGCGGGTGATATGGGCAATTCGCCTTCCAGTTTCAACGAAACTTCCCGTCTTTATCTTTAATGAGTTAGCTGCACTTCTCTCCCGGCTTTCTTCCGCGCGGTGCAATCCGTTGCAAATGATCACCCAGCTAACATGGCTCTAGCGCTCTGAAGACTTCTATTTCAGGCCGCTCTGGGTAAACTTATACGCAGTGTTCACGTTCCCGGCGGCGAAATAGATGCTGGAAGCCTGCGCAGCCGAACTGTAGTTATCGACGATAATCCCACTGGTGCCGCCTGCCACTGGCGCAATGGTTGTGGTCGTGATGCCATTGGTATTGGCGAGCGCCACCACACAGCCCGTACCCGTGCCCCCCAGGAGGGTACAATCTCCGGTCAAACTGAAGAAAAAGAAATCGGTCGGGAGAGATACCGTGCCGGTATCTGAAGCGTTGGTGTAATTCGCAGCGGTGAAGTTAGCGGTGAATCCCGTGTACGGACTTGTGCCGATCAAGCTAGTGACTACCACAGTCTGACCGTTCAGGAAACTTTCAGCCGTGTCCTGGATGTAAACCTGTTCTCCAACCGTGAGATTACTGTTGTTCGCTGTAACCGTCAGCACGTTTGCCGTGACTGAAGTGGCCGTGATGGGAGGGGCAGATACGGTGCCGGTATCTGCAGCGTTGGTGTAAGGCGCTGTGGTGAAGTTCGCGGTAAATCCGGTGTACGTCGGGGCTGAGCCTAGCAAGCTGGCGACTATCACACTCTGACCGTTCAGGAACGCTTCGGCTGTGCCTTGGATGACTACGTCTTCCCCAACCGTCAGGCTACTGTTGCTCGCGGTCACCGTCAGCACGTTTGACGCGACCGACGTAGCGGTGATAGTGGCTGGGCTGGAATTGGGATTGAAGAACTCCGTCCATCCTGAGCAGCGGTCGGTGAGGGAAGTGGAAAGTTGCCGTGGGAATCCGGCGTTAGGAGTCGTATTCATGAGGGGCTGCGGGCCGGGCCCGGGCACGGTGAACCCGAATGTGTACTGCCAGGGGCTGGTGTCGGTGCCGGTGGCGCCGGTTCCGCAGAGACTGATTACTCCAGTCGAGGGATCGTTGTAGTAAGCGTTGCTGAAAGCGGGCTCGTAGAGTTTGAAATGTGTGCCGGTGGTGGAGCCTATGCCGATCTCACCTATCCGTGTTGACGCTGGCAACAGAGTCATGGTGTCGGCCTGAACAAGAACGGCGGAATTGGTACCAAAAGCGCTGACGGCGAATGTCGTGCCGTTGGTGATATCGACAATCGGCGGCGCAACGATTCCGGGGGTAGTGACGCCGCCCAGGGTGTCTCCAACCGAGAGCTGCGCGGTAAGCAGACCTGTGGATGTGGTGATCTGGTAGAGGAATCCGTTCAGGCTCCCCACCATCAGCAAGCCCTGATGCCCGTCGAGGACGGGAGAAGTCAGGTGCACGTTGGGGCTAAGCGAAACGGGCCAAGGAGATCCGCTAACCGTCGACCCTGACCTGAAGACTCCCACAATTTGGTAGACCACGCCGTTGTCCGCGCCCACGTAGGCAGTATCAGCGCCGTAATCCACCCATGGCGATGACGTTGTGTCATTGGCGGATGGGGAGAAGAACACTGAAGTCATAGACACGGGCAATACGGCGCCGGCGGGGCCGAGTGCACCCCTGCTACCGATAGGGTTTGCGGCCCAAGTCAGGACATGGAAAATGGCTTGGGGGGTGGCTCCGGGAACGCTTTCAACGAAGGCGATCTGCGTCCCGTCCTCGGAAAGAACCGGAGAGGTTACGATCCTGCCCCCAGTGACGGTAGTGATGTCATAGGCAAACAGCACCTGCGGACCCAGACCCAGAGCCGGCAGTGGAGGGTCGCAGAATCCGCCGCCATTGACGGGATCGGAATAGAGATTGTTGAAGGCCACAAGATTGGCGGTGGCGCCGACGGTCTCAGGCTTCGCCAGTCCGAACACAACGTAGTCTTTGGCGCAATCGGGCGGAGCGTTGGGATCGAAGGAAAACTTGGCCGGAAACGTATCCGGGATCAGGCGGCCCGCCAAATTTATGTTCCAATCGCGATGGAGGCCGGTTTTGTTTATCGAAGCCGGCATAGCACCGGTACCGTGAAGGACGCCAGAATCCGGAGCCTGCCCACGCAGCATCTGCTGATGCCGGATGCGGGGTTCCCGGTCAATAAGATCAGGGTGCCGGGCGAGCCCATCGCGGCTGAAGACGATATGGTGCTGTGACCAGTCTTGCGGAACTCCGGTGTGCCGGGGTGGAGTCGATTCCTGAGCGCACATATTCGGCGCGAGAGCGAAAAAGATCACACACAACACCGCGACCGCACTATAAGGACGGATTGGCTTCACACCTACCTCCGATTACGATTGGATTGCCGCCATTGTAGCCGTTTTTTGTGCTGCACGGGATAACTGATTTTAGCCGGATCGATTGCCGGGTAGTGGCGCAGTTTGAAAATTGCCGTCCCTCAGCGGCTGAAGCCGCGATGAAAATACGATGCTTACGGCACAGCTGGGGCCGTGCCCTTTCAAAACCGATTCAAACTGCACCACTCCGACTGCCGCTGAGCATGGAGTTCTCGACCGACACAGTATACTCACCTATTACTCTCATGACCGTCGCAACCAACAGCCTTCAACTCGCACTGCTCTCGGCGGCGATCCTGGGATTCCGTCACGGGTTCGACTACGACCACATTGCCGCCATCTCTGACATCACCAGCGTACAGACCAGCCGCTGGCGTGGCATGCGGCTTGGTTTGCTCTATGCCCTGGGACACGCGGCCATGGTTGTCGCGCTGGGCAGCGCGGTCATCGTCTTTCAACTCTCGCTGCCGCATGGCATCGATCGCATCGCCGAGCGGTTGGTGGGACTCACCTTGCTGATCCTGGGAGTCTACGTTCTGGGATCGCTTTTCCAAGGGATCCCGGCGCCTCGCAGCCGCTTTCACCTTATGGCGAAGGCACTGCAGTGGGTCCAGTGGAAGATGAAAAGCTACTGGCACGATCACGATATCCCGCGTCCGGAGGAGAAGACCTGGAATTACAGTGCGAAATCCGTACTCATGATCGGGGTTGTGCACGGGCTCGGCGCGGAGACGCCCAGCCAACTGATGATCTTCTTACTGGCGGCCAATCTTGGCGGGATCGGCAAGGGCTTTGTCGGCCTGGCGATGTTTATCGCGGGATTGCTGGTTATGAACACGGTGATGACCGCATCGGCGGTGGGACTTTTCGGTTTCAGTTCGCGGCTGCCGCGCTTTCAGTTTGTGGTTACCGCGCTGACGGCGATCTATAGCCTCGCGGTTGGTACCCTCTTCTTGTTCGGGTCGTCGGGACTATTACCACCCTTGGGATGAAGCTGCGGGCGGGCCGTCTGGATACTGGATTGGTTATCTCAGAGTCACCTTCTCGTGCCATCGTCCTTGTCTGATTATCTTCGTGTGTCACCAAGGCTCCATGTAATCCCCATTCAGCCAGCAATAAATTCTGACACAAGCAGTGACTTAGTAATACAATATCCGACGGTAGTTACCCGAGGGGGTACTTGATGACAAATATTGCAAAGGCAATCGACCGGCTCCGCGAGGAACGCCGGGATGCTCAGAACCAGGTCCAGAAGCTTGGGGAAGCGATTTCGGTTCTCGAAAAGCTTACCCGAGGTTCGGGCGCAACCGTGCACGCCGGTACGACACGTCGCGCCAAGCGCGTTCTCTCCGCGGCAGGACGCCGGAGAATTTCTCTGGCTCAGAAAGCACGTTGGGCCAAGATCCGACAGATGAAAAAAGCAGCATAAACACCAGGCGGGCCGCAGACTGCGCGAAGATCATTTCGCGTAGGCTACGGCCCGCTTTGTTTCTGCCTGGCAGCTCTTCGTTGTTCTCGCCTTGCCTCGCTTCGACGGCGGCGAGCCGTCGATCAACCTATCCAGTTAGCCGTGCCCTCCGCTAAGCTCGCGCACAATGCTGCCGACAAATGCCTTGGCGTCTCCAAACAGCATCAGCGTGTTATCGAGATAGTAGAGCGGGTTATCGATGCCCGCGAAACCGGGATTCATGCTGCGCTTGATGACCATCACAGTATGGGCCTTGTCGACGTCGAGGATAGGCATCCCGTAGATGGGACTGGAAGCATCGGAGCGGGCGGCAGGGTTGGTGACATCGTTGGCGCCAATCACCAGGGCGACGTCGGTCTGCGGGAAGTCGCCGTTGATCTCATCCATCTCAATCAGGCGGTCATAGGGAATATCCGCTTCGGCGAGCAGCACATTCATGTGGCCGGGCATGCGTCCGGCAACGGGGTGAATGGCGAAGCGCACGTCGACGCCGCGCTTGGTCAGAGCATCGTAAAGTTCGCGAACTTTGTGTTGCGCCTGGGCGACGGCCATGCCGTATCCGGGAACCACGATCACGCGGTTCGCGGCAGATAGAATGGCCGCGGCTTCTTCCGGCGTCGCGCTGCGGACCGGCCTGGCCTCTTCTCCGGCAGCGGCCGATGCTTGCACCTGACCAAAGGCTCCGAACAAAACGTTGGTGAAGGAGCGGTTCATGGCCTTCGACATGATGATGGAGAGGATGAGGCCCGACGAACCGTCGAGCGCGCCGGCGATGATGAGCAACTTGCTGTCGAGGACGAAGCCCATGGCCGCCGCCGACAGACCCGCATATCCGTTCAACAGCGAGATGACGGTCGGCATGTCCGCGCCGCCGATGGGAATGATCAACAACACGCCGAACGCGAGCGCGATCAAAACCATGAATGGAAACAGTGATCGGGCTCCCGGATGCAAAACTAGAGATACGGCGATCACCAGGGCACCGGCGAGCAACAAAAAGTTGACCAGGTTCTGACCCTTATAAGTGAGCGGCCGCTGTGGCAGAATCTCCTGCAGTTTGCCGGCGGCCATCAAGCTGCCGGTGACGGTCAACCCTCCGAGAATGACTTCGAGGGAGAGCACCGCCATCATGAAGCGCGAGATGTCGGGTGTGCGCAAATAAAATTCGGCCGAGCCGACTAGCGTCACGCAGAGCGCGCCAAAAGCGTGACTGAGCGCGGTTCGCTGCGGAACCGCCGTCATCGCCACTTCTCCTAGCGGAACGCCGATGATGGCGCCGAGCACCAGCGCAATGGCGATCAAGTGGTAGCTCATGCCGTGGTTGAGCAGCGTGCCGCCGATCGCCAGCACCATGCCGATTTCGCCCGCCCAGATACCGTGACGGGCCGTGGTCGGCGAGCTCATCCACTTCAGCGAGAGAATGAAGAGCACGCTCGCGATGAGATAGAGAAGCTCGATGAGGACCTGGATGGCTCCGATTTCTCCGGTCATTATTTAGTCACCGATTTGTCCGCGGGACGGCTGGATTTGAACATCTTCAACATACGGTCGGTGATCAGGAAGCCGCCGACGATGTTGCTGGTGGCGGCGACCACGGCGATGAATCCGAAAACGGTGGAGAGCGTGCTCTTGTGCTCGCCGACAAGCACGATTGCACCCACCACCGCAATCGCATCCAGGGCGTTGGTGAGCGACATCAACGGAGTGTGCAGCAGGGGCGAGACGCGCCGGATCACTTCAAATCCGATGAATCCGGCGAGCACAAAAATAAAAAGTGCGTTGATCAGGTTCGAACTGCTGTTCATCTTTCCTCCGTCCCATCCTTCTTACTAGCGGAAGCCATCACCCGGTCACGAGCGCCAGCGCGGGCAATTTAAAGAACTCGCGAACCCGGGCTTGTACGATCTCGCCACCGTGGGTGAGCAGGGTCTCGCGCACAATTTCATCCCCGAGGTTCAGATTCAACTTTTGGTCTTTTATGAGATGGGTCAAAAAGGCGGTGATGTTGCGGGCATACATCATGCTGGCGTGATAAGGCACGCCGGTAGCCACGTTGATCGCTCCGATAATGGTCACGCCATGCTTGACCACGGTCTTGCCGGTCTCCGTGATCTCGCAGTTGCCGCCGCGTTCGGAAGCCAGGTCAAGGATTACCGAACCGGGCGCCATTCCCTTCACCATGTCTTCGGTCACCAGCACGGGCGATTTCTTTCCGGGGATCACCGCCGCGGTGATCACCACATCGCTTTCCTGCACGGCCTTCCCGAGCAATTCGCGCTGACGGCGATAGAAGTCCTCATCCTGCGCGGTGGCATATCCGCGAGCGTCCTGCGCGTCTTTCGCCTCGATGGGGAGCTCCACAAAACGTCCGCCCAGACTCTGTACCTGCTCTTTTGCCGCGGGCCTTAAATCGTAAGCGGAAATCACGGCGCCCAGGCGGCGCGCGGTCGCAATCGCCTGCAGTCCAGCCACACCGCAACCGATGACGAACACGCGGGCGGGGGTGATGGTTCCCGCCGCAGTCGTGAGCATGGGAAAGAAGCGCGGATGGCAATCGGCCGCCATCAGCACCGCCTTGTATCCGCAGACCGTTCCCATCGAGGACAGCGCGTCCATGCTTTGCGCGCGCGTGGAACGGGGCATCAACTCCACGGCAAACGCGGTGACGCCCGCGTTCGCGATCTCCTGCACGATCTCCAACGAACCGAACGGACGCAGAAATCCGATAAGAATCTGATCGCGGCGAAAAAGCGGAACATCCTGTTTCCCGGTCACGTCGTTGGAGCCATAGCAAAGAATCTGCACGACAATGTCAGCGGCG
>DATFZT010000024.1:0-32229 GCA_035314185.1 Terriglobales bacterium
GTCATTTTGGGCGAGACGCTCACCACGTTGTCATAACCGGCCCCGCTCCGCGCCTTGCGCGGGCCGTCGATGTCGTTGCGCGGGCCTGCGGCTTCGAGCGCGTCCTGGATGGACACCTGCAATCCGTCGAAGTCGATAGGCTTGCCGACGAAATCGTACGCGCCCAGCTTGAGCGCGGCTTTCACGTCGTCCAGCTGAGGGTCCGCAGTGATCATGATGACCGACGCGCCGCAGCCATTCTTCTTGAGCTGGTCCAGTACTTCAATGCCGGTCATGTCCGCCAGGCGGACGTCGAGAAGAACCAGGTCGGGACAATCCCGCTCGGCCAGCCGCAGCGCCGTTTCGCCGGCGTCGGCTTCCATAACGGCATACCCCCATTCTTCGCACTTCTGGCGAAGCGACCAGCGCACCAGGCGCTCGTCGTCCACGACCATGATTTTCTGGGGAGGCATCGGTTTTTAATTTACTACAAGCGGCGGGGTTTGGCGGATTGAAGAGGAAGCTCTCAGCCCTCGGTGAAACCCTATGGGAGCGCCGAACTAGGCTTTACTGAGAACTGCTAGGAGGCTGCCACCTGAGTGGCGGGCATGTTGAATGGCAGCAGAACCGTGAACTTGCTTCCCTTCCCTACAACACTGCTGACTTCGATGCGGCCATGATGTTCTTCCGCGATGCGACGGGCGAGCGATAGACCGAGACCGGTGCCGTTGCCCTTGGTGGTGTAGAAAGGGCGGAAAATGTTGGGCAGATGCTGCGGGGAAATACCACGCCCGGTGTCACTGACAACGACACGAGCGCAATCATCTTGCGAACCGACCTCGACGCGCACGGTGCCTGCGCCCTCCATGGCTTGGACCGCGTTCAGGAGCAGATTCAGAAGCACTTGGTGAATCTGATCGCTATCGTGCTCGACTTCAGGCAAATCAGGCGCTTGCTGAAACTCGATCTTGATTGGCTTTGAGAGCACCTGCTGGCGAGCCAGCATCACGGCGTGTTCCACGGTGGTGTTGAGATTGCTCACACAAACCTGGGGCGGGTGAGGCCTGGCAGTTTCCAAAAGATCGGTCAATATGCGGTTGATCTGCGTGATTTCCTGGCGCACGTCTTTCACTACCGCGCGGGCCGGACTGGTCGATGGCAGATCGCGGCCTATGATTTCGATAACGCCTGCGATTCCGGCAAGCGGGTTGCGGATTTCGTGGGCCAAGCCTGCAGCCAATTCTCCCAGCGTCGCCAGATGCTCGGCGCGAGACATTTGGGTGCGATGCAAGGTGTCAATCTCTTCCCTGCTCTCGCGCAACTGTTGCAGCATGTGGTTGAAGTTGCGGCCGAGGTCTCCGATTTCGTCGTTGCGCTTGGAGAAGCTGACGGCGACGTCGAGATTGCCTTCACTCACCTGCTCGATTTTCTCCTGCAATTCGACCATGGGGCGTTGAATGAAGTAGGCGAGCGCGCCGATTGATACTCCACAGATGACGACAGCTCCAACACCCGCGACCATCAGCACGGCGTGACGCTCCGGGTCGCGGAAAGATACGGTCGCGACAATGAACAGCAGCAGCCCGGCCAGAAGCACGAACACTACGGGCAAGAGCGCCTTGAGTTGCCAATTGACGCGTACCGAATTCAATCTGAGGTCTTCCCTTTGCGACGAACTTGCGGACGACGGACTTGTGGACGTCGAACTTGTTAACATGGTGCGCTCGCTTCCATTCGACCCACTCGAAACATGGAGGGCCGCAGCAGTCGTGTGGGCTATCTCCAGCACTGGCTCAGATGCCTGCGCCGCGAATTGAGGACGGCTAAGCATAAGCGTGCAGTCCAGGCAGCAAGTAAGTGACCCCGAAGAAGGTGAACATCACAACGGCGAAGCCGGCGATGGCGAAGTAGGCGGCGCGGCGTCCGCGCCAGCCGCGAGTGATGCGCATGTGCAAGTAGAGGGCGTACACGAGCCAAGTGATCGCCGCCCAGGTTTCTTTTGGATCCCAACTCCAGTACGAGCCCCAGGTTTGGTTGGCCCAGTAGGCTCCGGCGGCGATCATCAGGGTTAACAGGGGGAAGGCTAGACAAATAGTTTTGTAGGTGATGCGATCGAGATCGTCGGCGCTGGGGAGCAAGCGTCCGAGATCGGGGCGCCGCCACAACAGCAGCAGATAAAGGAGCGAAATAAAGACGCCGCCTACCAGACCCGACAGTATGAATGGGCTAGCCGCGAGGCTTGTCGGGAATAGTCCGTCCGCGTCGAGCGATGGATAGCGGGCGTCATTGGCGCGCACCACAAACATGACCAGCGCCATTACCTGGAGAAGAATGCTGAGGAAGACAGCGCGATTGGCGACGGTCAGGAAGGCATCGTTTTTCTTCCAGCGCGCCAGCCCGTAGAAGACCAGCGGCGATGCTACGACTAGAAGCGTGAGGGCCATCAGCCAGCCCAGGTCCGGAACATTGACGAACAAGCGCACGCCCCGGCTGAGGAAGACTTCCGATTTTCGTTCCGGATCCCACGCTACCAGGCTCAGGCCGCCCCACTTCTCGAAGCGCGTGAAGACGACGCCAGCGTAGATGGCTAGCGTGCTGGCACTGGTTACGGCGAGGAAGGTCTCGGTCTTCATGTTGTCCTGGATCAGGAACATCGCGGCCAGCGCGAAGCTTAGCGCGCAGGCGGCGTAGGCGAGCATGGCCAGCGTGACGTGGACGTGCAGCCAGGTCGATTGCAGCGCGGGCACCAGAGGATGGACTTCGGTCCGAAGCAATTGCATCAGCACCACTCCCACAATCGCCACCGGCATGGTGACGGTGCCAATGACCTTCACGCCAAACTTCTTTTCGGCCACCAGCGTGAGTACGGCTAGCGTCCAGACGAAGCTAAGCAGCATTTCGTAGACGCTGGAAAAGGGCGCGTGTCCGGCCTCATACCAGCGATGCGCAACGGCTGCGGTATTGGCGACTAATCCGAGCCATGTGGCGAGCGATGCGAATTTCACGTACGACTCGGTGCCAGTGACTCCAAATCCCAGATACAGCGCACCGGCGCCGGCGTAGAAGATCAGGGTGGCGAAGAGCAGGTTAGTCTCGCTCAGAAGGTTGCCACTCTTGATCACGTTCAGAAATGCCATCAGCAGCAGGAACGCTATGGCCAATCCGACCATTACGATCAGGGTTATGCCGGTTGTCGGCTGCTGCTGTTCTGCTTGTGCTCGTGCCATTTACATCCTCCCAGGGTGAGTCAGTTCAGTTCCCCAGCTTCAGTTCGCAACCACAGTGGCAACTTGCTCGCGCGGAGTGCTGGGAATGGTTTTCAGTTCTTCTTCCACGAACGCCACCAGATCGTTGAAGCGCTGCTCAAACGCGTCGCGGTTGCGGTTCGCACTTCCTCCGATCCACAGCGAGCATTTGCCGGTCTTGGGATCGCAAACCGGTACCGCCCAAAACCGCATATGCACCACGTAGAACACGAATGCCAGTCCAACGCCGAGCAACACCACGCCTGACCAGACTGCCCACTGTCCGGGTTCGTGCGAAACCTGTAATCCGGTGAAGTGGCCCATCTTCAGATCGGTGGCATGGAACTGCCAGGGCGATTTCGAGTTGTCGGCGACCTCTTCGAGCGGCGGGAACCAGACGTCGAAGTTTTTGGCGTTGCTTTCCCCGGCGCGTTTCGAAGTCACAATCAAGTGAGCTGCCGGATTTTCCAAATCGTTCGATTTCCTGTACACCTGGCCGTCACGAACAGCGTAGTCGGGAAAGAATTCGGCAAAACGCACGGTGGTATCGGCGTCGAGTGGAACGGTATCGTCGACGGCCAGTGCGATTTCCTTCGTCTGACCCGAACCGTTGCTGGGAGTCGCGACCAGGCTGAACTTGTCGACTTTGCCATTGGGGCCATAACTCGATTGGTAGAAGCGGACACCACTGTGGAGAAGCGGATCGTTTACAACAATCTGTTTTTTCTTTACATCCTGTCCGCCTTCAACCACGGCCAGATTGGACCACCACTTCTTGGGGGTGCCATCCTTATAGTTCTCCTGACCGGCGGAATCGCAGCGAATGGCGAACGGGAGCATGCGCGTGGTGCCGTCGCGCAATTCGACGATATTGGAGGTCTGCCCCTCATTCAGGTTGAGCGTACCGCGCCAGCCCCACAGACCGTCGACGATGGTGCCCAAGAAAATGAGCAGCAGGCTGGCGTGGACGATGTAGACCGCCATCTCGGAGATGCGGTGCCGTTCGGCGAAGATTCCAAAGTGGTCTTCGCGCACAACCCTCTCAGGTTTGAACCCCAGAGAATGCAGGGCGCGCTGGGCCGCCACCAACCCCGTTTCTTCGTCCGCAATGGGCACCGATTTTTGCGGATGGGAAGCGCGGCGGAAGCTTTCATCGGGATATTTGTAGGGACGCGAAAAGAAGCGCCAGGAGTTGGGAAAACGATCGATGGAAGCGGCGGTGATGCAGAGGCTGACCAGCAGCATCAGCCCGAGGAACCACCAGGCGTGAAATACATCGGTCAAGCCGACGGCGTCCAGAACGCGGAGCGCTTGCGGAGAGTAGGCGCTTTGCATCTCGTCGGGCTCAGTCACCGGGCGCTGCAGCACGATGGTTCCGGCTGCCGCGAGAATCACGACGAGAATCAAAAGAACCACGCCGGTCTGGATGGATGCGATAGTGCGCCACGATTTGTGGGCAACTGCACGAAAATCTAGAGCCATATCCTCTTCCCCACTCTCCAGGCTCAAATGCAAGTTCCGCGCCAGACGAGGGAAGTCTTGTAAATAACAGATACAGCGTTACTTAGCAGACACGACGGCATTGATCGCAAGCGCTGGTTTGGGCTAAATCACGCAGCCCATTCGAGATGCGCGGGGATTTCACACATCACAAAGCTCTAGTGACGGTACTCACATGGTCATGTGATCAGCCCGCCAAGGCGCTTGTGCATACAAATCCGATTAAAGTGACAAACATCACATACGCCAGTGATTACGCGTCTACCACCCACATCCTTTTCGGGTTCCGAAGGACTTTAATATGACAGGTGTGAGGCATTCCTACGTTCCAGCTGCAGGGATTCCTCCGCCGAAAAGGACACTCTATTGCTCTTGGGGCATTTCACCGATGACGCTGTGGCAGAATGCCCAATCGAGGTTCATAATGATCGTAAGAGGCTCTAAACCCGGTTCAAAAATGCTCCCCAACCTGCTTTTAATCAGTCGGTTATGTGCGCGTTGCACTTTACAACAATCTTTTGTCGATACGGCAGCCTTCGTGCACACGCACCCTCCGGAGGCCGTTTGAAAGTGCTCCCTCATCGCATCTGGTTCCTCAAAAAGGCCACGAATCGTGGCAACCGCCCTTTCGCCATTTTTGTTTTGATTTTGTTTGCGCTGGTTGGACTGCTGTTTTCGCGGGCCAACGCCGCCGTTCACCCGGTTCCGCTCGATCCGAAGACCGACAGCGCGAAGTGCATCGAGTGCCATGAGGAAAAGTCGAAAGGCAAGTTCGTCCATTCCGCCATCGCGATGGGCTGCACCACTTGTCACGAAATTCGGGTCAACAAAGATATCACCCGGATCAAGCTGACCACTACGACTCCGCAATCACTGTGCATCACCTGCCACGCCGACAAAGATGCGGCGACGCTGAAAGGGACGGTCCATCCGCCGGCGGTACGCGACTGCATCAAGTGTCATGACCCGCATTCGTCCGACAACAAGTTCCAACTGCTGAAAGCAACGTCGGGCGATAAGAAGAACAATCTCTGCCTCACCTGCCACACTCAAGGGACAAATGTTCCCGAAAAAGGCAGCCGCCACGCCGCCCTCGACATGGGATGCGACGCCTGCCACACGACGCACAAAGTTGGAGAAAAGGGAAAGCAGGAGTTCGACTATCACCTGACCAAGGCCGTCCCCGCGCTGTGCATGGACTGTCACGACGTCAAGGATGCCGCGCTCATCAAGGCTCACCAGGGGCAGCCCTTTGCTACGGCTACTTGCACGCAGTGCCACGATCCGCATCAATCCACACAGCCGAAGCTGATGGCGAGATTTGCCCATCCCCCGTTTGCCGACAAGACCTGCGAGATCTGCCACTCGCCCGCGAAAGATGGCAAAGTTGTCCTGACCAACAGCGACACGAGAGCGCTTTGCGCCACCTGTCACAGCGATCAGGTGGACAAGATCGACAAGGCCAAGGTGCCGCATCCAGGGGCCCAGGGAGAATGCGTGGCCTGTCATAATCCCCATGCCGGCAAAACTCCGGGCTTCCTGCAACCGGATCCAGTCAGCGCCTGTCTGGCTTGCCATTCTGATCAGGCTGACCAGTTTAAGAAAGCGCATCTGCATCAGCCCGCGTTTCAACAGGGATGCGCGACTTGCCATGAGCCCCACGGCGGCGACAATGAGCACCTGTTGCGCACCGCGAAAGTAGATAATCTGTGCCTGGAATGCCACGGGCCCGATGCTTCAGAGCCGAAAAAGCTGGAATCCGAGCACCTAATCACAATCTTCAATGGGAGTGTGAAACTTCCCGAGGACTATTTCAAGAAGAACAAGGCGGTTGTGCTACCTCTGAAGTTTGGACGCGGCCATCCAGTGGAAGGCCACCCGGTGGTCGACGTGATGGATCCGACCGATATCACGAAGATCCACGCGAAGATCAACTGCATGTCGTGTCACCAGCCGCATGCGTCGGCGCAGCCCAACCTTCTGGTGAAGGACCAAGCCAATAATGCGGTCTTCTGCGCCAGCTGTCACAAGGATCTGACGAAAAGGTAGTTTGCACGAGGAGAATGAATACCATGTCTACATTTAGAGCTAGCTTGATTCGAAATCCCCAGGCCACTCATGGCACCGTACGGGATGAGTGGGGCACGCTGCGGCTCGTGTTGTGCCTTATGCTCGGTCTGGCGCTGCTCGCGCCCAGTTTCGCGTTTGCTGGCAAGAAAAAGGCCGAGCCCAAGCCGGCCCCGGTCATCGACTATTCCAACATCGTCTGGCCGAATCCGCCGGCGATTGCGCGCATAAAGTTCCAATCTTGGTATGCGGCCGAGAAAATCTCGCAGGTGGAGGAGGGCACCCACACCCAGAAGGCGAAATGGATGGACCGTCTGGCCGGCACGCAACCTCAGGAGGAGCAGAAGGTTTTGTGGCAGCTCAACGAACCGTACGGCGTCGCCGTCGATTCCAAGGGCAACTTATATATCGCGGATCAGAAGGTGGGCGCCATCTTCATCTTCAACACCGAAACCCGCGACCTGGACATGATCAAGAACAAGTCGCACGCCCATTTTGTCCGTATCATTGGATTAGCGATGGACGACGGGGATCGTCTCTTTGTTACCGATCCTGGACTGCGTCACGTTATGGTATTCGATTCCACCCACAAGGCGACAGACGTGATCACCGAGGGGCTGGTCGACCCGGGTTCGGTTGCCATTGATCGTGAGAACCGCTTGCTCTATGTGTCCGATGTCCAACTCGATCAGGTGCTGGTGTATGACGCGGACTCACTCAAATTGCTCCGCAAGATTGGCACCACCGGACACCACCATGAACTCATGACGCCAGGGGATTTCGCCCGGCCCACCGGGTTGGCGGTCGATCGAGAAGGTAATCTCTATGTCTGCGATACCTTGAACAACCGCATCGAGATCTTCGACGCTGACGGCAAATTCGTGAACACCTTTGGGAAAAACGGCGACGGCCCGGGATACTTTGGCCGTCCCAAAGGCGTGGCGATCGATGGCGACAACAATATCTGGGTCACCGATGGTATGCAGGACCGGGTGCAGGTGTTCAACCAGGAGTTTCAGTTACTGATCTCCTTTGGCGGGCATGGCCTGCTCCCGGGGATGTTTCAAGGGCTGACCGGCATCACCATCGACAAAAACAATCGTGTCTTCACGTCGGAGATCTTTCCGGGACGTGTGCAGCAGTTTCAGTATGTTGACGCCTCCACGGCCGCAAAGCTGGAAAAGGAGCGCGAGGAGCAACGGTCACGGAAAACAGGAGCGAGCCAGAACGAAGTGACGCCGATCGGCACCGTTCCTCCTACCCCCGCTCCCCAAAGTCACTAGGAAGATTCTGTGCGGAGAAAGGGCTTGCCCAGTCTCACCGCGAGATCCCCCGAGACGCGGCAAGCCGCGTCTCGGGGGGTTGTGTTTCTGCTCACCGGATTCGCAACTGCGGTGTTTTACAACAGTTACATCTGGTAACTCCTGGTAACTTCCCAACTGCGGAATTTCACCACCCTCCTTTGCCAGTTGGCTCTTTTCCCCCACTTCTCCGCACTCTCTTCCACTAGAAGGGTGACCGGTTGTAATGGTTTTATCTTTAGAATCATCGACTTATGGGGAGTCTTCAGGGGTCGGCAACTCGAATCGGTTTTGGGTAGCCAGTTGCAATTACAAGGGGCGAGGGGCGGCTGCATAGAGTGCTTAGTCACAAAACGCAGCCCAAGGCCTAAGCCTCTGAGGATTCGAAACGCTGCAAACATTCTATGGAGGTTTTACATTTTATGAAAAGAGCGATGTTAGTAGTACTAGTAGTATTCGCATTCGCCGGGTTTATGTTCGCGCAGAACTGGTCGTCCTCAGTCGACGTCCTGGGCGCGCACAACAACAACGGCCGCGGCTGCGCTGGATGTCACTCCCCGCACAGCGGTTCTTTCGGTTCCGGCCATGCCGGCGCTGCTGATACTGGCAGCTATGCATTGTGGGGTCAGGACGCCAGCCCACTGTATGGCCATACGATCGCATTTGGCGACAGCGGAAAATACACGGAACTTCTGCCCTCCACCATTGCCGGCGGATCGCAGGAAGTCGGCGGCATTCTGCTCTGCTTGAGCTGCCACGACGGCCAATACACAGCCTCGAACATGATGGTCAACTGGTCTTATGAACAGAGGATCGGCCTTCTGACCAACACCTCTTACGGCGCCGGCCACATCCCGACCTTGCTCGGCAACGACGGCACCGCAGCCGGCAATTACACCAACGATCACCCGGTCGGTCAGCTGGCAAATATCAGCACCGGCAGCGGTCTCACCTTCAACGGCACCAAAATGGTGGTGGCCGCCGCCACACCGTATGCGCAATTCGTCAACAACTACGGGTACCCGGCTCTGGCGCCTGGAACGTGGTCGCAGCCCTTCGCCGTAACTGCCGGTGGGAAGCCTTATGTGCTCTGCACCACCTGCCACAACCAGCATGTGATGACAGTGTACACGTCCAGCGCAGCGAGCCCGATCGCGAATGACGGCGGCGGCAAGTACTATGCCACCTTCTTCTTCATCAACGGCCCGTACAACCCGAACATCAACAACGTCGCCAACACGAATGCTCCTTCGACCACGCAATTCTGCCGCCAGTGCCACTTTGGCGAGTCGAACGAAGCCAACAACACCAACAACATCACCACCGTATTCCAGTAGAAATAACAGTGGTATAAACGGGGGAGAGAGCAGCTCTCTCCCCTTTTTTTTCGGATTCAGTTCTCAAGTCAGCTCTCAGTCTCCCCGTTCAGTGGAATTGGAATTAGGAAATAGGACTAGAATTCAGCAAGTGAGGAACTATGAAGTACCAACTTTCAATCTGCGCAATGCTTCTGATGGCGCTGGCCCTCTCAGTTTCAGTCGCCTCGGCCCAAGTCGCGTCTCATGCTCCAACGGCCCTGGCCAATGCGTCGGCATCGAGCACGACAGCTCCGGTGGTGTCGCCGCTCCAGGTAAATGACAAAGCGGTGGCGCGGGTGAATGGAGCAGTGCTCACCGATCGCGACCTGCTGCGTGAAATGTACGCCATCTTCCCCTATGCCCAGCAGCACAATGGATTTCCCAAAGCGCAAGAGGCCGCGATTCGGCAGGGCGCGCTCGAAATGATCATTTTCGAAGAACTGGTGTATCAGGAAGCGGTGCGGCGCAAGATAACGATTTCTCGTGAGAAGATTAAGACCGCGGAAGCGGATTTTCGGCAACAGTTCAAGAGCCCCGACGAATACCAACAATACATGCAGGCGGAGATGCAGGGCTCAGAGCAGAACTTACAGCAGCGGATACGGCGCTCGCTGCTGATCGAGCAGGTGCTGAAGAGCGACGTGGAGGACAAGTCTGGCGTATCACTGGCGGAGGTGAAGGCGTACTACGACAAGCACCCGGCGAAATACCTGCAGCCGGAGTCATTCAGCTTTCAGACGATTTCTGTGGTGCCCCCACTCAAGCCGACTGCAGAACAAGCCAAAGACGCCCAGAAGAAGGCCGAGGATGCTTTGCGGCAGGCCAAGGCGACCAAGAGCTATCAGGATTTTGGCCTGCTGGCGGAAAAGATCTCGGAGGACGATTTCCGGGTGAATATGGGCGACCACAAAGTGGTGGCACGCGAGAAGCTGCCGCCGCAGGTTCTTAAAGCCCTGCAGGCATTGCAGCCCGGGCAGCTAAGTGGATTGATCCAGGTTGAATCGGCATACACCATTGTCCGCCTGAATGCGCACAATCCCGCGAAGAGGCAGAGCTTGAAGGAAGTGGAGTCCGATCTGAAGGTAGAGTTGCAGAAAGAAAAGTACGAGAAGCTACGTTCCGGTCTGGCCAAGCAACTGCGCTCCAAGGCCAAGGTAGAAGAGGTTGGCTAGAACATCGGGCGATCGGGTCATCGGGTGATCAAGACCCGGGCCCGCAGCCGAGTTCTTGTCCCGACCACCTTCGTTTACGCCTCTTTCCTAGCCCGCGTGGCCTGGTTGGGTCTTCCGACCCGTTGGGCGAGTGATATCCCGCACTGGAGCAACATCCGGGGTTCCAGGTCCAACTCTACCTCGCCGTAAACACCTTTGTTTTCAATACCGTATCGAGATTCCCTGGCCGGGAACTTTGGCGATCGTTGTGCATTTTATTGGCATAGGTCGTTGCGGGTCCGGAGCCTCTTGGCAGAAGGGTAGTCGTTTCATGAAGATCGCGAATCGCATCATCGGGCTGATGATACTGGCGATGGCGCAACTGGCTGCGGCCCAGCAGCAGGAACCGCTTTCTCTGGGCGAGAATACGAAGCTGAACGCTGGCGGCCTGTTCACCTTCGGGTACCAGGGCGACTATGGGGACGCAGCCCAGTCCAACCATGGCTTGGACCTTGGGTTCGATGGCAGGGTTTCGGGCTACTACTACAGTCCAAACTTTCTTTCGTTCAACATCGCGCCCTACTACGACCAGTCGCGGAATGACTCCGACTCTCAATCTCTCACCGGCTCGAGCGGGGTCGTCGCCTCGGCGAATTTCTTTACCGGCAGCAAGTTTCCCGGATCGGTCAGCTACAACTACACGCGCAACACCACCAGCGAAATCGGTTTGGCGAGTAGCAGCACACCCAATTCGAGCCAACCGAACATCGCCACCGTGGGCAAGGGGCAAGGCTTCGCGATCAACTGGAGTGCATTGATTCCCGACTGGCCAACCCTGACAGTTGGGTACTCTCAAGGCAGCGGCAGCGGCACGCTCTTTGGCACCAGCCAGGACAGCAGCTCCAGCACGCGCCTGTTCAACGTACACTCGGGCTACCAATTCAGGGGCTGGGGCCTAGCCGCCTTTTTCAATCACAACACCATGAATTCGGAATACCCAGCGTTTCTGGGGGGCGAGGGATCCTCGAGCCATTCCAGCGACAACGATTTCGGTTTCGGCACGCATCACGTGTTGCCGGAGCATGGTTTTTTTTCCGCAAATTACAATCGGGCGTCGCAAACCAGCAACTTCCTCGAAGACGAACCACAGAACGGGAGCAGCGGGGGCACCTCAAGTTACACCGACACCACGGAAAATGCGAACGCCTCTTTTCACCCCACCCTGAAGTTGAGCTGGAACGTCAACGAAAGCTATACCAGCAATTTGAGCGGCTATCTGGCGCAGAACCTCAGCAACAATGGGGCTCCGGTGGCCGGAGTGGACCTGGGTTCGCGGCCCTATTCGCTGACGTTCAATGGTCAAGTGAACTATAACTTCACAAACTCTCTCATAGGCTCGGCGCAGGCGACCTACTTCGATCAACATTACTTTGGGCAAAGCTATACGGGCGAGTTCTTTAGCGGCAATGTGAACTATGGCAAAAAACTCTGGAACACATTCACATTTTCCGCCTCGGTGATCGATAGTACCAGCGACTTTGGAAACAACTCGATAGGATTTGGAGCCAACGTAAACTTCTTTCGCCGCTTCAAAGGCTGGTGGACGTCGGGGACGTTCAGTTACGGGCAGAACGTGCAGACGCTGCTGGTTACGTATACGACTTCCGGCTACGGCTACAGCGCCAACGTTCGCCACAGCTTGCCGGGCGGCATGGCGTGGATATCATCCTTCACCGGAAGCCACAGCGGGTTGACCAACAACCCGGGCAGCACCAGCAGCAGCGAGAGCTATTCGACTTCGTTGAGCATGCGGAAGGTGCAAGCCAGCACTTTCTATAGTCAATCCCACGGAATTTCAGTGTTGGGGGCCGGCGGGATCATCACGCCGACGCCGACGCCGGGTCTGACCGACTATTACGTGTTCAATGGATCCAGCTACGGCGGCTCCGTCGCGGGGTCACCGCTACGGCGGCTGTCATTATCGGGAAGCTTTAGCCGCGCGATTAGCAATACGTTCGCCGCCACGGACTCGCGCAACAACCTGGAAATCTATAATGCCCAGATGCAGTACCATCTGCGACGGATCGGGCTGCTGTCCGGGTATACTCGGTACACGCAAGGAATCAGTGCGATCGGCGCGCCCGCCACCAGCACGTCGTATTATGTTGGGATCTCCAGATGGTTCGACTTCTTCTAGCGGTGCGGGGCAGGTTATTCTTATTTTGTGCGGAGGACTCCTTGGGTATCAGAAGAGTCGTTTGCGCAGGACTGCTTGTTGCCGGTCTGGCAGTAATGCTGGTCACCTCCGCAGGGGCTTCGAAGCGTTCGAAGGACATTGCGAAGGATACTCTGGGCCCGTCGGATGCTCCTGATCTGTTGCTCGACGGGGGACGCAAACTTTCTTTTGAGCGCAGCTTCAGCCTGGAGCGCGAGGTCAAACCCAAGCGCAGCTTCTGGACTCGAGTCGTGGACGTAATCGCGGGCCAGCCGGATTTTCACTACCTGGTGAATCCGTACAGCGTGGTCACCGACTCGCACGGCCGCATTATCGTCACCGATCAGGGGGCGAGCGGAGTTCACATCTTCGATTTCATCCAGCAGAAATATAAATTCATCACGCGCCGCGACGCCGGAAAGGATCCGATGCTCACACCGCAGTGCGTGGCCGTGGACGCGCAAGACAATATTTATGTGACGGATTCGCAGACGGGCAAGGTATTCGTGTTCGATGCAAACGGCAAATTCCGGCACGCCATCGGCAGTTTGAAAGGCGGCGAGGGATATTTCAAACGTCCGACCGGGATCGCGGTGGACTCGGCCGCACAACGCATCTACGTCACCGATACGCTTCGCAACAAGATTTTCATGATGGATATGCAGGGAAGCGTGCTCCAGACCATTGGGAAGACAGGAACAGGAGACGGCGAGTTCAATTTTCCGACCGAACTGCGGCTGAATGGTAAGGACCTGGTGGTGGTTGATGCGATGAATTTCCGGGTGCAGGTGCTTGATCGGTCGGGTACGTTTCGCTATGCGATCGGCAAGGTCGGAGACGGGGCTGGATGGATATTCCGTCCAAAAGGGATTGGCTTCGACTCCGAAGATCATCTGTATATCGTTGACGGACAGTGGGGCATGGTGCAGGTCTTCGATCGAGAGGGTCGCTTGCTTTATTACTTTGGCCAAAGGGGAACGGGGGACGGAGAGTTTCAACTGCCGGCCGGGCTGCAGATTGATAAGCAGGATCGCATCTACGTCGTGGATTCGTTTAACCGGCGTGTTCAGGTCTTTCACTACTACGGCATGGCCGGAGAGGGTGACGGGAGGAAACAGTGAACAAGATCCTGTCGCTGGCCTGCACGACGATCGCGATGATGATTTGGGCGCATGCTTTCGCCGCGGCACAGGCTCAACCCACTCCCGACGTGTTGGGCATGCATAACCTGTCGGCGGCGAGTGGATCGTCGGTCCAATACCAGGGCGGCCTCGGATGCACTTTCTGTCATGCTCCGCACAGCGGATTGGGTGGAATCACGCCACTTTGGAACCAAAAGTTGTCGAAGAGGACGTACACGCCCTACACCAGCACGACCTATGTCGAACAAGGTAACACCCAACCTACGCTGGGGATCACCAGCAGTCTCTGCCTGAGTTGTCACGACGGCACGGTGGGAGTGGGGCAGTCGGCGGCATATGGCCCGATCCCCGTGACCGGCTCTTTGAATGCCATCGATTCTTTCGGGTCCACATTGACCGGTTCGCACCCGTTCAGTCTGGTGCTTCCGATGAAAGACGCGCCCAACCTGGTGGCGTCGCTGGTGTCGAAAGGGATCACGGCCGATCCGACCGGTGCGGTAAAGCTCGTGAAGGGCAATATCGAGTGCACCAGTTGTCACTCCCCTCACGTGCAAAAAATCGACAGGATCGCACAGAACTTTCTGGTTCGAGACAGCTCGAATGCGCAGATGTGCCTGGCCTGTCACGATCCGAACCGGGTGGTGACAGGACAGATCAACCCGCTGGCAGGTTTTGTGGGAAGTATTCATCAGACCGCGACCAACCAGGTTTCATCCGACGGTCACATCGGTCCTTATCCCACGGTCGGAGTGAACGCTTGCAACTCCTGCCACATGGAGCACGACTCGGTTGCTCCGGCACGGTTGCTGCGTCCGGCCACACCTCCGACGCCGGGGAGCGATTCGGTTACACAGGCTTGCATGACGTGTCACAACGGCGCCAACGGCGGCGCGTACGTATCGCCAGCGCCTCCGAACATCTTCTCCGAGACGGCAAAGGCCGGCCATCCCTTGCCCTCCGGTGTGAACTTTCACGATGCTGCCGAACCGGTGCTTTTGAACCACAACCGGCACACCGTCTGCGTCGATTGCCACAACCCTCACGCTGCCAAGCAGACGACGACGTTCACCGTCCCGCCGGCATTGCGTCCATCACAAGCGGCGGTTAGTGGCGTCAGCGCGGCCGATGGGGTCACGGTTCTTAATCCGGCGATCAACCAATATGAAAATTGTTTGCGCTGCCATGGCACGAGCACGGGTAAACAGCGGCTGATCATCTACGGATACGCACCCTTGCGAGTGGTGTCGGCGCCGGACCCGTTGAACATTGTGCCTCAATTTTCTTCCATGGCAACATCGAGCCACCCTGTCACCCATCCTCGGACGAGCGTTCTGCCGCAGCCCAGTCTTCTGCCGTTCATGCTGAATCTGAATGGGCTCGCGTCTCCGCGTTCGATGCTGCCGGGAACGTCGATCTTCTGCTCCGATTGTCATAACAGCGACGACAATCGCGAGTTCGGCGGCGCCGGCCCGAATGGTCCGCACGGATCGGTCAACTCGCACATCCTCGAACGCAACTATCAATTCAGCCAGGCCGCCGAACCCGGCGGCTTGGTCACGAATCTTTTCCCCAATCCCGACCTGACCTCGATCGGGCCGTATGCCATGTGCGCGAAGTGTCACGACCTGACCCAGGTGCTATCCACCGGTTCGAGTTTCACGTATCACAGCCTGCACGTCTCGCAATACGGCTTTAGCTGTTCGGTATGCCACACCGCCCATGGCATGGGCGCGACTTCTCCGTCGATCTCGGGGGAGCGGCTGGTGAATTTTGACGTTCGTGTGGTGGCTCAGAATGGAGCCGCGCCCATCTCCTACCACCGTGCGACCAACACTTGCGCGCTGGTTTGTCACCAAGCTGCACACAATCCAAACGGCTCTGTCTCGGCTCTCGGATCGCGTTCTGTTGGGATTCCGCGGAGGTAGGGGCGGTTGCGGAGTTTCTAGATTGTCGACGCCCATTTCAAACGCGATCGTCGGCCGCAAGCTCCATTAGATGGACCGCGTGCACCCGCCTATTGACCGGGTGAAGCACGCGGCGCTGTCGGGCCTCGCCCGACCGGACAGCCCAGGGCGGCTGTCCCTACGTGGTTCTGCTTATTCTGAGAACTGAGAGCTTCTACCTCGCGGCCTTGATCTCCGCTATTTTCTGTTGCAGCAAATCGGGGTTCGCGTCCACGGTGGAGAGGGCTTCGCGCAGCACTTCTAGCGCATCGTCGCGACGGTTCTCAGCGACCAGGAGATCGGCGAGGTTTAGAAAGGGTTCTGGCTTCTTGCGGTCGAGTTCGCAGGCGCGGCGGAGAAAGAACTCCGCTTGGGGAAGCTTGCCGACCGTGAACAGGGTCACGCCCAGGGCGTAGTTGGTGTCAAAGGCATCGGGGTCGAGTTTCAGAGTCGAGTCCCAGAGCGCGAACGCCTTGCGCCCATCTCCGGCTTTAAACAATTGGATGGCCAGCAGGTTGCGCACGCGCACGTTGTTGGGCGAAACCTTGACGGCGTTTCCGTAGAGCGTGAAGCCGTTGGACCAGACCTGCGTCTGGCGCACGGTGAGCATGCTCCAGCCGCAGACGAGCGCCAGGAACAGGACGGCAATGGGCAAGCGAAAGGCCATGCCGCTGCGCGCCAGTCGGCTCAGCCCCCAAGCCAGCAAGAACACGAATGCCACACTCGAAAGATAGGTATAGCGGTCGTGAATAATGTCGTTGGCGGGAAAGGAAAACAGGCCGACTAGCGCTGGGACGATGGGCAGCAGCCACCAGCATCCGAGAAAAGCCGCCAGCTTATTGCGGACGAACGCGTACGTCAGGAGCGCCGCGCCAACAATCACGAACGCCAACGGCAGCCAGAATTGCGTGGCGGACGGTTGCTTCAGCAGTTGGGCGTCATAGTAGACGGCGAGCCCGGAGGGCCAAAACATCATGCGCGTGTAGTCCCATAACAGCAGCGGCCAGGTCATCAGCACTCTGCCGGGGGAGTTGTTCACGAACACCACATGATGCATGGCGAATAGGCGCATGCACGCATAGACGGCGGCGCCTCCGAAGGTGGGTCCGACCGCATAGGCGCCGGTGACCATGCGCGCGCGAAGATTTTCAGTCGGAGTACTGGGGAAGAGCCACTCGTAGAGCGCAATCAGAAGAGGCAGCGCCGCCGAGGTTTCCTTGGCCAGCAACGCCATCAGGGTGAGCAGGGCGCACAGCAGCATCGGGCGCGGCGCTCGCGTTTCGCGCCCGCGTAGGTACTCAAGGAATGCGCCAAGGAAAAATACGCCGGCCAGGGGCTCAGTGACGCCGGAAAGCCAGACTACGCTTTCCACGTGCGTGGGATGTGCAGCGAAAAGCACGGCGGCTGCGGCGGCAATGAGTTCGTCGCCCATCAGACGCAGTCCTAGACGGTAAACCATCACTACCACCGCGCCGTGCAGTGCGAGTGCGGCCAGGTGCCAGAGCGTGGGGTGCAGCCCAAAGAGTTTGAGGTTGATGAGCAACCAGAGCAGGAAAATCGGCCGGTAGTAAGTGCGGTATTGCGGCTGCGGATTGCGCCACACATCCTTGACAAGGTAATCGGGTGCGGACTTCCATTGCAGGGTGGGATTCTCAACGATCTGGTGAACGTCGTCCAGGTCGCAGAATCCGAAGCCCAGGGCCCTAGCATGCACCAGGAACGTGACGAGCAGCAGACAGGCGGTGATCAGTAAGTGCCGTCGGTCATCGCGGGTCATGGCTGCGGAGACTTTGCTCTTACGGTCCGCGTCACCATCATTGTGATTGCACTATCAAAGTTGCGGTGGTAATGGTCACCGGGTTCGCCTGCGTCTTCCAAGTTCCCTGAACCTGCACGTTGTAAGTTGTGCCCGAGCCCGACATCGAGTTCCCCCCGCCGCAGGCGTTCAGCAGGACCAGGGCAACGGCCAACCCTACCAACAGCAGCCATCGACGCTTCGCCCGGCGGAGTCCAGCGCCCGCCAACAGAATTCCCGCCAGCGGAGCAACCGCGAACACGAGTTGCAGCCGCATCCGGCTCGGTTTCTCAATAGATGACGAAGTGGTGGGGACGGTAACCCTCAGGGTAAACGGCACTGCCAAAGGACCGGGCGTGATCGTGGCCGGTGAAAAACTGCATGTAGCATTGGCGGGTAATGAACTCTGCAGACAGGAAAGTGTAATCGCATATCTGGGATCGCCAGTATCGGCTTTTAACTGAATGTCATACGTAGCTGTCCCCCCGGGAGACGCGGTCTGGGGCGCAGGCGCAGATGCACTCGGCGCCGCCATAACAGTGACCACCAATTCTCGAATCCGCGAGTTGTCCGTATCTGCGACATACAGATTGCCGTTGGAATCGCCCGCCATACCGAGAGGATTGGCGAACTGGGCACTCGTTGATAAGCCTCCGTCGCCGGAAAACCCTTGCGTGTTGTTTCCGGCTATCGTAGCAATTTCCCAAGTGCTGGCCACCACCTCGCGGACTACAAAGTTGTTAGTGTCGGAGATAAAAATGTCTCCAGCACCGTCCACGAACACGCCACTGGGACCAGCCAATTGAGCGGCCGTAGCTAACGCGCCGTCGCCGGCATAACCCTCCGTGCCGGTTCCGGCCACGGTCGCAATCTGGCCTGCCGGAATTGCCACGCCCGCGATCGTGGCGGTCGCGGTGCCAGTGTTGACCACGCGAACGCGATTGTTGCCGGTATCGGCGATGTAGATGTTGTCCGAGGAATCGACGAATAACCCGCCCGGAAAATTGAGCTGCGCGCTCGTGGCCGGTCCGCCATCGCCGCACGTCCCGTTCGTAGGCGGCTGGCACTGGGTTCCATTACCGGCCACGGTCGCAATCTGGCCAGTCGTGATCATGACGCCTGCCAGGGTGAGGGTCGTGCTGCCCATATTGACCACCCGAATCGCGTGATCGTCCGTGTCTGCAATGAAGAGGTTCCCCGCACTGTCGACGGCCACGCCGAGGGGACTGAAAAGTTCCGCGCTGATGGCGGCTGCTCCGTCGCCACAGGGCCATGCAAAGGGCGCAGTGCATTGATTGCCGGTGCCTGCCACCGTTGCAACGTTGCCTGCCGTAACCACGCGGATGCGATTGTCCCCCGTATCCGCGATGTAGATATTGCCCGTACCATCGACGGCCACTCCGTAGGGATTGTTGAATTGCGCGCTGGCCGCAGTTCCGCCATCGCCGCAAAGGTTAGTGGACACGGTGCAAGGTGTCTTGGCATCCCCAGCCGCGGTTTGAATGTCGCTGCTGCTTGCCGAGACTTCGCGAATCACGGAGCTGACGGAATCGGCGATAAAGATATTTCCCGAGCCGTCGACGAACACATCTCCGGGATAGTTCAATTGCGCATCGACCGCGGGCCCGCCGTCGCCGGAATTAGCCAGGGTATTATTTCCAATGACCGTGTTGATCGTGCCAGCTGTCACCTCGCGAATCACAAAATTGTCCGTATCCGCGATAAAGATATCTCCGGCGCTGTCCACGTACATGTCGTTGGGATAGTTCAGCTGTGCGCTGGTGGCTGGGCCTGTATCGCCCGAGTAACCCGGACCGTCCGCATTGTTTCCGGCAACTGTTTCAATATCCCCGGCCGCCACCACTTCGCGAATCACCACGTTGTTTGTGTCCGCAATAAAAATGTCACCCGAAGAGTCAACGAAGACTGCTGAAGGCGCACAGAGGTAGGCATTGGCAGCCGTCGGCGGACCGCCATCGCCGGAATAATTGCAACCGCTGGTTTCAAAGTCGTAGTACGTCCCCACCACCGTCTGAATGTTGCCGCCCGTGAGCTCGCGAATCAGCGAGTTATCGGTGTCCGCAATAAAAACATTCCCCGAGCCGTCTACGAATACGCCTTCCGGAAGAGAAAGTTGCTCGGTGGTCGCCGGCCCGTCGCCGGAATAGCCACACGGCGATTGCAGCGTCGGATTGCCCGCTATCGTGGTGAGAGCGCCTCCGCTCACCTTCCGGACCAGGCAGTTACTCGTGTCCGCGATGAAGATGTTTCCCGAGCCGTCTACGGAAACGCCGAAAGGCTCATTGAGTTCCACACTGGTCGCCGACCCATCGCCGGAGTAACCCGCGACCCCGTTTCCCGCCACGGTTTGAATATTGCCGGTGCTGGCCACCACTTCACGAATCACCGAGTTGCCCGTGTCAGCGATGAAAACGTTTCCAGCGCTATCCACGGCCACACCTATTGGGTGGCTAAGGGCTGCACTGGTTGCTGGCCCTCCGTCGCCCGAGTAGCCCGAGGTATCGTTTCCGGCCACCGCGGTGACAATACCAGCGGGGTTGACTTTCAAAACGCGGCTCGAATAAATATCCGCGATATAGGCATTGCCCGCCGTGTCAAATGCAATCGTGCCCGGATAACCGATGCTGGCGTTGAGCTCCGCCACGCCACTCGCGCCCGGGCCGCCGCCAGCAACTGTACTGATGGTGTATTGCGCCCACGAAACCTGGGGCGCGAACAAGACAAGTGCGAGAGTCAGGATAAGCAGCGCAAGTGACTTGGGGGAGGGCATCATCACTTCACCTCCTGGCCAGCAGTACGGTCCAGTCGGACCACTGCTTTGCTCTTTGTTGTTCTGCCTGGGGTAGTGCCTGGGCCCTCCATCTGCAAGACGAGTCTCGGCCGCAGACCTCTTTGCCACATCTGGTATTCCGTCCGGTCAATAGTGAATTCCTGGGTGGTCTCCGTAGACGCATGCGCGCGGAGCGTGACGGCACAGGCATGCGTTCCGCCCTTGGAAGGGTGGGAGAAATCCCAAAGCGTCATCCTCTGGATGGCGAGGCTGGACGGCCCGTGGTTCACCAGATGGATGCGCATTCGAATCTGCGCCTGGGAACCGAGATCCGTGTTTTGTAATACTTCGTAGGAGCCGGAAACCAGCGGTGCATTACTGGCGAATGCAAATTGGACCACAAGTGCAAACAGTACAGCAACCACAAGCCGCCACTTGCAGACACGAAAAATGTTGTAGCTCATGTGAACCTACCGTTCTTCCGGGCGCGCCCTCTCGAAGGCGAATTCCCGCCCTCGCTGAGTGCGATTATCGCAGTGCTGGGAGCGCTGCGCCAACTCCAAGACTTGTTCAGCGATGTGAAGCCGCGTTCTTTCGAGAGTGGCAATTGCGATGCCAGCCCAGTATACGAACTAAACGCAATGCTGGCAGGGATTTGCGCCATCAGGCTGACGGGAATGGCAAGTGGGCGAAGGGGCAAAATGCGCCTTGGGTGAGGAGAAAGACCCGATCCTAGGCCGCTTCCAAGAGGGAAATGGTTTTGGGTCCTACTCATAACTAACTGAAATCAGAGCTGCAAGCGACCCCGATGGTGGGTAGTGTAGCTTTGGTAATTCCGGTGCACTCCGAGGGAGCGGGCCCTCGTCTGTCCGGACATTTGCCCTAAGATGCAATGCAGGCGAGACAGAACCGGAAAACCGGGAACCAGGGACAAAAGGCGTAACCTCCATAGCAAGTCGATGCTGGAATGGTGTGTGGATATTGGCTTTCCTTGGCCTGACGTTATCCAATGCAAGATGCTTAACGTTTTGCCTTGGGGACAATACAGGGCTGGATCACGACAGGTTTGAGGACGCGGTTAGGCCCACGAAATCAAATCAGATCCGATCCCGCCCTGTTTCGTCAGCAGCGGGATGGATGCGAGCCGACGTCTCGGATAACCTCAGATTTGAGGAGACCGGATTTTCTGAACCTAGCATCAGATTCGCAAAGCATGACGACATCAACTGAAATAGGCAAGCCGGTGCGTGGGTGGCATTTCTGGGCGCCGCGCGTGGCTACGTCAATCTTCCTTCCCCTGCTGCTACTCGGCATCACGGAAGGTGCGCTACGGCTGTTTGGCGTAGGATTTCCGACCGACCTTACCATCCCGTGCACGGTGCAGGGCCGGCCGGCCTCTTGCTACAACCTGTTTTTCCCGGCTCCATTTTTTCCTCCGGGCATGATCAAGACACCTCAGGTGTATGAGATTCCGGCAGAAAAACCGCGGGGAACGTTCAGAATTTTCGTGCTCGGAGAATCCGCGGCGATGGGCGATCCCGATCCCGCTTATGGATTCAGCCGGTATCTGGAGGTCATGCTCCGGGAACGCTTCCCTTCCATGAAGTTCGAGGTGGTCAATACTGGCAGCGTCGCCATAAACTCCCATGTTCTATTGCCGATTGCCGAGGGATTGGCAGGCCAGCGCCCGGACTTGTTCATCATTTATTCGGGGAATAATGAAGTAGTCGGACCTTATGGACCCGGCACCGCACTTACGTCCTCCGCCATGAGCCTCCCCGTCATTCGTGCCAGCATCTTCGCGCATTCGACCCGCATCGGCCAGCTTCTCACTAAAGTGGGAACGCAAAAGCGGGAATGGGGAGGGATGGAGATGTTTCTTGACAAACAGGTCCCGGCCCGTTCACCGCTCATGAAGCATGTGTATGAGAATTTCGAAAGCAATCTGCGAGACACGATCGCTATCGCTCGCAGATCGGGTGCCAGGGTAATCGTCGCCACCATCGCCACGAATCTGAAAGACTGTGCCCCGTTCGCGTCCTTACACCGCGAGGATTTAGGGCAAGATGCATTGCGTTCCTGGTCGGCGCTGGTGCAACAGGGATCTGATTTCGAGAGCGGGAGGTCGTACGCGGACGCATTGAAAACGTATCTCTCCGCAGCGGCGATTGACGACCAGTACGCTGAGCTTGAATTCCGCATTGCGCGCTGCCTGTGGATGCTCGGAGACTATGGCGCGGCCCGTGAACATTTCTCTCGCGCCCGCGATCTCGACACGCTTCGGTTCCGCGCTGACAGCAAGATCAATGACATCAATCGTTCGGTGGCATCTTCATCCTCAGGCGCTGAACTGGTAGACGCCGAGGAGATTTTCGCCAAGCAGAGCCCGAACGCGATCGTCGGCAGTGAACTTGTGTATGAACACGTACACATGACTCCCGAGGGCAACTACCTCCTGGCGCGTGCGATGTTTGCGCAGATCGCGAGCAAGCTGCCGGCGGAGACGGGGCAAGCCCCGTCTCTACAGCACGGCGATGCCCCTTCTGATGTTCCTTCTCAGGCGGAATGCGAGCAGCTACTGGCCTTCACCAGTCATGATGGCCTCCGGATCACCCGGGAGATGCTGCAACGTCTGCAAAAGCCTCCGTTCACAAATCAACTCAACCACTCGGATCAGGTCTTGAGGTTGGCGATCAAAGCGGGCGATCCCGATGAAAGCCCGGACGAGACCGTCTCTGAATATCAATGGGCAATCAGACAAAAACCGGACGACCGGGTCCTCCATTACAACTTTGGACTTTTCCTTTTCGACTACAACCGCGCGGCGGCAGCAGAGCAGTTGCGCATGGCTCGACCCTGGGACGGATTCCCGGTCTTTGCTCCCGACGGGACGCCTGTTGGATAGATACCGATCTAACAGGAAGCTCGAGCTGCGCGAATCGTCACCTTTCAAAAATTCCGATACATGAACTGAGCCGCGTCAGCGCCGCGAGTGTGCGTCACGATTACGACGAGAAGTAACGCCAATATGTAAAGAGGTGGGATCCAAAACCAGCGATTGCGCGCAATAAAAGCGATCATCCCTGTACGGGAGCTGACGGCGGAGTCCTCGGTCTCGATTGAATAACGATCGAGCACCTCGATCGCCAGGAGCACAATTGCATATCCGATCGCCAGACCCACCACCAGGAAATAAAGACTCCCGCTGAGAAAGTGTGAGGAATAGCTCGCGGGTGACAGCACTACCCACAACATCTGTCGCGCTTCGACCAGAGATTTGGCGCGAAAAAAGATCCACCCCAGGCTGACGAGACTGATGGTCGCAACCCACGAGATCGGCGCCCAGAGGGCAGCAGGCGGCGTCCAGTCGAGTTTGCGCTGCACTTGCTGCACTTGACGATGCAGGACAAGAAGCACTCCCTGATAGCAGCCCCAGAACACGAAGAGCACACTCGCTTTATGCCACACTCCGAACAGGATCATCGAAACCACTAACGTGAGATTTCGCCACCACATTTCGCGGCGCACTACTGCCAGCGTGAGGAACACGTAGTCGCGAATCCAGAACGAAAGCGACATGTGCCAGCGCGTCCAGAAGATCGACGGACTGGTCGATTCAAATGGGCGCAGGAAGTTTTCCGGCAGGGTGAAACCGAGCGCTTTGGCGGCACCGACGGCGATGTGCGTGTAGCCTGCGAAATCGAGAAAAAGCTGCAATCCGTAGCCGAACGCGAGACACCACACGTCGGCACCACTCCAGCGTGTGACTCGGTCGAATCCACTGACGATTCCGTCGCCCGAGAGAATTCCCTGCCCCAGCAATTGCGCCAACTGCATCATGAGCACGCCGGTTGCGATGCGGCCGAGCCCGCTGCCGATATCGTGCCAAGGAGTGGTTTGCTCGGAGCGAAATTGCGGGAGCATTTCGGGCATGCGGCAGATTGGTCCCGAAATCACGACCGGGAAGAAAGCCATGTACAGCGCAAATTCGAAGAACGTTGGGTCAAGTTCCTCGCCACGATAAAGGTCGAACAGGTAACTCATCGCCTGGAAGGTCCAGAACGAGATCCCTAATGGCAGTGCGAGATGAGAGAACTTTTGCAACGAGGACAGAGGTATGTTAACCGCGATTTCCGGAAGGTATTTGAAGCTGCCGAGCAGCGCCAGGTTTAATAAGATACCGGTTGATAGTGCGAGGCCGGAAGGCCTTCGCTGGAGCCATTTCCCCGCCTGGAAGTTGATCACCGTGGAGGCGAGAAGAACAGCCGCGAACCATGCTCCCCAAGTGAGATAGAGCGCGTAGCAGCCGACGAGAAGGACGGCTTGTCTCACCGCACGCGAGCGGAACTTGGCAAACACTACTACGCACAACAGAAATACCAGAGCGTACAGGATTCCGCGAAGCAACATTCCTCACCCGCGTTATCGAAACCGTTTCAGACCGCAAGGCATTATTGCGTATTCGCGGTCCTCTCGCATATGCCGTCTCGCATACCACGAAAGAATTCTGTTGGTGTGTGATCTGTTTCGCGGATTTTGCCCAGCTCACCAGCTACAATGACCGGCAGCGTGACGCAATTCAGCAATCTCATTGCCGCACTCGCCGCCGCTCCCGGCAATCGTCCATTTGTTACTGCCTGGATCGACGAAGATGAGAGCGAGATCGTGACTTTCGCAGAGTTTCGGCGCCGCGCCCGCTCGCAGGCCAAAGTCCTCCTCGAACATGGCATGACGGTCGGCGATCGCGTGATCATCATCATGCCGCAGAGCATTTCCGCGATGACAACCTTCGTCGGAGCGATGATGCTGGGCGCGGTGCCCGCCTTTCTTGCCTATCCCAACTTCAAGGTTGAGGCTTCCAAGTATCGCTCCGGATTGGCAGGTGTCACGGCAAACCTCAAGGCCAAGGTCGTAGTGATCGACGAAGAATTCCCTGACGACATGCTCGGCCACGTATCTCTCGGCGAAGAAGCGACGTTGCTTCGGTCCAGCGACGGCAAAGGTCCAGGTGCAGAGCAGGAACTGCCTGACTTGGAAATTCATGCCGAGAGCTTGGCGTTTATCCAGCATTCAGCCGGTACAACCGGACTTCAGAAAGGCGTGGCCCTGACCCACGCCGCCGTGCTAAGCCAGATTGAACACCTGGCGCATGTGCTGAAAATTGATGGAGTAACGGACCGCGTGTACAGCTGGCTCCCTCTCTACCACGACATGGGATTGATTGCCTGCTTTATGCTGCCCATGGTTTGCCATGTGCCCCTGGTGATGCAGTCGCCGCTCGACTGGGTGATGCATCCGGAGACCATGCTGCAGATTATCAGTGCGCACAAATGTACTCTGGCGTGGATGCCGAACTTTGCCTTTCAGTTCGTTCCCCGGCGCGCAGCGCCCAACCGATGGGCGCAATACGATCTCTCGTCGGCTCGCGCACTGATCAATTGTTCGGAACCGGTCCGCTCCAGCAGCATGCAGGAGTTCCAGAATACCTTCTCCGCGATTGGATTGAAGAGTGGGGTCCTGCAATCCTCCTACGCCATGGCCGAGAATGTTTTTGCCGTGACCCAGTCGGACATCAATCGACCATCGGGGCCCGCACGCATCTGGGCGGATGGTCAACGATTCCGCAACGCGCACCTCGTCGTCCCGGTTGCGGAAGGCACTCCAGGCGCGGTTTGTCTTACATCGTCGGGCCGCGTGCTGCCCGGCAATGAAGTTCGGATTGTGTCCGATTCCGGCGATCTCCTCGCAGACGGCCACGTCGGCGAGATTCGCATCAAGAGCGACTGCCTGTTTACGGGCTACTACAACCGTCCCGACTTGACTGCCAAGGCGATTGTTGATGGCTGGTATTCCACCGGTGATCTTGGCTTTACCTTAGAAGACGAACTTTATGTCATCGGCCGGAAAAAAGATCTCCTCATCGTTGGCGGCGAAAATTTTTACCCGCAAGATATCGAAGAGATCGTTGCCGCCCACCCGGCAATTCATGATGGCCGTGTGGTTGCGATGGGTGTTTACAATCCCGATCTCGGGACCGAGGACATCGTCGTGGTTGCAGAAGTGGAACGTAAAGAACTTCTCACTAATACTGTCGAGATCGAGCGCGAAATCCGCAACACGGTCGTTGAAGGAATTGGAGTGGCAGTCCGGACGATTTTCTTAAAGCCACCAAAATGGATTGTGAAGAGCACCGCCGGCAAACCCGCGCGTTCTTCCACGCGCGAAAAGTTGTTGAAGGAACATCCGGAACTCAACGCCGATTCTCTAAATCTCGAATCTTAGGAGAGTAAATTCGCATGACCGCAGAAGCACAGCAAATGATCGAACACATTGTCAGGCTGATCCGGAAACCGGGACTGACGATCGACGAGAACACGCCCCTCGTTTCCTCGGGCCTGATCGACTCGATGGCACTGGTTGATCTCTTGCTGAAGATCGAAGATCTCACCCACATGCGGATCCCGCCGGGAAAAGTGCAGCCGAAAGACATGGATACAGTTGCCAAGATGTTCGCGACCGCGCAGCGCGTGGGGAAAACGCGGAAGTAGCGATGGTTCCGGAGACGCGGCAAGCCGCTTCTCTACGGAAACCTCGCTTTATGGCAACGGCTTCGCCGGCGTTCCCGGTTTTACGCCCGAATGCTTTTTCGCCTGGGCCATCAGTTCCAGAACCTTGTCTTTCGCTTCGTAGTTCGGATTCGTATCCAACAACTTCTGCCAGGCCGCGGTAGCCTTGTCGATATCCATCTTGCCCTGCCACTCGACAATCCCAAGATTGAACAAAGTGTTGGCCTTGTTCGGTTCGTAGGAGAGCGATTTCTGAAATTCCGCGATGGCGGTATCGGCGTTGCCGGTGTACCAATAGGCGGTCGCCATGTCGGTGCGAATGCCCGTATTGGACGGTTGCACCTTCAGTGCGCGCTGGTAGTAATCGATGGCTGTGGGGTATTGCTGGCCGTCGTAATAGATGTTGCCGATGCCGGCCAGAAGGTCGGCGTTGGCCGGGTCTGCCTTGAGTTTCTCGATCATCGGTCCAGCTTGCGTGTCGGCCATTTTCTCCATCTGCGCCGGAGACGGAGCTTGCGAGCCGACGTCTGCACTCCCGGCAGACGCGGCAGGTGCGCTCCCTGTCTCGGTCGCTGCGGCTGCCGGACTCTGGGATCCGCGAATGAACCAGCCGCCGGCGATTCCCACCAGCAGACAGATGACCGCCAACACGTATGCTTGCACGCTTGTCCACTGCTCGGTGGAGGTAGAGGTTGCTCGATTTGTCTCCGTCATTTGCTCGGTGCTCCTTCAGATCTCATTTGTTTGCCGGGACGGGTGATGCGCGCGCCCGTCCCTTCGACGTTTGACTCATCACGCGGTCATGGCGCTAACTCTTGCCCTGCATCTGGGCGTCGGCCATCACTTTCTGCACTGCGGCTTTCCGGTCCGGGCTTAATTGTGGATTCGACTTCAGCAACTGCTGCCAAGTTGCCACCGCTCCCTTGCTGTCTTGCTTTCCCTGCCACTTCATCATGCCGAGGTTGAACAGCGTGTTGGCGTCCTTAGGATCATATTTCAGCGACTGCTGAAGCTGGCTGATCGCCCCGTCCACGTCACCGTTGTAGTACAAGCACGAAGCCAGCGCGGTGCGAATGGCAACGTTCTTCGGATCACCCTGCAGTGCCTTTTGGTAGTAGTCGGCCGCTTCCTTGAACTGGTGGGTTCTTTCGTAAACGTTTCCGACCTGGTTGAGCAGATCGCTGTTGTTCGGGTCGCTCTTCAACTTTTCGAGCAAAGGCGCCGCCTTTTTGTCAGCCATCTGCTTCATGTCTTCAAGGCTAGGCATCTTTCCGCCCATCCCATGGGGGTTCGGCTGAGCACTGGCCTGGGAATCGGCAGCCGTTGGCGCCGGCACCGGGGGTGATTGCGATCCGCGGAACAAGTATCCAATCGCTAGCCCAACCACGAGGCTGATTACCGCCATCGCATAGACCTGCTTCGCTTGCCAGGTTGATCCCGTTGTCGGTTGAGTGGTCGGTGCATTCTCCATGCCCTATTCTCTCCTAAGGTCTTTCAAATTGCGCTTGCAGGTCCGCCTTCGCTGGGGACCAAGACTGGACGAGCGTATTGCTCGCAGCATCGCTGTCCGACTTCGCTAATTTAACTTAAAGGCGGAAAGGAAGACGGGCAGCATTCTGCGTCACTCGGGAATGTGATGGCGGTCACACGGACTTAACGGTTTTGGCTGCTCTTTTGACTGGACGCCTGGTTGAACACCTGTTGGCGCAGTTGCAAGGCCTTGTTGTTGTTGGGGTCGATTTGCAGCGCCGCCGCCAATCTCATCTCCGCCGTTTGGTAATCACCGAGTTGCAGCAGTATTTCGCCAGAACTTATTAAGGATGAAAGTGCCATGTCCTTGCTGTCGGTGAAGCTCACTGCGAGCCGATACTGTTCCAGCGCATCCTGGAGTTGATGCCGACTAAACAGGATATACGCCATGTTGTAATGACAGAGCGCGTACCTCGGACGTAATTCACATGCTTCCCGGTAGTGCTGAAAGGCCTCATCCATCCGACCGTCAGAAGCCAGCGCATCGGCAAGATCCTCTTCGAGATCGAACTCTGGCCGGCCGGCAACGGTCGCGGCGTGGGTAAATAATTTCACGCCGTTCTGCCAGTACGGTAGATAGCGACTGGTGGCAGCCGCAAACGCGAAGATCAGGCACACTGCCGCCACTGCTGGTACAACACGCGGGATGACGAGCGCATGGGCCAGATCACCTAATCCCCACGCGATGATGATGAAGAGGCCGATGCAAGGAACGTAAGCATAACGGTCAGCCATTGCCTGGCGGCCAACCTGGACAATTCCGATTACTGGAATCAGGGTTATGACAAAGAAAAACCAGCCCATCACGAGATAGCGAGCGCGGTGAAAATACAACACTGCCATCGTGATCGCTACCAAGATAACCGCCGCTGCGATTACGTCGGACCACGGTAGGGACTGCTCCGGATGGGGGTAAAACACGGACAGTCTGGCAGGCCAAATTGTCTTTCCGGTGTATGCCATGTAGGACACGATGGCGTTTCCTATGCGCACGGAGAGCGGCAGGATTGCGTCGGCTACAGCACCGCCTGAACGCTGCGCGGCCATCGTCACCATGGAACCCGCAGCGCTCATTACGAACAGCGGCAGTTTCTCCATCGATAACCGCATCCACCTGCGTCGAAAGGAAAGATCCTCGTACCGTTCCAATGGCCAGTAGTCAAGAAGCAGCAAAACAAGCGGGAGGCTGACGGCCATGGGCTTGGACATCAGTGCCAGCGAAAAGGCCCCAACCACGACCAGGTACTTCTTCCAGTCAGGGCCCCGAACATACCAGCCATAGGCGACAATCGTGAGTAAGGAAAAGAGGGCGCTGAGCAGACTTTTCCGTTGCGCTACCCAGGCGACGGTTTCCACGTTTAGCGGGTGCACGGCAAAGAGTGCGGCTGCGAAGAAGCTGCGCCACACTGCGCCGGTAGCGCATTGCAACAGCCAGAAGAAAAGCAGGACGTTGGCCGCATGCAGCCCGACATTGACCAGGTGAGGGGGGCCGGCGCTCAGGCCAAACATCTGGCAATCCGCCATGTGCGAGATCCACGTCAGCGGATGCCAGTTCGCCTCGTCGAAACTGGTAAAAGACCAAACCAAATTGGCGAGATGCAATCCTGTTTTTACGTGAATGTTGCTGGTGACATAAACGTCGTCATCAAACACGAGGAACGCATGGTGCATGACCCGGCCGTACAACAGCAGAGTGGTGAGCACCAGGAGAACGCCCTGCAGTATTGGCTTCTGCCGCACATTGCCGATCCTATTGCCAAGCGATGGTTCAAGCGGGGCGGTTCCTGCCTGCTTATCCTGTGTCATGCAGAAGTTGCGATCAAGTCCGGAGAGCTGGAGCAATTATCCCGCGCCCGGTGTCGACGCGCAATAGTGGGCTACACCTCAACGAGGCAGGTTCGGCCCCTGTAACTCGGTTGCACGCTGCCGAGCCTCGGCTGCGAACTGCGTCTGCCCCGTCGCTGCATAAAGATCCGCAAGGCGTATCCAGCGCGTGACCTCCATGGGAGTTCTTTGCGTGGCTTCCTTTTGGCACGCGATCGCTTCCGGCCACTGTCCGAGAAGCCTGTGCGCTTCGGAGTTCCCTTCAGCAATCTGGGCGTAGAGCTCAGGGGCAAGGGATTCGCCGCCGTTGCGAAACGGGCTGTGTTTCTCCGCCTCGGCAAACGCATCCAGCGCCTGCTGGGGATGATTCAGTGCAAGTTGGAGTTTTCCCATGCTCATGTACATATCGAGCGGCTCCGTGGCTTCTTTCGCCGCGCGCTCAATGGCTTCGACCGCCTCGACGTTGCGGCCCTCTCCGGCGTAGAGCAATCCTAGATAGTACAAGGCCCCGCCGGTTTCCATCAGTGCAACCGAAGCGCGATATTGCTGCTCCGCTTCGCGGTAGCGTCGCCTACTCTGAAAGAACGATGCGAGCAGCAAATGGGCATTCGGGTCTTCGGGATAGAGGGCAGAAGCCCGACGCAGCGACTGTTCCGCTTCCAGGTCGCGTTGCAATTCGCAGAACAGTGCTCCGGAGTTCAGATAGAAATCGTAAAGCACCGGACGCGAAGCTGCGGCAGGCGGAGTGAGCTTCTGTGTGCGGCACTCGATCTGCAGGCGGTCGATCCAGGGACGATTTTGCGGGGTGTCGCGAAGAAATACGAGCGAGACATCATCCATATAAACCGGGCGCCAGGCTGCACTCTGACAGAAGGCGAGCGGACCCATCTTCTGAAATCCGCGGAACCCGGAGGTCGCGACCAAGATTACATTGAGATTCCAGCGGTCGGCTTCAGATTGCCATAAGGGCGAATCGGGACCCTCGCTGTAGAGTTTGCGTTGCTCGGCGATGAGATCGGGGCTGACTCCACGTCCATCGACGAAGTCGGGATACTGCGGGCCCAGGGCCCACGCCTCATAACCACCTAGCGCGTATTCTTCGAAAATGTTTACCGGCAAGTGTTCGCGCCGGATAAAAGCCGCGGCGCGCTCTGGAAACCAGGAGGATTCTCCCGCGCCAAATCTCCAATCCGCGTTGAAAACCACGTAGGTGCGGCTCGAAACAAAGTCGGCAATATGTACCAGTGCAATACCACAGAAGATAAGCGTCACCACAAGGGCCGTAGGTGTGGGCAAGCGAACTAGCGGCCCCGTGGTTTTCCCGGTCTCGGCGGTTGAACTGCTGCTGGCGAAGAGCTCGCTCAAGAGGGGGCCGCCAATCGTGGCGATCGTAATCACAAACATCCCCATGTAGCGTGCGTGCGCCAGCGTGGAATACAGCGCAACCAAGACAATGACGGCGGCCCCAAACTGCCGTTTCCAGAGGAAAAGACCGATCAGAATCATTGCGACCAACAGCAACCAGGCGAGGCCGTTCTCCATATGCCTGAGGTCGATGAGTTGATACAGCAACGCGCGTGAAATCGGTACGCCCTGCAACTCACCGATGAAACTGTTGCCATTGAGCAGTCCCTGAGTTGGGGCTCCGAGTCCCGACAAAGACAGTGAAGAAGCGTAAATTCTGGGGCCCCACGGATTCACCAACGTCGCCACCCCGCACGCCACGAGCCAAGGCCAAACCTGTCGCAGCCGAAGAACTACGGCCCGACGCCGTTCCGCGAACAAGAGATCGGCGGCCTCAGCTAGCAGGTAGGCGCCGATG